>CAISJI010000055.1 GCA_903885565.1 uncultured Planctomycetaceae bacterium
CATCCGACTTACGTGTAGCGTCGGCTTCGGGACGGCAAAAGTCTCGTCGCTTACGCTCCTCGAGCGTTCGCCGACCCCTCCGCCTCCATCGCTCGATCTATTTGCCCAGTCGTCGCTACAGCTATCCCGGATGCGCTCTAGCCCCGCTTGCAGGCGAGCAACTCTGCCAGCGGCAGAGTGTTGGCGATATTTGCTGCGGACAGGCCTGCCCGTCTGGCCTGCAACACTCCACACCGCAACAGATCGAGGCCGCTGGTATCGTGGGCGTCGGTGGAAATCACCATCCGTACGCCTGCCTTTCCTGCTGCAGCGGCATGGTGTTCATTGAGATCCAACCGCGATGGATTGGCATTGATCTCCAGGCAGGTGCCGTTGCCTGCCGCCGCCGCGATCACGGCTTCGATATCGACATCGTAGGGAGGACGGCGATTGATCAACCGACCTGTGGGATGGCCGATCACACGCACCCAAGGATTGGCGATTGCCTCCAGAATTCTTGCTGTAATCCGGTCGCGGGGTTGCTGTTGGCCGTAGTGCAGACTGGCCACAACCCAGTCGGCCTGCCTGAGCACCTCATCGGGCAGGTCGAGGCCGCCCTTTTCCAACATGTCGACCTCGATGCCTTTGAGCACCACTATTCCGGCGGGCCCATCAGCACAGAGCGATTGGTTCAGCGTGTCGATATCCTCCCACTGCCGCAGCAGGCGGCTGGCATCAAGGCCACGGGCCATTGATACCCGCTGGCTGTGGTCGGTGATCGCGATGTATTTCAGACCACGCTCAAGCGCCGCCCGCACCATCTCCACCAGGGTGTTTTCGCCATCCGTGGCCGATGTATGCATGTGGAGATCACCGCGGATGTCATCGAGTTTTACCAGCGGCGGAATGAGCCCCTGCCCGGCCAACACCAGTTCATCCCGTCCCTCGCGGAGCTCTGGGGGAATCCATGGCAGGCCAACCGCCCGATACACCTCTTCCTCGGTCTGCCCCCCCAGGCTGGCCCCTCTGGCTGACCTGGGCACAGCCTCCGCCGCAGGTTCGAGGCGGTAGACCCCATACTCGTTGATCGAAAGCCCCAATTCGCGAGCCCTTGTCCGCAGACGCACATTGTGCTCCTGCGAGCCGGTGAAATACTGCAAGGCCGCACCAAACGATTCCTCCGCCACAACACGCAGGTCGATCTGCACATTCCGCGGACCACGCACGCTCGTTTTCGTGTCTCCCTGCAACAGCACAGCTGCCGTTCCCTGCCAGGCAACGAGATGCTCCATGACCGCCGCGGGCCGCTGGCTTTCCACCACGACGTCGAGATCGCCAACCGTTTCGCACCCGCGTCGCCAGCTGCCTGCCCCCTCCACCCGCCTTGCCTCAGGACAGCTGCGGATCCAGACCAGAAGCTCCTGGAGGATTCCGTCCGCTTCCAGCCAGAGTAGGCGGGAGTGGATAGGGTTTCTGGCGAAGGGAAGATTATCCAGGATGGACTGCTGTGTCTTCTCGCCGAATCCCTTGAGCGCCGCGACCCGCCCCTCCTGACAGGCCAGCTCCAGAGCATCAAGCGAATCGATTGCCAGCGTTTCCACCAGCAGCTTGACCTTCCTCGGACCGAGACCAGGCACCCGCAGCATCTCCCACACCACGGCGGGAACCTCTGCGGTGAGCTCATCGAGCAGCGGTAACCGACCGGTATCGAGCAGCGTCTCGATTTTGGAGGCGAGATCGGCCCCGATGCCATCCAGATTCCTGAGGGATCGCTGCGGGTCGTTCCTGATGCTTACCAGCGATTCGACCAGCCCGCTGATCGTGCGAGCGGCACCGCGATAGGCCCGGATACGAAAGGCATTGTCCCCTTTGTATTCGAGGATATCGGCAAGTTGCTCGAAAACAGCGGCGATGTCGGAATTGGTCACGACGGACTCAGAGCCTCACTGCTGACGGGAGGGGAGGGCAGCAGTTGGATAGGCCGGGCGATAGCTGGCTGGCTGCCAGAGGGATGCCGGCTGCCACGATGTTGTGTGGCTGGTGGGCTCGAGGAGTCGCGGGAAGGCTCCGGTGGCCGCCCCGGGGCCCGCCCCAGGCACCGTGGGAATTCCGGCGGAGCCACTCTCCGCTTTGGGCGCGGGAGCGACGGGCGGGCTGGAGGGAGCCAGTCCGGGCAGCGAATTGCCCGGCTGCGTGAACGTGGGCGCCGATGGGGAGGGAGCCGGAAAACCTCCCGCCGGCGCGGTGGAAGCGGCCGGAGGCGCTATCAAGCCAGATCCCTGCGCTGTTCCCAACGTGCCGGCCGGGCCCGCCGTACCACCTGGAGCCTGTGCCCCCTGACTGGCTGGCATGCGGGGCAGTTCCGGGATCGGCTTCAGTGAGGGAGTCGGGCTCAAGGTGGGTGGGGCGGTTGGCTGGAGTGAGCCAGCCTGGGGCGCGGGAGCGGCAAATGTGCCCCCCTGCGGCACGATCTGCTGCTGGAATCCCGACTGCGGCTGTACACCCTGGGGGAGCGATGGGGCCGCAATGCTGCTTTGTCCAGGCAGAACCTGTTGGGGAATGTCGTTTGCGGCAGCCCCCCAGGCCTGCGGCGTGGTTTGAATGGGAGACGCGAAAGGACTGCTCACTGTTCCAGAGGGCCCAGGCATCGGGCCCGGCGTTGTCGCGGCCTGGGGAACTGGCTGACCGTATCCAGGTGCCGGCTGTCCATAGGTGGGCTGCGCTCCATAGGCCGGCTGCGTGTATCCCTGCTGATTCTGCCCCGGTTGCATCTGCACGTATTTCGTGGAGTAGACGGCGCGATACTGCGTATAAGGCACATTAACAGCCTTCTGCACGTAGTTGGTTACCTGCTCCATGCATTCCCTTTGGCAACCAGTGCAGGGATCGATCTCGCACGATGGCTTGTACGAAGTGACCGGGACGCATTCATACTGCGTGCGATAGGTTGTCTCGGGCACGTAGCTCACCTGCTGCACAGGCACCATAACAGGAGGTGGAGGAGCAGGAACCGGCGCCATGACTGGAGCCATGACTGGCGCTGCCATCGGGGCCGCTACGGGCACGACGGCATAGGCTGCCGGCGCCTTGCGAAAGCAGGAGGTACAACCCGCGAACAGGTCGTTCAGACAGCATTGGGCGAGGCTTGTCTGCGGCGCCGCGCCTGCCAGCAGGCTTGCCAAGCTCCATAGAAAAATCGCGTGTCGCGTTGTCATCGATCGCTCCTGGGCGTGGGTCTGCTGGCCTATGAATCAGCTGTATTGATCGTGAGTCCGCAGGGCAGGGACTCTCTGATCACCATGCCGCTCACATGCTCTAGACTAGGTTCCTCTGCAGAGCGACTACAGGGAAAAAAGCCCTTGGGAAAACATGAATCCTGCTTCCGAAGGCCCTACGACCGTCACAGAATTCACAGGCGTTACCCGCCCACCAGCAGAGACGGGGCGGGAGGCAGACGCCGTTCAAACCGATCGTAGAGTTCCGCGATCGCCTCACGCAGATTCCCACCGGAAAGGGCAAAGGCCGCCTCGATATCTGCGCTGTCGATCAGGGTGCCAAACCAGCGGTGGTGGTCGGGTAGTCGTGACACTATTTTCCCCAACAATGCCGCTGTGGTGTGGCATTCGATCAGAACCGGCAGGCCGGTTCGCCGGTGCTCCGTCACCAGCAGTCGGCATCCCACGCGACGGGCCTTCCGGCATGCCCGCCAACGAGTAAAGCCTCCCGCCAGTTCCCAACTGTCGATGCACACAAGACCAGCATCAGGCGCGCGACCGATGCACGCCATCGCTTGTGACATATCAGCACGAGTGCGAAGACGCACCCGCTCGACAGCCATACCGCGATCTTCCCACCTGTCTGCCAAGTGAGCCAGCAGCGTCGACTTGCCCGCTCCATGCGGGCCACGGATCGATGCCATCGCACCCATATGATCAAAGGCGGAGAGTACGTCGTCGGCATCGATGCATCGGCCCATGTGATCGAGCGGCGGCAGACAACCGGGCCGGGTATACCGCGATGCAAACGGGTTGAGCATCGCTGAACCGGGATGTTCGGCGAGCCGATGCATCGTCACAAGCGCCCTCCCCCAGTCGCCTGACGGATCGGCGGGATCCGGCCCAGCGAAAAGACATGCTCTGAAACGAAGTCCCGTCCCGCCTCAAAAAACACCCGCAGCCGCACACACCAGCGCACCTTTACAATCACCCCCTCGTAGGAGAGCGGGCTCGCGGGAAGGCGATTGCTGAAAAACCCCTGGGGCAGAACCTGAGGCAGATCGGATGCATCGGCGATGCGTTCAAAGAAGTGCACTCCGATATCCTCCTCACCCTTCCCCTCGGTGTACCAGAGAATGGAGCGTTCCAGGGCCCGCATCGAAGCGGCTTCTGCGCCGGCCACCTCATACCTCACGGTGATCGATTCGAGCGGCTCATAGATGCGGCTGGCCCGATCGAACTGCAGCAGGAACCGCAGCGTCGGCGCAGGAAACGACTGACTCACACCCGCCTGGAAAGAGCCCTCGGGAGAAAAGCCTGCGTCAGAAACACCCATCATTCCACCCCCTTGCCGCCTTGAGGTGCGTGCGGCGTTGCTCCAGCATTTCTGCCAGCGGGGAACACAACCAGCGGAAAAACCCTGGTGAATGGAGGCCAGCGATCCGGCGAACCACGCACGACCAAGCGCCAATGGACCGAGTTGTGCGGCGAATTGAAAGAATGCATTGCCTGGTCTGGGATGGTGATCTCCACATGGGCTTCAAACCGGCCGCCAGGCACGGCCTGAACCCGACTCCAGCTCCGTGCCGCGTCACGCCAGACCACCAGTCGTTCAGTGCGCGTATCGGTACCCTGACAGAATGTGGCTTGTTCCTCGAGTTCGAGGCCGAGTTCGATCGACTTGAAAAGCCCCGAACCGCCCTGCCCAAGAAGAACGTCATACCTCTGACCAGGAACGAGGGGGTGGTCTGAAATCTCCACCTGTGTCGGCCCTACCGAGGCGGCCAGAACGACCGCTCGAACAAACAGGATAACGCCCCCCACTCCCACGGCGACAAAGGGGATCAGCAGCGCCAGCAAAAACCAGTCAGGATTCCCCCTGCGAATGTTGGCTCCGGCGCCAGCCGCCAGCACCACCACCACGGCGTTCCACAGCAGGGCGAACATTCCGAAGCCCAGCAGCGTCCAGTTTTCCGGGCTCTCTATGGGCAGCCGATAGCGCAACACGTTGCCGGGGGAGTTCACCAGGTTCTCGCAGGCCGGAACCCCAGGATGGCCCGGTGCCTCGTGGGGCGGGTGGCCCAGCGTATCGAGGAATTCGGGAAATCCGGCCGAAGCCGCCCGACGTTCGTCCGATTTTCCCCACATTCGGATGACCTTGCCGAGCCCTGATCCGCCAAACGCCACAAGGGCCAAGGGAATCACCAGCGTCAGCACCCACATCCACCAATCGTATCCCCGCTGCAACACGACCCTGCCTGGGTCGGCCGGGGCATAGGCGGCCACCCCACTTACCAGCAGACCACCGAATATCAGGCCGCCTAGCAACAGCGCCGCGTAAAACAGTCCTTCCGCAATCGAGCCCCACTCACGAGATCCGGTGTGCCGATGTCCCCGCTTCTTGGAGAAAAACCTGGGCCATCTCACAGTCACTTCTCCTGCGGGCGAGGAGCCCAACCTATCCCACGCCGGCCCCGCGGCAGACGATCAAGGCTCGCATTCCACCTCGGTCGGAGTAAGGAGAGACGGCCCATCATCGGCGGGAATGAACATACCGCCCCGAACCCAAGCCACGCGGCAGAATCCACGGAGGATGGGGCCGAACCACCCGATCGCGAAGATTTCGCCACACTCGACTTCAGAACCTCTGGATCAGAGGGCTATGTGCCGGTCGCCCTCAGGACTGGGCAACGGGTTCTTGCGATTTTTCCGAGAGGATACGACCAACGGGCGATCCACCGCCGGCCGGTGGGTTGGCCACGCGGAAGAAACCGATTTTCTCCAAGGAACGAAAGACCTCCTCAAGCGTTTTCTCACCGAAATTCGAAATGGAGAGGAGATCTGCCCGGGTGCAATTGAGCAGATCATGGACGGTAAAGATCCCTTTTTCCTCCAGGCAGTTGGTGGTCCTCACAGACAGGCCAATTTCCGCCGTGCTCATGTCGAGCTTCTCAGCCATCTCGTCCGATTGGGTGAGATTCTTGTAGGGAATGCGAGGCATGGGGTCCCTCCCGTGCAGGTGTGGACAGGAAAATGATGAATACAGCAGGCCCTTTCCCAGCCATGGGTGGCCCAACAGTTGGCGGACCGCCAGCCAGCACCCGGTGCCAACTCGATCCTCACCAAAAACCAATATAATCCAAAGCATCAGGATTCGACTACCTCGGCTGACCTTTCTACCACGGGACGCCGCTCCTCCGGCCAGCCAGCTTGCGTCCCGCCGACTCCCCCGCCCCCTCCCCCCGGACCAGCCCCCGTGCGCCCGCTTTCACTCGATGCTCTCAATGACAGCCAGCGGCAAGCCGCCCTGCATGTTCATGGACCCCTGCTGGTGCTAGCTGGCCCCGGCAGCGGAAAAACACGGGTTGTGACGCACCGCATCGCCCACCTGATCTCACAGGGAGTGCCCGCCCGCCAGATCGTCGCCCTCTCGTTCACCAACAAGGCCGCCGACGAGATGCGGCGGCGGGTGGCAGAGCTGGTCGGACCACAGCCTGTTGAAATGGGCACCTTTCACCGCTTTGCCGCGCGTCTCCTCCGGAGCCACGCCAGACTGGTGGGGCTGACAAGCGACTATTCCATTCTCGACCCGGACGACGCCACAATGGTGCTCAAGCGGGCAGCCAAGAAACTCGGACTGAGTCTGTCTCATACCCCCATCGATCGGCTCGCGGGCGTGATCAGCCGCGCCAAGAACGACCTCCTTACGCCCGAGACGTTCTCTCCACGCTGGGGCCGGCCGGCGGATGAGATCGCAGGGCGGCTCTGGCCGGCCTATCAGGAACTGCTGCTGGAATGCAATGCTGTCGATTTCGACGACCTGCTCGTCCATGTGGCCCGGTTGATTACCGACAATCCAGAACTGCGCGCCATGCTCGACGCGCGGCATCGCTGGATCCTCGTTGATGAATATCAAGACACCAACGCCGTCCAATACAGCATCCTCCGCGGTCTTTCCCTCGACCACCCAAACCTCGCTGTAACGGGTGATCCAGATCAGGCAATCTACGGCTGGCGGGGTGCCAGCATCCGCAACATCCTGGAATTCGAGCGGGATTATCCACGCGCCGCCGTTGTCACCCTTGAACACAATTACCGGAGCACGGCCAACATTCTCGGCACGGCCGATCGGCTCATTGCCCATAATTCCCAACGCAAACCGAAGCGATTAATTACGGACAGCAGCTCTGGGGACCGCGTGCGGATTGTCCTCGACAGTAGCGGAATCGCGGAAGCTGAGCGGATTGCCAGGGAGATCGGGGAGGCCGTTGCCAGTGGCAGGCGGTCGGCTCGCGATTTCGCGGTCTTGTTCCGCACCAATGCCCTGTCACGTTCCCTGGAAGTGGCTCTTCGCAGTCGCAGGGTTCCCTACCAACTCGTACGGGGCCTGGAATTCTTCAAGCGGCGCGAAATCAAGGATGTTGTGGCTTGGTTACGACTTCTGAAAAACCCCCGTGATGACGAAGCCGTGCTGCGTGTGGTGAACGTCCCGCCGCGAGGGATCGGCCGACAATCGCTCGATCGGCTGGCCGCCTGGGCGGAGGATCATCACCTCAGTCGACTCGACGCCGCAGCCCGTGCCACTGAGATCCCTGGGCTCTCCAAACGGTCGGCGGCAGGCCTCCAGAAATTCGCGGGGCTGCATCGCGATCTGTGCCAGTTCGTTGCCAACGGAAACGGACGAATCGCACCCTTGCTGGAGGAAGTGCTCAACCGCTCCGGATACCGGGCGATGCTGGCTGAAGACGACGACGACGATGGGGGCGAGGACCGGCTGGCGAATATCGAGGAACTGGTGACAGCAGCCCATCAATTCGATGAAACGTTTGCCGAGGCTGCGAATCCTGACACCCCGACCTCAGCTGATCCTCTGGAAGCCTTTCTGGAAAACACCGCTCTCGTTGCCGACACTGACGCCTGGCAACCCGAGAGCGAACGGGTGGCGCTGATGACATTCCATGCAGCCAAGGGGCTGGAATTTCCGGTTGTGTATCTGATGGCGATGGAGGATGGAATTCTGCCACACGAACGGAGCCTCGATCACCCGGATCAATTGGAGGAAGAACGCCGACTGGTGTTCGTCGGCATTACACGCGGCATGCAGGAGGTGCATGCCAGTTGCGCCCGGATGCGCGATTATCGTGGGACCCGTCGCATCGGGGCCCCGAGCGTGTTTCTCGCCGAAATGACCGGCAGCGAGACAATGGTCAGCGGTACGGAATCTTCCGCCACGACCGATCTTGATTTGTGGAGCGCAAGCGAGGCTTCCGATCCGGCCACGGCAGCGGACGACGATTCCTTTTCCCAAGTCGAAGACCACTCACCCGCAAGGGGATCGCCGCAGATGCGACAGGACGGGCTTGTCCTCGACACCGGGGAAACCGATACAGAAATACCAGTCGCTCCGAAACAGCGCACACCAGCCCGACTCCCTCCTGTTCTCACCGCCGCCCAACTCACCACTGGCCGTATGCCCGGTTCAGTCGATCCAGCCCGGCAGTTTTCGTCCGGCGATCAGGTTGTTCACGAGGAATATGGTCTGGGAACCATCAGCCGAGTCAGCGGAATCGGCCCGCGAGCGGTGGCCACCGTAATCTTTTCAGACCCCTCGGGAACCAGAAAATTCATTCTGGGTCACGGCGCCCTCCGAAAGCCGGAGTGAGTTGGGGCACGTCTGAACTGTTTCGATCAAGCAGCCAGAGATGCTTGCTTCAAACGCTTCAACTGCCGCTGGCGTCTATACCGCCAAGCCGCTATTCCAATGCCGAGCACAGCTCCGAGAATCGTGGAAGGCTCCGGCACGACCACCAGACTTCCGGTCGCTTGAGAAAACATGAGCGACTGTCCGTTGCCCACATCGGCCGTCCAGACCCCGGAAACCCCGGGACCATTGAATACCAACCCGCCGTAGACACTTCCCACCGAAGCAAGACTTGTGATCGACTCAAAATCTTCATGGGCGGTGCCGGTGAAATCAAAGAGGTGGAAAACTGTCCAATCGGAAAATGTCTGTGTGTTCCAAAACGTCAGTCCAAGTGCACCGCCATAGGTCAACCCGCCAGGATTGCTCACAACGAGGGAGTCGTAGTTGACCCCCGCGGTTCCCGCCTGATTCCCCGATCCCTGAATATCCATCAGCGTCGTAGCGGTGGAGGCAGAGCCTCCGAGCAGCAGGGAGCCGACCGCGAGGTCGCCGTAGAGCGATCCGCCTGAGCTTCCAATCGACAACGTGCCAGAATCGGCAACGGTGACGCTGCCGAGGATCGTTCCATCACCGGAAAGTTGTGTACCGCCCCCGACAGTGACATCGGTATCGCCGAGCTGGCCGGTCACGACCAAACCACCAGCGTTCAGGGCCGTGTCGCCCGTGTAATTGCTCGTCCCCGAGACCGTGAGGGTTCCAGAACCATCTTTCGTCAGTCCACCAGCACCCAGCAGGATACTGCTGCCGATCGCCGTGTCGCCAGCCCCACCAACCGTGAGACCCAGACCATCAAGATTCGATCCGATCGTGCTGGAAGTCAGAACGAGGAGCCCGGCATCGGTGTTGATTCGACTGTCGTTACCAAGAACGACAGGGCCGGCAAATGTGTTGGTGCCACTGATGCTTCGCAATGCACCCCCACCATTCACACCAACGCCATTGAGCGAAAGGGCCTCCCCGGCCACAGAGATTCCGCCCTGCAATTCCAGAGTGGCAGAAGAATCGACCAAGGTTCCCGCAGCCGTTCCGCCCAGAGCAGAGGAGTTTTGAACATTCAGGACGCCAGCGTTAATCCGGGTGAGCCCCGCATACGAATTACTTCCCGTCAGCGTGAGCCGACCGCTGCCATCCTTGGTGAGCGTGCCGGCCCCCGTATTGATGCTGCTGCCGATCAACGTGTCGCCAGCCCCACCAACGGTCAGGCCGTAGCCCGCCCCGGCGATCGTTCCGGAGTTCAGCACAAGCCGATCCGCATCCGAGTTGATCCGGGAATTGGCTCCAAGTGTGACTCCTCCGGAAAAGACGTTCGTTCCACTGATATTCCGCAACGCACCCCCACCACTCACGCCGGTGCCACTGATCGCCAGCGACTCACCCGCCACCGTCAGCCCACCTTGCAGTTCCAACGCGGCGCCGGAGTTCACCACCGCGCCGGCAGTGGAACTGCCAAGGGCTGCCGCGTTTTGGATGTTCAGCGCACCGCCAGCCACCGTTGTCAGACCGGAGTAGCTATTGCTGCCGGTCAGCGTCAGCACGCCACTCCCCTGTTTCGTGACGGCGCCCGAACCACTGATCGAGCCAGCGTAAGTGAGGGCGCTGGAGCGATTGAACACGAGCGTGGAATTGTCGACGATGTTTCCGGTGATCGAACCGCTCGTGCCCCCCGCACCAATCGAGAGCGTGCCGCCCGAAACCGTCGTGAGGCCGGTGAAGGTGTTCGAACCGGTGAACGACAGCACTCCTGCCCCCTGCTTCAGAACCGCACCCGAACCACTGATCGAGCCGGCGTAGGTCAAGGCGTCAGAGCGATTGAATACGAGCGTCGCGTTATCGACGATATCGCCCGTGATCGAACCACTCGTGCCCCCAGCCCCAACCTGGAGCGTGCCCGACTCGACTGTCGTCAGGCCCGAATAGGTATTGTTCGCCGAGAGCGTGAGCAATCCCGCGCTGCTCGACGTGCTCGTGAGGCTCAGTCCAGCCGACCCGGAAACAACGCCACTGATCGCGAGATTGCGAACGCCGCCCGCAGTCCCGCCGAGCGTCACGTCGAGCACTCCAGACGTCGTCACGACTGCCAAGGCAATCGTGTCGGTCAGCGACGAATAACCGACCGGCGACTCCGTGACGATCGAGCCACCGGCTCCAAACTGCACGGAACTTCCCGAGAGCGTGAAGGGGACAATCGAACTGGCCACACCGCTGCCAGAGACCACCAACCCAGGAGGATTATTCAGCGTTTCCGCGACGTAACTGCCCGATGTGTCCAGCTGGCCAAATTTATCGGGCGGAGAGGTGGCGTTGCCATAAAGAACGGTATTGCCGCCCATATTGAACGAGCCAACAAACGCGTTCAACGATGTGTTGTAGTTAAAATCAAGCAGCGCATAACTGACAACACCTCCCGTGGCGTTGACAAAGGTGCCGAGCGAAGTACCGGTCGTCACATTCGAGAAGCTGACGGAAAGATCGAGGAGACCTTGATTCGACGTGCCAGTGGCCGACACCGTGCCGCCGATCGCCAGAGAGGGCGTATACGTGAAGGAACCGGCGCCAGAAAACGCCTGGTTGTACGAGGGAGAGCCGTTGTCGTTTCCCGTGCCAGACCAGGAGAAGGTCTTCGTGACGGTCTGCGGCGGATTCGCAAAGCGCAACTGCGAAACGCCAAAAAGAGACGTGGCGTTGGTGCTGGAGGTCTGGGTGGTTCCCGTGAAGACGAGCGTCGTGGATGAAGTTCCGCTGACAGGCGCCGATCCGCCTTGCCAATTACCGCCTGTTCCCCACAGCGCATTGCTCCCCGACCCTGACCACGTATAGCCCGCTGCCTCAACTGCAGCGCCGTTCACGGCTGCCACAAAGGCAAGCAGGATCGCCGGCACCCACCGACCAAACCGGGCCATCATTCGCTGCGAAGTCATCAAAAAAGCCTCCTCTGCAACAGACAGGTGTGTCTCGAAATCGGCGAGAACCATCGTCTCCACCAAGGCCCAAGACATCCGCCGCTGGATTTAGGCGGGGGGAATCCATTCCGATCCAGCAGATCGGCTGGCCGCGTCCCGGTGCTGCCTACCGCAACCGGGGCACAGGAATTTCCGAAAGCCACGAAGGACTTTTGGAAACCCCGCGCCAGTAGGACGGCAGGTTAGCCCATCCCACAACAAAGCACAACAGGCACCCCCCCTTAAGGAGGTCAACGGCTTCGCCAGAAAATCCTTAAGCCGTTGACAGAAAACGGCTTACGGCAAGAACACCGGCACCCTGTTTTTTGCCCAGCCGAATCACACGGTCTGGCCAGCGGAGAGAACCTGCGGCCGCCGCCGACACCGTCGCCACACAGAAATCGCGATGCCGATTCCAGCAAACACGATCGTGGCAGGCTCAGGCACCACCACGAGGGTGCCGGAAGCCTCGTAAAAGAGAAGCGTCTGGCCATTGCTGGCCTGCGCCTCCCACACCCAGTAGTCACCTGACCCTACGGTATGGGTGAAAATGAGATCGTTGTAGTCGGTTACGACCGAGGCGAGCGTCTGGATCGATCCAAAGTGATCCGTCGTGGCTCCGGTGAAGTCGAAGAGACGAAACACGCTCCAATCAGCAAAGGCTTGCGTATTCCAGAAGTCGAGTTGCAACTTGCCGCCATACTCGAGGCCATTTGTATTGGTGATGTTCAGGGAGTCGTAGTCGACACCGGCCACCCCAGGATGCGTTCCCAACCCGTGGATGTCGAGGAGCGTTGTGCTGGTCGAATTGACTCCACCCAACAGGAGCGAACCAACCGCAAGATCCCCCACGCTTCCCGGCAGCAAATCGCCCGGCGCAAGCGTCCCGGAATCGAGTACCGTCACGACACCACCTGCTGAGCCATTGCCCCCGAGCGTTGCACCGGCATGGACGTCCACAGCTGTGTTGCCAAGTTGGCCGTCAACGATAAGCGCTCCACCCAGCACGTTTGTATCGCCTGTATAGGTGCTTGTGCCGCTGAGAACCGTGGTGCCGAGGAGTTGGTTGACGGTGAGCACCCCCTGCATGCTGGCCCCGAGATCAAGGCTCCCGCTATGGTTGAAATTCACCACCCCAGCCCCAGCTCCACCCTCGATCGCCCCGGCTGCCAGCGTGCCGGCAGTGCCTCCGGTACCAATATTCAGCGTCCCCTGCGAGCCTGCAGCGAGCCCCAGATAGATCCGGCCGCTCCCCTCGCCCACGGCAACCGTCCCACTGTCGACAAGGTTGAGTGTGCCCTGCCCCGACTGGCCAACGAAGAGCGATGTGCCGGTGGTCCATGAACCACCACTCACATTCACCACCCCGCTCGAACCGGCGTTCTGCCCCACAACACCGAAGGCACCAGACACGTTACCGCCGGAGATAGAGAGCCCGCCTGTGCCCGATGACCCAACCAGCAGCGTGTCGCTATTGAGCCACTGGCCACCGGTGACAACGGCGGTGCCACTGCTCCCAGCCTGAGTGCCAACAAAGCCGTTGACGTCGGAAACCGTGCCTCCGGTGATCAACAGGGAGCCACTTCCCAAGGAGCCAACGTAGAGATTACTGGTGTTTTCCCAGACCCCGCCACTCACCGTGGCGGTGCCGCTCGCTCCGGCCACCACCCCCAGGAAACCGAACTCATCGGTCACCTTGCCGCCGCTGACATACAACTGACCACTTCCGTAGGTTCCCACCTGAAGTTGCTGGCTGCTGCTGAACGTGCCGCTCGAGACAGTGGCGGTGCCGGTTGACCCGGCGAGAAATCCAACAATCCCCAGCGTGGTGGTGACCGTACCGCCCGTCACGTTCAACGAACCGTCGCCGGAAGAGCCCACGTAGAGATTGTTCCCCGTGCTCCACGTCCCGCTACTGACATTGGCTTCACCGCGGGAACCGGCAAATGTCCCGACGTAGGCATCGCTATCGGTGACCGTGCCGCCGCTGACGTTTAACACACCCGTTCCGGAAGACCCCACTTGGATGGAGTCGCTGTTGTTCCACACCCCACCACTCACTGTGGCGGTACCACTCGACCCGGCCACCACGCCCACGAGTCCGTATTGATCTGTCAGCGATCCACTCGTGATCACCAAGGCACCAGACGTTCCGGAGGTCACCCCCACCTGAGTCAACTGCCCCGCCTGGCTGACGACTGCTCCCTGATCAAGGAGCAGAGTTCCCGTCGAGATAACAGTGCCGGCACCATAGCTGTTGCTGCCGGTGAGCGTGAGCGTTCCCGAGCCACCATTGAGAGTCAAACCGCCGGTGCCGGAAATTGGGCCGGTCATCGCCAAATTCCTGACGCTCCCTGCGCTGCCACCGAGCGTCACTGTGAAGCCGCCAGCACTGGTCACCACAGGCATCGCGATCGTGTCGGTCAGCGACGGTCCGCCCTGAGGCGATTCGGTAACTATGGAACCGCCACCCGCGATCTGGATCGAACTGCCCGAAAGCGTGAACGGGACCAAATTGCTCGCGGCCGATCCGGTCAACGTCAGGCCGCTGACTCCAGTGGTGTCGTCGAGAAAACCACTCGGACCGTTCAGCTCGCTGAATGGGGCGGGAGGAGCAGTTGCCTGCCCGTTCAGGACGTAAGCCCCACCGAACTGAAAGTCTCTGACGAACTGGTTGGCCTGCGTGTCAAAATTGAACACCAGATCGCTGTAGGTAACGGCCCCTCCAGTGGCATTGGTGTAGCTTGCCAGCGGAGACTGAGCCGGATTGCTGAAACTGATATTGAGGCTGTTCAAGCCGTTGTTGCTGCCACCTTCCGGGGTTGAGGACCCGGAAGCCGAAACGACACCGCCGACGGCCGCCGACGGGGTGTAGGAAAAGGTACCGCTGGCTGTATAGCCGGTCGACCCAGCCCAGGAGAACGTTCTCGTCACAGAGGCCACTGGGGAGACGAAGCGGAGCTGGGAAACGCCAAACAGGGGCGTGGAATTGACGCTTGAAGGCTGAGCGGTCCCCGAAAAGGCCAAGATGTTGGAAAGGCTGCTGGTCGGAGCCGTGCCCCCCTCCCAGTTACTGCCGGTCGTCCACTGGTTGTTGTTCCCTGCACCGTTCCACGTGTAGGTCGCTCCGAGAGCGACACCAGCTGTCGGGCAGACCCCTAAAAGCAGCAGCAGAAGCCGAACGAGACGTGGTGATGAGGCTTGCACAATGGTCTCCATACCGAGGGATGCTCTGTCCCAATGCTGGCCCGACATGGTGTCGGAACAATCGCAATTGACCTTGGATTTTCAAGGATAAAAACGCATGCGTCTTCTCGCAATTCAGCATGCTTTTTTCGCGCCGACACTCCACGGGGAGTTCGATACAGCTACGAATCGGCTGCGGATGCTGATCTGCTGAAAAGGCACCATCTCGTTTGTCAACAAATTCGATACTAGCAGCGGTAAACCGGGGAAGCAAGGCAATTTCTCCCGACGGACAAGCCTGCTCGCTGGCTACGAAAAAAAGCCCATCCATGGCCCTCTGGCTGGAAGACAACCCACGAATTCGACGGCAGAAAAACGCCCCGATCGAGGTCCCGACTGGCTTTTCCTCGGCCACCCGCCGCCGCATTCAACGCCGTCCCCCCGTCTTCTCAGCCTGGACAGGCTCCCCAGACACTTCCCGCGGACGTCATTTGGGGTTGTTTCCGGAAAACTTGGGGGCGGAGTCAGCGCTGCTCTCCTCAACCACGGATTGGGGGTGAACCGGGATCAGACGCATCCCTGCCATGCTCCCGCCACCACCGCACCGTCGCGGCAAGCCCTCCGTCGAAGTTCTGTACAGGCTGCCAGCCGAGAAGACGGCGGGCCTGCGTGATGTCGAGCGCACGGCGTGGCTGCCCATCCGGCCTGCTCTCGTCCCAGACGATCCGACCGCCAAAGTCACAGGCTTTGGCAATCTTCCGGGCCAGTTCGCGAATCGAGATCTCGGTCCCCCCTCCAAGATTCACCGGCGCGGGTTCCTCCAGCACTTCTGCGGCACGAACAACCCCCTCGGCGGCATCGTCCACAAACAGAAACTCCCGCGTCGCCGCGCCGGTGCCCCAGCACACCACCTCCGCGGCGTTTTGGGCTCTGGCTTCCTCGCATTTCCGGATCAGGGCCGGAACGACATGGCTTGAACGCGGATCGAAATTATCGCCCGGACCATAGAGATTCACGGGAACCACCACGGCGCTCTGAAGACCGTACTGACGCAGGTAGCCATCGAGCATGACAAAAATTGCTTTTTTCGCCACGCCGTACGGGGCATTCGTTTCCTCGGGGTAGCCGTCCCAGATTGCATCCTCCCGAAAAGGAACCGGACAGTGCTTCGGATAGGCACAGACCGTGCCGGTGTGGACAAACTTTTCCACGCCCCAGCGGCGGGCCTGCTCCACCAGATGCATCCCCATCGCCATATTGGCATAGAAGAAGCGGCCAGGCTGCGCCATGTTGGCCCCAATGCCCCCCACCTCGGCGGCCAGATGGATCACGATATCCGGCTTGGCGGATTCGTAGAGTCGCTTCACTGCGACCTCATCGGTGAGATCGAAGTCGCGTTTTCGCGGCACAAACAGCCGCTCGGCGGGAACGCCTCGCGCCTCAAGCACTCGTGCCACCGCCCGCCCGAGAAACCCTGCGCCACCTGTCAGAACAATGCGCTTGGTTGCGAGATCTGTCATCCTCATCCTCCAACCGCCCCGCCTGCTGACACAGGCTCACCTCGCAAGAAGGCTTGTCCCGTGGCCAGCAGCCACCATCGCCTGCTCAGCTCGGGCAGACTGCAGGTCGGCATCAACCATCATATCGACAAGACCGCAGAAGGATATGTGCGGCACCCACCCCAAAGATGTCCGCGCCTTGCGGGAACACCCGAGCAGAAGATCGACCTCGGCAGGCCGAAAATAGCGCGGATCAATCTCAATCAGATCGCGGTAGTCCAGCCCTAGTCTGCCGAAGGCTCGCTCGCAGAACTCCCGGACAGAATGCATTTCATCGGTGGATATCACGTAATCGTCGGGCACATCCTGCTGCAGCATCAACCACATCGCCCTGACGTAGTCGCCCGCAAAGCCCCAGTCGCGCTGGGCATCAAGATTTCCGAGATAGAGTTTTTTTTGCAGTCCGAGGCTGATCCGGGCCGCGGCTCGGGTGATCTTTCGCGTGACAAACGTTTCGCCCCGCCGCGGACTCTCATGGTTGAACAGAATGCCGCAGGAGGCATGCAGTCCGTAGCTCTCCCGGTAGTTGACCGTGATCCAATGGGCATACAGCTTGGCAACTCCATACGGACTGCGTGGATGAAACGGCGTCGACTCCTTCTGGGGCGTCTCTACAGCCTTTCCATACATCTCCGAACTGGATGCCTGATAAAACCGAACCTGGCGGCCGGAAGCGTCCTGAACATCCCGTAATGCCTCCAAGAGCCGCAGCGTTCCCAAGGCAGTCACGTCCGCCGTATACGTCGGCTGGTCAAAGCTGACCCGCACATGGCTTTGAGCCGCGAGGTTATACACTTCGTCCGGCTCGATCTCCCGGATCAACCGCGACAGGCAACTGCCGTCGGCCATATCCCCATAATGGAGATGCAACGGGCGTTGTGACTCATGAACATCCCGGTAGAGATGCTCCAATCGCTGCGTTCCAAAGGTGCTCGATCTGCGGAGCAGCCCATGAACTTCATAACCCTTGGTGAGAAGAAATTCGGCGAGATAGGAGCCGTCTTGCCCCGTGATGCCGGTGATGAACGCTCGCTTGATCGTCGTGTGCATGCCCCTGATTTCAACTTCCTGCCCGGGATTGTGCTACGGGTTCTGCGCTGGGCCCCTCGTTCTTCAATGCTTCGCTGAAGGCCGGCAAGAGTTCCGCCAGAAATCCGTTGCAGACCTCCCCCGCCTTGGCCGCCGACATTCCTGTCTGATCGAGGATCACGTAAAGCTTGTAGACGGAGGAACTGCCTGCCAATTCGATGCGGGCCAACTGTGGAGCGACCCACCGGTCGTCAACGCCGTAGGACCAGTAAATTCGCAGCAACTGCCCTGTTTTGCGAAAAGTGCCCACAAACACTTCCGCCTCCCGACCATCATTCAGCGCGATGGTTTCACGGTGTTCCGTTTCGGCAATCTCGAAGCCGGCGCCAGGATAACACCGGTCGGGCGTGTGGCCGGACGCGGCATGCGGGGTCGCGCAGACCACAAACACCGCGATCTTCATGCCGGTATCGCGGTTCTCATAGAGCTTGGAAATATGGCTGACTGCGCCTGCGCGGTCCAACGCCTTCTGATCGGCTTCGAGATTCGCATCGACTGACCATGCACCGGCACGGGTCGGAAACTTCTCCACCAGCACCTTCGACCTGGCTGCCAACTCACCGGCGATGTTGCGGTCGCTCCAGCGCTCCGTCCAGACCCCCTGAACTGCCGTCACTCCACACACCACAAGCAGGGCGACCAGGAAGGGGATGCCGTTTTTGAAGAGGCTCATAAAAACCACCGTCCTTCGGGAAATGTTTCCACCGCGCAACCATTGCCATCTACCAAGGATTCATTCCTGAACGCTCACACCGGTTTATCCGGCGGGGTGAGCCATGCCAAAAACATCCCGGCACACCACGCCTCAGACAGCCCGCCGCGAAATGGTCTGCCGCCCTGCGGGAGCCGATGTCGCACCGTTGACAACTCCACCGAGAATCCGCACACCGGCAGAACGCAAGCGGTCTGCCGCGCTCACGATTTGGTGGACGCGACTGACGTCGATCATGCTCGAAACAATCGCCACGTCGCTTTGCTGGCCGATCAAGAGTGCATCGACAAACATCGAAACAGCCCCCGAATCAATCACGACGATATCAAAAGAATTCCTGAAACTCTTGATGGCATTGGCTAATTCAGTGCGGGCCAGAGCATTGACGGCCGCCTCATCTGCCGCCCCGCCAGCCACAACAAATAACCGCTCGATGCTGGTGGGCTGAATGACCTCGTCTGGCTTCATTTCACCACGCAACAATTCGGCGAAGCCTGGCCCGGCCTCTACCTGGAGAGACAGATGAACGGTCGGGTGCCTGAGGTCTCCGTCGAGCAGCAGCGTGCGCTTGTCTGCCCGGGCAAGGCTCGCGGCCAATTGGGCGGCGAAGGTCGTCTTGCCCTCATGCTCTCCGGGGCTGGTCACCAAAATAACCTTCGGCGGCTCGCGACCTGACTGCAGGACGAATGTCCGGATGCTGTCGATGCTTTCGACCAACTGCGAATTCGCAGCGCGCTTCCGGGAGCGATTGAGCCTCGGTATCGAGCCAATCAGCCGCAGTCCGCCTCGTTTCGACATCTCATCAGGAACATTGAGTTTGTTGGTCATGTACTCCAACAGCACGACGATCGCCCCTCCCAACCCCATTCCCGCGACACCGGCCAAGGCGGCCAGCAGAATCCTTTTCTTACGGGTATCGCCGCCGGGCACGCTGGCCTCTTCAACGAGATTCACCCGCGCAGGGGAAGTGATATCGATTGAAGAGCTTTCCAACTGCAAGCCGATCTGATCAGTCACACGGGCAAGTTGGTCGATTTCCGCCTTCCGATTTTCAATGTCGGCGTTGGCCGTACCGAGGGAGGCCACCTCCTTGGCCACGCGGTCAAACTCCTCTGAAGCCTCTTCCAGCGAACGCGCCAGCGTATCTCGCCGCAGCTTCAGCACGGCGGGATTGACCGCCCGGCGCCCCTCGGCTCCACCGCCACCGGGCTGCACTCCACCCTGCCCAATGGCCAGCTTTCGCAGCATTTTTTTACGTTCTTCCATCATGGCGATCAGTTCTTCGCGCTGGGCCCGCATGCGTTTCACAACGGGCTCATTCGAGCCACGAACGCTGCGTGACTCCTGCACCGAAATGGCGGAATTGATCTCCGAATACCGCTTCATCATGTCCGCAATTTGAGAATCTCGAAACAGAGCCGCATCGACTGCCTGATCGACCCGTTCGTCAGCCGTATCCCCGTCCTTTTCGAGCGATTCCCGGATGGCATCATCCGTCAGCGTCTTTTCCAGCTCCAGAACAGAGAGTTCCGTGTCGATCGCCCGAATGTCCTGCTGGTTGCGCACAACCTGACTGCGCAGGGTCTGCAAATGGTCGAGGAGCAGGCTGCGTTGCGTGGAGACCTCTGAGCTGTCGCGCGTGCCGAGCGTCTTGGCCAACTCGTTAAACACCTCGCGGCGGCTGCGCAGTTCCGCCTGATTCTCCTTGAACTTCTTCTCGAGCATGTCCCGTCGGGACAAGCGCTCGGTGCGGTCTTTGTTGACGATGTTGTCGAGGTAGACGGCAGTGACTGCATTGAGAATTTTGATGGCGTCTTCTGGCGTTTGTGCCATCAGCTTCAACTGCATAACCTCCGACTCGGCCGGCGTGAAAACCTGCAACGAGGAGGACAGCCACGCGGCCGGATCCCGCTCCTCCCGCAGCGACCTGAGTTCCGCAATGCCGGGACTCCGGAGGGCAGAATTGATCACAAACGGACTCTTCAGCAACTGCATCTGCGTCCGACGGTACATATCGTATTCACCGCTATCACGCCCGCCGAATGCCATGACGTCTGATTTGTTGCGCACCCGCAACCAGACCACCGCTTCATAGCCACCACGCGGCGCGAAGAGATAGGTGCCGACCGAGGCACACAGCCCCACCACTGTTCCCAGCACGACCGCTGGCAGCCAGCGACGGCGAAACGAGTGCAGGATCCGGAGGATGTCTAAGCCGCCTTCCCCCTGCTCCTCTGCGGCGGGAGCCTGAGGAAGCATTTGCGGCTGCGGCTGGTAAGGAGCGACCGCAGTATCGCGAACCGCCAAGGAACCGACAGACGGATACTCCGCCACGGCAGCCCCCGGAACGGAAGAATTCGTATGGCTCATGGAAAACACCCAGAAATGGGAAGAGTGCGGATCAGACAGGCGCACGCACCGCGGTTTGAGGCAGTCAAACTGCTCTCTCGAAGTTCACCGGGAACCCCCTCCAATATACCTCAGCGACGCTCCTCTGGCACGGACTGCCCCTGACCTGCCGGATCAACCGGCAATGGAGCCGCTCCAAACCGGGGCCTCTCGGACGGACGGACGCCGCCGCCGCCGGCCAAAGTCACCAACCCCTTCTCCTCTTCGTAAAAGAGGTGCGACAGCGCCAACTGGACAAGATAGAGCATCCCCAAGGCCATGGGCATCATGAACCAGCCTGCCAAGTCGTGAAACACCATCTCGGCCACTTCCGAGTTGGCAAACTGGTAAAGGACTCCGGTCACGGTGATGCGAACACTATTGACGATGAGGGCAATTGGGATGGCGCTGGCCAGAATCGCGGCATTCTCGTACCAATCGTGCCCGCCCACGAGCACGAGGGCCACCGAGAGGGCGATGAAAATCGTGAGCATCCGCAGGCCGCTACACGCATCGACAACACCCATATGCATTTCACCCACGACGATCTGATTCCCCTCTCGATAGGCCTCCAAGCCCAGGGTCTGCAGCGCGAACGTGCTCACAATCGTCGCGACAGTCTGCAGCGGCCCGAGCAGATATCGAGTCGCCTCGTCGGGGAGCGGAAACATGAAAATCAAAAAAGCCAACGGTGCCCACGCCCAGCGAAACAGGCTCCAACCACCAAACAGCAGCACCACCCCGGCAAACGCCGGCACGAACGTGTACATGTCGATGGTGATGATCCGGAATTTCGCCGCAAACAGCCGCAGTGCGAAGCTTGCGAGCATCAACCCCAGCCCCGCAGCCCGGGCAGAAAAAGAGACCGGCTCAAGAGGCTTCCACCACCAAAACAAGAGCGCCGCCGAAAACAGCGGCACAATCCAGCCGTGCGAATACTGCGGATTGGTCCAGCTTGAAGAGGCGTTGAGAAGCCCCGGCCCATAGCTGTAGACCAGAAGACAGAGAAAAAAAGCGATCGAAAGGAGGGGCCACCGCTGGTCAGGTTCCCGCATGGCAGCGGCCAAGGCCCGCCCCCGGCGCAAGGTGCCCTCCAAGAGCCCCTCGTCGTCCGCCCCCCCCCCGGAGGTAGCGCCGGCAGCCTGTGCAGGCACAGAGGTGGATCCCAGGGCGAATGGACTCATGGCAAAAGACTTCAAAGTCGGAATGGGGGATGGCGACAGCCAGTTAAGTATAGCAACTCCCACTGCCGCTGCATGTGGCCGTCGTGGCCCCTGAGGGAGCCTCCAGCCAGGTCCGGCCAGGGCCAGCCGGCCCTCCCGCCCCCCTCCTCTCCGCCAGATGGTTTTTCACACTTTTCCCCGTTTTCTCCGTCCGAAAACTGCCAATCGCCCGCCGAAAGGAGCCGGGATAGCCGCCACTGGAGGAAGTTACGGCATGACGCAGGCCAGCAGTTGATCGATCCATCGCCAGGCGAGTTGATGCAACCCGGCCGCCACCACCATGTCGACTCCGGCAGGATGGCCCCACACCAGCAGCCCGGCCCCACAGCTGGCTGCCTCCGTTTCTGTGCCATCTGACTCTGGCTCTGCCAAGGGCTGCGGGATCAATCCCCGCCTGATCGCCGCGACGATCGGCAGCAGGCCCGCCACGACCATCACGGCTCTCCAACCACAGGCCACGCCGAGCAGCAGCAGCCCCTGTCGCACAACGCTGCTTCCGAACCGTCCCAGCACAACCGCAGCCAGCAGTCCGAGAGCGGAAACGACCAGAGGCCTGAGCCAGCGAGGTGATTGCGGCCACAGGGGATACTGGGACAGCACACCAGCCGGCTGGAGGGCAGGCGCGATCAGCGCGGCCACACCGACAGCCAACAGCATCGCGAAAACCCAGCGCCCCGACACCCGGTGGCCATCCCATTCCAGAAGGGACCACACCAGGAGCGTGAGCAGAATGGCGCTGAGCATCAACGTGACCGCCACAAGCTGCCAGTCGGTGTGCAGCAGCAGCACGTCACTCCCGCTCCGTCCGCCGCCATACCATGGCCCCGGGAGGTTGCGTCCCCCCGACAGCAGCTGCACCGCCGCAATCCCCCCGACCCACCCCCCACACACAGCCTCCACGAGGGGATACCGCAGCGCAATGGGTGCCTGACAATCGCGACACCTGCCCCGCAGCCAGAGCCAGCCCAAGACAGGCACATTGTCGTATGCCCTGATGGCCGCTCCACACTTGGGGCAGTGCGATCCACCGTAGACCACTGATTCCCCAAGTGGCAGCCGATGCACGACGACATTGAGAAAACTGCCCAGATTGGCAGCCAACACCAGCACCACTCCCGCCGTGGCGAGGTCTGGCAGCAGCCACCCCAGCTGCTCAAACACCGCGGCCGTCGTCACCATGCCCATCGCTCGATCTTCCCGAATGTCATGGTGTTGTGCCGGGAAAATCTGGTTCCACAGCCCTCAGGCAGGGCCGGCCAAGGTCTTCCGTCCCCCGCCAGCCGATGCCGCCGCTTGTATAAGGTACCGTATTCGGTCGCCCATCATCCACCACCACCACTTCCAACTGCTGGCATTCATGATGTCTGACGCCCCCCTCATCCCGGCATCCACCTCAATTGCGTCCTCCACTCCACGCGGTCGCATGCCACCGTGGGTCGGCCTGCTGCTGCGGGTGGGGGGCACAGCTGGACTCATGGCCTTTGCGCTCCGCAGCGTTGAGTGGCCGCAATTGTTCTCTCTTCTGCGAACCATTGACTGGGCGTGGTGGCTGGCGGCTCTGGGTGTGGCCATGTGCGTGCATACAATCGCTGCCCTGCGTTGGGCGGCACTCGCTCGCCCGATCGGGTTTCCTTTACCGACCAGCGTGTTCATCAGGCGATTTTTCGAAGGGGCTTTTTTCAGTCTCTGCCTCCCATCCTCGATTGGGGGCGACGTCATCAAGGCCTATCGACTCTCCGATTCCACCTCGGGCCGTCTGCTGGCAGGATGCACCGTCCTCGCCGACCGGCTGGCTGGTCTGACTGCCCTCGGCGTGCTGGCAGGCACGGCCCTGGCGGCCACGGAATGGTCACTGCCCTGGTTCCAAACGCTGCTGTTGGGAGCCGGCCTGCTGCTGGCGGCATGGCTGCCGATGCGTCTGGGCATCGCCTCACTCCCTCGGCTGGCCGGGGCTTTTTCAGAAGGTCATCCCGCCAAGCGATTCATCGCCCAATTGCTTCCCTATTCGGAGCAACCAGGGCTGCTGACCCATGCCTTCCTCTGGAGTCTGTTGGTGCAGGTGGGATCGACACTCACGGTGGTTCTGGTGGGGAAGTCTCTGGGAGTGACGCTGTCGCTGCTGACCTGGTTTGCGGTCGTACCCTTGGTAGCTCTGGCCATGGTGCTGCCGATCACCGTCAGCGGTGTCGGCATCCGCGAGAGTGGGCTGGAGTTCCTCCTGGCGCCCCACGGCGTGGCAGCCGAAAAAGCTGTGGCCATCGGCCTGCTCTGGTTTCTGACCACCATCTGCTGCGGGCTTGTCGGCGGCGTGCTCTTCCTGCTCGATCGCAATCCCCGTTACACCACCAAGCCGACATCCACCACCAGCAGTTAGCTGTCTGCGGGAAGACTCGTTCCTGGCCCATGCCCGTTCCTGACAACCATTCACTTTTTCAGCGCGGCCCGGTGGATCACCCGCCCGCCCTGCGGCGGCGGGCCTCCAGCAGCATCAGGGCAGCCACCGTCTTCGCGTCCTGAATGGTGCCGTCAAGGCACAGCGAGACCGCTTCCTCCCAAGCGACAACGCGGGGGCGAATCTGCTCTCCCGGTTCCAGCCGCTGCGGTCCCGGAGAGAGTTCTTCGGCCACGAACAGGGTCATCCGCTCCCGCAAGATACCGGGAGACATCCAAAACCGTCCCGCCAATTCCATCCGGCCGGCTGTATATCCGGTCTCCTCTTCCAATTCCCGCGCTGCGGCCGCCTGCAGGGATTCAACGCGATCGAGCGTGCCTGCTGGCAGTTCCAGGAGCGTCTCGCCCACCGCGGCCCGGACCACCTCCACCAAACACACCTCCCGCGGGGAAACAAACGGAGCGATGACGACACAGCCGGGATGCTCCACCACATCACGGGTTCGCACGGAGCCATCCGCGGCCTGTTCCTGAAGCCGCACAACACAAAACCGCCGCGTCTCCAGCAGCAGTTTGCCGCCCCGCTGCAGCGGTGTGGGGGAGTCGGTGTTTTCCATCTCACAATTCTCCGTTGGGCACTCCGGTCTGCTTCAATCCCTTTTTTCCAACCACGCCTCGAGCGGCAGGGGGGTGGAAACCACTCTGGCGGTCGCCCCCTCCACACGCACGATCGTGCCGGGCAGACTCGCCCGGGTGAGGAGCATGCCAAGCCCCACATGCCCTCCCGTCAGCGGCGACAGGCAGGATGAAGTGATCACTCCCGCCACGCTGCCAGCCACATCCCCTCCCTCTTCCAAAATCCGCACTTCCGCCCCCTCCCGGAGCGGCGCAGGCAGATCAGTCGCCAGCGCCATGAGATGCCGGTTCACATGGCCCAAGGCATCGATGCGGGCGACCGTTTCCTGGCCGAGATAGCAGCCTTTGGTGAATGAGATGGAACTGCCGCCGCGCACCAACTCTTGGGGCAGGGCCTTGGCGGGGATGTCTTTCGGCAGCGGCAGCCCCTGCTCAATGCGAACTGTGTCCATGGCGGCTGCGTCTGCCTCGACCACTCCACCCTCCTCGAACCGCGCGACCAACCGGTCCCAATCGAACGCCAAGCAACTGACCAGAAAGCTCCCGGTTCCGGCCCAATCGACCCGCGCCATCATGACCGGCACCCCGCAGAGCCGGACCTGAGCCCCGCCATCCTGCGTGGCCGTCTGCGGTCCGTGGAACGAGTGGTTCAGCGTGTTCTTCGGCGGTGGGTGATCGCAATGGGATGCCAACCACTCAGCGGCGTCGGGACCTGCCACCACCAAAAATCTCCGCTCCGCAGCAAGATCGTGGAACTGCAATTGCTCGCGAATGTGATACCGCTCCAAGTGCTCGGCCAACGACCAGCCATCCACCCACGGTCCGTCGATCCAGAGCCCCTCGTCGCTGCGAAGCAGCCCAGCCCAGAGCAACACCCAGCCTCGGGCATCGGTGAAAAACCCCGGGGTTCCCTCACCGGAAAGCACCGGTTGCAGGGCGGCGGTGGTGAAAGAATCGACAAACCGCACCGCATCTCGACCACTCACAAAGAGCGCCGTCCTCCGGCCCAGATCGGCCCAGGCGACCGACCGCCGCAGACGCTCATACCCCGCTGGCGGCACGGAAGGGGCAGTGGTGGCAGGCTCGATGCGCATGGGAATCCGCCGAGGCTATCACGCGGTATTCACATCCCGCGCGGGGTGATTCAGAAAAAATATTGATCCCGCGTGAACGCTCGGGAGCGGTCCTCCGTACTGAGTTCTACCGCAACCTGCGAAACGGCAAGGCCGAGGTGCGGCAAACAGGGCTCTCGCCGCTGATGGCCAGAGCCACCGAGTGGATGAAATGAGGTCGGCAGGGGGGCCCAAGGGCCCGTTTCGGCGACGCATCGTGCCACCGAGTCTTTCTTTGTGTTCTCCCGTTCCGTTCGACATTGAGTGTTCCCCGTGCGCGCCTTGAGGGCGGCCGGAGTGTTTTTCAGAGGAGGTTCCCATGGCCACTGTGCATTACGACACCGCTTGCCGCGACGGCTTCGACGACGCTGAGGATGGGCTGGGGAATCCATTCGCCGTCGCCGACTCCGAACACTCCGATGTGGTCCGGGCGGCCACCGAATATGACGCTCGCGCAGGCCAGGCAGAAGGCATGCCCAAGGCCGGCATCAGGCCGAGCGTCCGACCGGGCGTCCGACCGACCAAGGCCCTCCATCGCATCGCCGAGGTCAGGCAGCGGCAGGGGGTCACGCTGCGCAACGTCGCCCGTCGTCTCGGACTGGAGATGTCTGTGGTGCGGCGACAGGAACAGCCCGACTGCGACGTGCGGGTCTCCGACCTGATGAAGTGGCAGGAGGTGCTGGAAGTTCCCGTCAGCGAACTGCTGGTTGAGGCAGAAGGGCAGCTTTCCGGCCCGGTGCTGGAGCGGTCACGGATGGTGAAGCTGATGAAGACCGCCGCAGCTATCCGGGAACAGGCGACGGCGGCGACCGGCCTGCGGCGGATGGCTGACATGCTCGTGGAGCAGGTCTTGGAGATCATGCCGGAACTGGCAGACGTCACTCCTTGGCACCATGTCGGACAGCGACGAACGCTCAACGATGTCGGGCGCACCGCGCAATGCCTGGTTTCGGAGGATGTGTTCCGCCGTCAGCCGGGGGATTGAACATGCCCTGACAGCGTGCAGGGGCCAGACTGAGGGGTGTCTGCGGCCCACGTAGCTGGCTTGTTCCGGCGGGCGGGGGCGTCTACCATCCCTGCTGTCACCCTGCGGTGGCCGCCTGCTGCGCGAGCAGAGCCTCACAACTCAGCGGGCGAGTGCTGTTTCGTTTCCTGCTACGAGGGTCCGCCACTGTGTTTTCCTTGCTGGGCGTTCTGGGCATCACGCTGATCCTGTTCCTCGTTGTGGCCGCCACGGCCCAGTTGATTCTGGGGAAGTGATCGCGCGGGCCGCACCGTTCCCACCAATAAAATGCCGGTGAAGAGGCCGAGAACTCCTCCAAAGAGGAGCCAGGCTGAGATCGCCAATCCCACATAATCGCGGAGCCACACCCGCAGCGGCGGCTCGGCGCTTTTGGGAATCTTGCGTTGCACCGGGCCAGCGGGGCCCGACTGCTGGGCCATATCGCGGCGGAAGGTATCCCAGTTCTCCTGTTGCCCGGGCTTCTCCAGATCGCGCAGCCACCCTTCCCGCACTCGCAGGAGCAGGATGGGGGGCAGCACGAGGATGACCAGCCAGGCTGCCAGCAGCAGACCCAAGCCGAGCCTCGCCAGCCTGCCAGCGGCCGGACGGCCAGCACCACTGGGACCTGCAGGGGAGAAGTTTTCCATGCCTCTCATTCTCCAGTTCTTTTCCGGTGTGACAACCGCTCTGGCGACCCGGGGGAGGGATCGCTACTGTGGCCCCGGAGCAGACCGAGGAAAAAGTGATCCGCGGGCTGCCGATTCGAATTCCTTCCGCGAAGGAGCCGTCCGCGTGAAACCGGTCAGCACACCGTTGCATCCGCTCAGACTGCTGCTGGTCTGCCTGTGCCTCATCCTCTGGCCGGGGCACCTGCAGGCCCAAAGCCCGAGTGGCTGGCTTCCGGCCAGTTGGTTTTCTTCAGCAGATATCGATGAAAAAGCGATGTTTCCGCTGGCGGAGCGAGACGGCCCCTGGCTGGTGCTGGCCACCACCTTCCGTGGCGAAGGCGCCCGCGAAGACGCCAAGCGGCTGGTGCAGGAACTCCGCGGTATCCATAAGCTCAAGGCCTACACGCACGAAAAATCGTTCGACTACACCGGCACTCCGCAGGGCTTGGGCCTCAATCGGGATGGCTCCCCCAAGAAGATGCGTTACGCCAACAGTGAACAGGTGGTGGAGGTGGCCGTGTTGGTGGGCGATTTTGCCTCCTTTGACGATTCCCGCGGCCAAAAACTGCTGTCAAAGGTGAAAAACCTCCACCCGGAGGCCCTCTCCGGCGGCAGCGGCAAAAGCCAGTCGTTCTCTGATTTTCGCCGGATGGTGGGACTCGACCGCAACGCCGGCAAAGGTCCCATGCATCTGGCCTTCGTGATCCCCAACCCACTCCTCCCCGAGGACTTCTTCACGCGGCAGTCGGTCGACACCTTTGTGGTTGAGATGAACGCCGACGTCACCCACTCGCTGCTCGACTGCCCCGGGAGGTTCAGCGTGCGGGTGGCCACGTTCACCGGCGCAGGGACATTTGATCAAAAGGCGATTGAGGCTGGCGAGGAGGCCGTCAAGCTGGAGAGCCGCCTCGTCGATGCCGCAGAAAAGGCTCACCGCCTGACTGAATCGCTGCGCCGCGCTGGCTGGCAGGCCTGGGAATTCCATGACCGTGAGTCGAGCGTGGTCTGTGTCGGGAGTTTCCAGGCGCTGGCCGTTCCTCAGGCCGATGGCAAGGCGGGACTCGATCCCGAAATGGCCCGCATCGTCCGCGAGCTTGGACCAGATCCCCAGAAGCTGGCTTCGGGGGTGGTGATGCCCCGCACCATCGACGGTATCATGCTCGATGTGCAGCCCAAACCGATCGATGTGCCCCGCGTTCCCAAAGGCTGGTGATGTCGCCTCTGCCCGCCGCGCCACTGGTGCTCGGCACAACCAACGCCGGCAAGGTGCGGGAACTGCAAGAACTCCTGCTGCCGCTGGGGATCACCTGCCGCTCGCTGGCCGAATTTCCCGCCGCGGTCGATGTCGAGGAAACCGGCCAGACGTTCGCGGAAAATGCCGCGCTCAAGGCGACCCTGCAAGCCCGCGCCCTTGGACAATGGGTGCTGGCTGAGGATAGCGGTCTGGTGGTGGGCTGCCTGGGGGGCGCGCCGGGGATTCTTTCGGCCCGGTATTCCGGCGCCGGTGCCACCGACACGAGCAACAACACAATGCTGCTGAAGAACATGCTCGGCAGTTCTCTCAACTCCTCTGACCGTTCGGCCCACTACGCCTGCCATGCGGCTCTGGCAAATCCGCAGGGGGAGATGGTGGCGACGGCCTGGGGCAACTGCGGCGGCGTGATCGCCACGGCGCCGGCGGGCCGGGGTGGCTTCGGCTACGACCCCCTGTTCATCGTGCCGGAATACCACCGCACCTTCGGCGAGATCGCTCCGGCGGTCAAGGCACTGATCAGCCATCGGGCCAGAGCTTTGCGGGCCCTGCTGCCAGCGATCCAAGCCCATCTGGCACCTGGTTGACACGCCTTGGAGAACACCTGATCTCGGCGAAATCGGTGGCTTGGATCAGGTGGGGGCGGCGACAGGCTGGCGCAGGCGCCGCTCGATCACCGCCAGCACATCGGGCGTGCCGTCCATCTTCCCGCAGACCCCGGTCAGGGCAGACCGGAAGCGGTCGAGGCCTCCCAGAAAGGCCTGCACGTCCTGGGGTGTCACCGTTTCGAGCAACCTGAACTCCCCGCAGCCCATGCCGGCGAGAAAATGGCTGTTCATGAGTTGCTCGGCATGGGCCTGCTCCGGCAGCACCAGCAGCGGCTTTCCCAGATGGAGCGCCTCCCCGATGAGTTGGTTGCCGGCGGCGGCGATCAGACCGCGGCAACTGGCGAGGTCTTCCACAAACTGACGCTCATCGATCGGGTGGAACGAAAGGCTGCCGATCGGATCTCGAGAACCGAGTCCATAGACCCTCACCGGCAGCCCGCAATCAGCCAAGGAAGCCAGCGTGGAGAAGGGGGTGTGCCGGCGGAGGTAGCTGAGGATGAATCCGTGGTCGCTCGGCACGGCCTGCGTAATCGCCTGCCGCAACAGCGGCCCCACTTGAATCACATGCTCCCAGCCCCGCTTGAGTGGTGGACGAAAAAAAGCCGACACGACCGTATCGGTCGCCCCGGCCGAGTACATCCATACCGCATGACTCATAAACCAGGCATTCCATTGCAATGCCCATGGCAGGGATGAAAGATCGTAGGAGAGCAAAAAATGCTGGTGATCCACACTCACCAGAGGGATCCTCTGCCTGGCACAGGCGCGGGGCAGCGCTGGCTCGAAATCAGCCACGGCCAGATCGGCTCCAAAGGCCTCCAACTCCCGTAGCAGGCGATCGACCAGAGGCCCCAGTTGACGGGCTTGGTAGTCGAGGCCGGCGGCAATCGATTTGGCCACATCGAGCCGCCCACCGGTGTATTGAAAAACAATCCCCGGGATCTCCGCGAGATGCACTCTTTCCGTGCCCTTCGGAAACCGCTCCGCCAAAAAAACCAACGCATCTCCCGACGTGAAAATCAGAATCTCGTGCTCGCGTTTGAGTCGCTCAACGAGCGTGCAGATCCGCGTGGCGTGGCCGCGCCCCTCCCCACACAGACTGATCGCAATTTTGGCCATGGATCTGACCGAGCGTGGCCCAGAGAATGTCGTCACCCAACCGCAGCCTGCATTGTGCCAGTTCGCAGGTGGGCAGGAGAAGACCGTCAGGGCGGTCAGCTTGGGGCCGTGCCGGCTTGGCCCCGAGCGGGTGGTCGACTGGATGTATAGAATGACTCTTGCAGAGCACCGTCGGCCCAGCCGGCTCCCCACCGCCCGAGGCTGCCTGCGCTGAGAAGGTGCGACGTGCCACGATTCCAACTCTTTTCGCCGCAAACGTTCCGCCGCATGGTGGGTGCGTGGACGCTTCTGGCCGCGAGCCTGCCGTGTTCAGATTCGTCGCGAAGTGCCGAACCTGAACCACCAGCGGTCGCTGAGATCGTGGCCCGGGTTGGGGACGAGGAAATCTCTCGAGCCGAACTCAACGCGGCAGTGCACCGACTGCTCGAACTGCAGGGCCGCCCCGCGGAAACGGCTCGCTCCCCAACGCTTGAGGCTCTTGTTCTGGAACAGCTCATCGGCCAACGCCTCGTCAGGGCGGAGATCGAGCGCAGCCAGATCGTCGTGGATGACGCCGATGTGGACGCCCGCATCATCCTGATGCGAGCGCAATTGGCAGCCCGCCCAGATGCCCTGCAGGCCTTCCAGTTGGCCGTCGACCGCGATCCTGCGGCACTGCGCAAGCAACTACGACTGGAGATAGCCTTGGAAAAAATGCTGTCAGCACAACTCACGCCCGAAATCCGGCAGCAGGTGTTTGCCCAACATCACCGGGAATTCGACGGGACAAGCCGGCGCGTCAGCCACATTGTTTTGCGACCGGTGGCCGGAGGCGCAAGCGACAGCCTGCCGGCATTGGAGCATCAGGCTGCAGCGCTGCGGACCAAAATCCTTGCTGGAGAACTGAGCTTCACGGCCGCAGCCGAAAAATATTCCGCTGGCCCCAGCCGCCACCGCGGCGGGGACATCGGCTTTATTCCCCGCCACAGTGCACTCGACGAGGAATTTTCGCGGGTGGCTTTCACGCTGGAAACGAAAACGATCTCGCCGCCGTTTCTGACCGCTGCCGGCATGCATCTGCTGACTGTCACCGAAGAGCGACCGGGGAGCATTCCGGTTGAGCAAATACGGCCTCAGCTCGACAGGATCGTGGCTCAGGAACTGCTGCGACAGCGGGTGGCGGGTGCCCGCCAGACGACGCCTGTTTCCTATTCGCCCGGAGTGCCCCATTTTGAGTCCACGCCACCAGCGAGTCCGGGGAGTCCCCGCCGGGTGGTTGTGGACCCTTCCGCACCCGCAGCCCCCCGCGGGGCTGAATAAGCGTTCCTGTTCGGCCCCCTGGAAGGCCCTTGGAGCGAGCGTCGACCACCGGCACAGCGGCGGCTTTCGCCGACCAGCAGGCGGTTCCTTTGATCCACCGCGTGCCCGGGGCGGGGCTGCCATTCCCATTGCCGGCGACGGCGAGCGCGGATGATTTCCGGCCGTAAATTCGCCCTGTTTGTCGCCCTGTTTTTGGATTGTGGCCCCGCTTCTGGTCCGCTACCCTCGCCGCTCATCACCGCCCCCTTCGCGCCCGGCGTGGCCCCCTTTCAACCATGAAACTGCGCTCCTCACTGCTCATTGCCTGCATGGTGATCGTGCCGCTCCTGGCGATGTTTTCCCACAAGATTCCCAGGCAGGCCCGAGCCGCGGCCCGGGAACATGTCTGGAACCCGGTTCAGCAGGCGATTCTGTCGGCATTCGACATGGAATCGACAGCCCACCCCACGACCGGAAGCGTGGCCTCCATGACAGCGACTCCGAAATTGATGCCGCCGTCCACCGGGGCGACTCCCCTGAGCACACAGCCGCTGCCGCCAGTTGCACTGCCAGAAAACCCGGCTCCTCTGGCGGCTCCTCCCCCCGCGGCCGCCGAGCCGCCGGCTCCACTGGAGCGAATCGATCCTGTGGTTCTTGATCCTGTCGCCCTGCAAACGCAGCCTCTGACTCCCCCACCAGCCCCACGGGGACGGCAGGTTGCCGCGGCTTTGGCCTCCGCGACACGGGGCGAGTGGCAGAAGCCAGCGTTCCCCGCCAGCGAGTCGGCAGGCAGTCCCCCGCAGGCCACCCTGACGTCGTTCGACGCCACCACCCCACTGCCCGACGTCCGCTCCACAGCGGGGCGACAGGCCCTGGAAGATCGGCTTCGCCAACTGGGAGCCTTGGCGTTTGAATGGACCCCGCTGAAGGCTGGAGACGGGGTTCATGGCTGTTCGTGCAGTTTGGCGGTCGACACAAGCGGACAACTGCACAGAGTATTCCATGGTTCGGGCTCCGATCCCACCGCTGCAGCAGACAATCTCCTGGCTCACATTGACGCCTGGCAACGGACCCGCAGCCCGCAGGCCGTGGCCACAGGGCGGGCCTCGCTCGGCCCAACAGCCCCCCCTTCGCCCTACTGAAAATCGTGAATTCCCGGCTTTTTTTCGCGAGCGACTTCTGACAGCAGGCGGGGTAGTCATGCGATGGCAGCAGCGAGGATCGCGCCGACGGGGTTGCAGTCCTCTCAGGCCGGGCAGACTGGAGCTGGTGTCGGGGGCTGCGCGCAGAGAGACCGCGCCCGCCCGTCGGAGGCAGTGGAGGTGGCTGCGCCGGGCAGATCCGCCGACGGCCAGCGCCCCAGTCACGCCTGGCCCCCACTGCCGCAGCGAGGAACTGGCTCGGCTGGAAGCGGCGCTGTTTCTCTCGCGAGAACCCCTCAGCCCCCGCAGGCTCGCAAAACTGGCTCGCCTGCCCGACGGGACGCGGGCCCGCTCCCTCATGCGAGAGCTCCAATCGCTGCATGAAGCCTCGGGAAGTGCCTTCCGGGTGGAGCAGATCGCCGGCGGATTTCAGCTGCTGACCCGAGCGGCGTTCGGTCCCTGGCTGAGGCGACTCCTGACCGCCTCCCCGGAAACCCGACTTTCAACGGCAGCCTTGGAAACGCTGGCAATCGTGGCCTACCGCCAGCCAGTTACCCGGGCCGAAATTGAGGCCATTCGCGGGGTTGGCTGCGAGGAGATGCTACGGCATCTCCTGGAACGCGATTTCCTGGCCATTGGTGGCCGGACCGAGGAACTCGGCCGCCCGAACGTCTATCAAACGTCAAAGCGTTTTTTGCGGGCATTTGGGCTTTCCCGTATCGAAGACCTCCCCAATATCGGTCCGATTTCTCACCCCTCGGCAACGGCCATCGGTGGCAGTGTGGCCACCGCCTGACTTCCTCCCGGAAATTTTTCCGTCAACTTTTTGAGGGCGCCTTGCACTTCGCCGGAATGGGCGACACACTTTGCGATCCCGTGGCTGGTCTGACGATTGAAATTGGGTTGGTGGCGATGGGCCCGCAAAAACTTTTTCTGCCCAAGAGTTGGATGATTTCGCACGATCGGGTAGAGAAGTTACCGAAGATTGTCTGCGGACATCGCCTGCAGGCTGCCCGTCACATCGGTTGGCACTGATGGCGACGGATCAGGATATCTGTCGATGGCTCTGTCGAGGACCGTTTCTGACATGGAATCGGCGCGGATCGTTGCGGTGATGTCGGTAGTTGTGGGAGAAAGGGTACGGTAGTGGATGGCTGTCGCCATGACGGTGCATCAACTGCCCGAATGCCAATGCAGAGTGCTGGAAGGTGCGTCGTTTTTTTGTTTCGTCTTTTTGTTCACCCGCCGCTGAAGCGATCGTGAACAGTCTCGAGGGAGGTTTTGCCGTGACGAGTGTTGCGAGCCCCAAAGGGCGTCCAAACGGTTTGGACTCCAATATGTTGTTCTGCTGGGACGAACTGCCGGAGCTGCTTGCGGCCGTGGAACTTTTTGATGGCTCAGAAGCCGCTCCGCTGGTCGGCAAACTGGCTGCTGTCGTTCCGATGGCCGCGAAAGACGAGGATGAGGACGACGATGAAGAGGAAGATCTCGATGATGATGATGACGAAGATGAAGATGATGATGACTTAGACGACGAAGATGACGAAGACGAAGACGATGAGTGGGAAGAAGTCGACGACGAGGAAGAAGAGGACGAAGAAGAGGACGACGCTGAGGATGAGGAGGAAGAGGAGGAGGACGACGAAGAGGAAGAGGACGACGACGAAGATTGGGAAGATGACGACGACGACTGGGAAGATGACGACGAAGAGGAAGAAGAGGAAGAAGAGGACGATGAAGACTGACCTCCTGTGGTCTCTGTCTTCTTCAGCTTTTGGAAGTTCCCTGCAGCGGCTGGCCGTGCGTTCACAAGTTGCCGAAGCTGTTATTCGGCCACCGCTTCCAGCCTGAGCATGCGCCCCCTCCGGTCGACTTCGATCACCACCCGGTTTCCGGCAGCACCAAGGCGTTGCACCATGTCTGCCTGATCGCCGATCGTCTGATGATCGATCGACACGACGCGGTCGCCAATCGCCAACCCTGCTCTGGCCAGCGGCGAATGTGGTGTGATGCGCACCACCACCGGCGCGGTCGGCTCCCCCGGATCCTCCCTTGTTCCCATGCCCCACCGCGGGCGGGCTCCGGCCGGATGGCTGGGAGGTTCTGCTGCCGGCGACTCCAGCGCGGAACGGTTTGCCGGTGATTCCTGGCGGCAACGGGGCCGAAACACCGGCACTTGGGTGCCGGTGGCAACGGCGGTGACACAATCGAGAGCCAACTGGGCCACCGGTTCGATGCCGGAGAAGTTCACCAATTCCGTGTCGTCGCTGGGGCGATGGTATTGCTCGTGCAGGCCGGTGTGCAGCATCAGGGTGGGAATCTGCGCCGCGATGAACGGATAATGATCGGAGTCGTCGGCGATCTCCCAATCGAACACCAACTCCAGATTGGTAGCCGCGTTGGCGCCCACCAGCAGCGCCCTGAGGCCCTGAGCTGAGCGGCCCCCAAACACCTCCAACCGCTCGCCCCGCAGCCGACCGATCATGTCGAGATTCAGGGAAAAAACGATCTTCTGTCGGGACAGTGGCTGCGGCCGCACCCTCAGGAAGTGATAGGAGCCCAGCAACCCCTTCTCCTCGCCATCCCAAAACGCGATCAGGATGGAACGCCGGGGAGCGGTCGGAAGCATTGTCAGCGCTTCGGCAACTTCAATCAGCCCGGCCACGCCCGAGGCGTTGTCGTCGGCTCCGTTGTGGATGAAGCCGGTGGGGCCGTTGCTCGTGGCGGCCGTGCCATAACCGACGTGGTCGTAATGGGCACCCACCACGATCAGTTCCTCGGCCACCACGGGGTCGCTGCCGGGCAGCAGGGCCAGAATATTGCGCATGCTGCCGAAGCGCTGGAAGTAGCTCCCGCCGTCTCCGGCCGGCACCAGCGGCATCCGTTGCAGGGCGTCGGCAATATAGGCCCCAGCAGCCTGCCCCCCGCGGCTTCCCCCTTCGCGTCCTTCAAAGGCATCGGCGGCCAGGGCCGAGACATGCCGCGAGGCATCGGCAGCCAGAATGCTCCTCCGGGCGGCCACATGCTCCTCGGCCACTGCCAGCCGGCACGGCAGCAGGAGGCACGCCAGCAGGGCCGGTATGACGAGGCCCCGGCCGAGCGGGCCTGCAGGACGGTCTGGAGGCGTCTGGAGAGCCCGTCGGGGCGCTGGCATAGAGTATTCCTGCGGGCCCTTGGCCTGACGCTTTTCCAGCCGCCATCGCGGGTGGCACCTTGCGGAGGGAGGGCCCAGCGGCCAGAATACGCTGGTGATTCGGTTTCCTGACAGGCCGTCCTGTTTGGAGAGGTGGCAGAGCGGTCGAATGCGCGTCTTTGCTAAAGACGTGTCCGGTCAAAAGCTGGACCGCGGGTTCGAATCCCGCCCTCTCCGTTTGGTGACGCATTGGTTCCGCGATTTCCCTACCCATAGCGGCGGCCGGTACGACCTTGGCTCGACCAACGAGCGGGGCCCGGTCGCCATTGTCTTCTTCACCCGGAGCGAGTGTGAGGGCGGCTGGCTCAAAGGCTAACCCGCCCAGAGCGTCGCCACCCGCGAGCGGCGGATGCGGGTATCGTGGGTCGCGAGGGAAAGCCCCGCTGCCCGGGCGGTCGCCGCGATGAGGCGATCGGCAGGATCCTGATGGAACGATCGCGGCAGCCGATTCATCTCCGCGACCACAGCCGGTGTGATCGGGAGGAGCTCGACGGTGGCGGGGGAGGCGGCGATCCGCAGCCAGTCTTCCAACCGCTTATCGAGCCGCAAGCGTTCCAATTGAACGAGCAGGGCCACTTCCCAGAGACTGATGTCGCAGAGCTTGGGACGCTGTCCGCTCGGCAGATCGTCGAGGGCGTCGCGTTCCCGGGCCGGGAGTCTGGCATCCCCGATCATCCACCAGATCCAGACGTGAGTGTCGAGGAGCGGGGGCATCGTCATGATTGCAAGACTTCGATATCGGCTTCTTTGATGACGGGGGCGAACGGATCACCGCAGAACTCCCCTCGGCCGCGGAGGGCGAGCCAAGGCTTCTCGTCGCGGGCGGCCACCACTCGGGCCACAGGCCGCCCCCGCTTGAGGATGACGAGCTCTTCCCCGGTCTGACTGACCTGGGTGAGGAGGCGCAGGCATTGAGCCTTGAAGGCACTGGCTGAGATTTCCATAAGACCACTGTACATGACCAGTGTACAAGAGACAAGACCCGGCCGACCGGACCGAGGCCGGCGCCCGAACCTCACCGGCAGCGACGGGTTGCACTTTTCGACCGGCGTTCACACTCTCCTCCGCAGCCACGCTCGCGATGCGGTGTACACGCATCCCGCAGGTGGGCATCATGATGGCCGGGAGTGGCGTTATTTGGAGAGGTGGCAGAGCGGTCGAATGCGCGTCTTTGCTAAAGACGTGTCCGGTCAAAAGCTGGACCGCGGGTTCGAATCCCGCCCTCTCCGTTTGGTCGTTATCCATTCCCCATCAGCGCCCGCACATGGCTGGCGGCCGCGGCGGCCAGACCGGAGAGGTTGTAGCCCCCCTCAAGCGTCGAGATGAGTCGCCCGCCGCAATGTGCCGCCGCGATCTCCTTCATGATCCCGGTCAGTTCGGCGAAGTCCTCATCGGTGAGCCTGAAGCCACCGAGCGGGTCGTCGATCCGGGAATCGAAGCCGGCCGACACGAGCACAAGCTCTGGCTTGAAGGCCTCCGCTGCCCGGATGAGCCGCTCCCGAAAGGCCCCGACGATCTCCTTCCGCCCGGCGCCGGCCGGAAAAGGGCAGTTGATGTTCAATCCGAGACCCGCTCCCCGGCCCGTCTCAGCCGCAGCCCCCGTGCCGGGATAGAGCGGATGCTGGTGCGTGTCGAAAAACAGCACCGTGCCGTCCTCATAAAAGATCTCCTGCGTACCGTTGCCGTGGTGAACATCCCAATCGGCGATAAGCACCCGCCGCACACCGTGCTGTGCCTGCGCATACCGGGCGGCAATCGCGATGCTGTTGAAGATGCAAAAGCCCATGCCGTGTGTCGGCGTAGCGTGGTGCCCGGGAGGCCGGACGAGCGCACAGGCATTGCGCACTTGGCCCGCCAGCACTGCATCGACGGCAGCCAGAAGACCGCCGGCCGCCAGTCTGGCAACTTCCAGCGACCGTGCGGAAAGGGGAGTATCGCCAGTCGAGAGCCGGCGCTCGCCATCAGCCACATCCTCGGCCACGATCCGCAGGTAGGTCTTCGAGTGGCAGCGCAGCAGGTCCGCATCGGTGGCCAGTCGCGGAGCGATCTGGAGCGTCCTCTCGAACAATCCCTCCTCCCGCAGTCGGTCGAGAATCGCTGTCACGCGGGCAGGCTGCTCGGGATGGCCCCCTCCCGTGAGGTGCTGAAGATAAGCCTCTGAAACGACAAGCGCGGTAGGAGGTGTGGCAGCCATGCCCGCAGCCTATCAGTGGGCGATTCAACCTGCGATCGCAGGCCTGCGTCAGCCTGCTAGCGCCGTTTTTGCAGGTCGCGAATGACCTTCAAGATGTCGGCGGGGAGCGGACTGGAAAAGCGCAGGTCGGCACCGCTGACCGGATGCACAAACCCCAGCTCAGCGGCATGGAGCGCCACCCGGGGGGCGTTGGATTCGTCCTTCGCCTCGCAATGCCGCGGCGGGGCATAAACCCGCTCGCCACATACCACGTGGCCTGTCTCGGCCATATGGATCCGGATCTGGTGCGTGCGGCCTGTCTCCAGCCGGCATTCCACCAGCGTGTAGGCATCGCCGAAATGCTGGACCGGGGCCACATGCGTGACAGAGTGCTTTCCCTCTTCGGTTTCTGATGAACCGCGCCGGCCATCCCCCCGGTCGCGCACGAGATTCGTCATGATCGTTCCCGCGGCAACCTTTCCCACGCACACCGCGAGATAACGCCGGTGGGTGGTGTGGGCCCGAAACTGCTCCGCGAGAATCCGCTCCGCAGGCACACTGCGCGCAAAGACCACCAGCCCGCTGGTCTCCCGATCGATGCGATGCACAGCGCGCACCGGCGGCACCCGCCGGACTTTTACGCGCTTCTCGCCGCGCGCGGCCCGCCGGGGAGCGTGGGCGGCGAGATAGCGGGAGATCGCTGCGGGTACGAGCTCATCGAGCGTGGGCTGCAACTGCCGGCGCCGCGTCGGCCACGAAAGCTCCTCGGTGTGGCGGGTTGTCGTCACCCCTGGCGGCTTATCGACGACCACCACGTCATCATCGAGATACACAACCTGCACATCATCCGCCTTGGGCAGAGGGGGCGCCGCTGCGGCGAGCACCTTCACAACCTCGCCATCTTTCAGCCGCCGGGCCACATCGGTGCAGATGTTGCCATGAACCATCACATGCCGCGATCGCACCAGTTTTTGGACGCTCGACCAACTGGCGCCGTCGGTTTTCGAGCGCAGAAACGCCGCCAGCGTCTGCCCCTGATCGGTGGCGCTGACATGGTGTACGGTGCCCATCGAAGGCTTCATGGTGGTCCTTGGTGCTGTCGCCCGCCGGCCGGGGGGTAAACTGGGGGTGAAACGATGAATATACCCTGCCGCCCGGAGCACAGCTTGCCGAATTGGGTCCACGCCAGCCCCGAACGCCAATCGCTTGACCGGTTTTTTCGCGGTTTTACACTCAAGTCCTGTGTCTGTCGCCGTGCGGTGGCCTCAGGGCCCCGTCTTCTTGTTCGCCCTTCCCACGAGGATCCCCAACAGTGCCCGGTACCTGCGTCATCGGTCTGCAATGGGGTGACGAGGCCAAAGGCAAGCTCGTCGACATCCTCACTGAAGACCACGATCTGGTCGTCCGCTACCAAGGTGGCGCCAACGCCGGCCATACCGTCGTCTCCGGGGGCCAAACCTGGAAACTCTCGCTCATCCCCAGCGGCATTCTCCGCGACGGCATCACCTGCATCGTCACCGGCGGCGTCGTGCTCGATCCGGCGAGTGTCATCCGCGAAATGGATGGCCTGGAATCCCGCGGCGTGAAGATCGGTTCCAAACTGCTCCTGAGCGATCGGGCTCATGTTGTTTTTCCCTGGCACATCGCTGAAGACAAGGTGCTCGACGGCAGCGTGTCGGGTGGGGAAGCCATCGGCACCACCGGCCGGGGCATCGGCCCCTGCTACCGCGACAAGGTCGGCCGCTCGCTGGCAATCCGTCTGGGGGATCTCTATCGCGACGATTTCCGCGCGAAACTCGAGCACATCGTCGCCGTCAAACGCCGCCTGCTCGCCGGCTGGCAGCAGTCGGGCCCGGCGGGGGGAACGCCCGACGCAGCCGAACTCGACGCCGCCGCGATCCACCGGCAATACATGGCCTACGCCGAGCGACTCAGGCCCCATGTCGCCGACACGACCGCCGTTCTCCTCGACGGCGTCGAAGCGGGCAAGCGACTGCTCTTCGAGGGAGCCCAAGGCGCCCTGCTCGATATCGACCACGGCACGTTTCCCTATGTCACCAGCAGCAACTCCTCCGGCGTGGGCGTGGCGAGCGGTTCGGGAGTGCCGGGACGGTGGGTCGACCGGGTGATCGGGGTCGTGAAGGCCTATTCGACCCGCGTGGGAGGTGGCCCGCTCCCCACCGAGCAGATCAACGCTTTCGGTGAGCACATGCGGGAACGGGGCCGGGAGTATGGCACCGTCACCATGCGGCCCCGCCGCTGCGGTTGGTTCGATGCCGTGGCGGCCCGCTACACCGCCCGCCTCTCTGGCGTGGACGAACTGGCCGTGATGCTGCTCGATGTGCTCTCGGAACTCAAGGAAGTTCGCATCTGCTCCGCCTACACAATCGGCGGCAAACGCGTCACGCAGTTCCCCAGCCACGTCGATGACCTGCGACAGGCGGAGCCGATCTACGAGACGCTCCCCGGCTGGAGCGAAGACCTCACCACTGTGCGCAGCTATGAGGCTTTGCCGGCCAATGCCCGGGCGTATCTGGACCGCATCAGCGAACTGCTCGGGCGCCCGGTGACGATCGTGTCGGTTGGTCCCGACCGCGAACAGACCATCTTCCGCGCTCCCTCGGTCGCCCCGCGCCACCCAGCGCCACGACACCCGCTCCCCACACCGGCCAAAGCGTGAACGCCACACCGCACGCCGGCGCTTCAGAAGCGGGAAAACCGCGGCACGTCGCCATCATTATGGATGGCAACGGTCGCTGGGCGCAGCAGCGCGGCCTGCCGCGGATCGAGGGGCATCGCCGGGGCGTGGCGAGCGTGCGGCGCATCACGGAGCACTGCGTCGAGGCTGGCATCGAGCAACTCACGCTCTACTGTCTCTCGAGCGAGAACTGGCGGCGGCCGCCGACGGAACTCTCCTTCCTGATGCATCTGCTGGAGCAGTACATGATCGAGGAGCGGGCGCTTCTCTTGCGACAGGGGATCAGCGTCTCGATGATCGGCAGCCGCGCGGGAATCCCGGCCGCCACGCTCGAGGCGATCGACCAAACACATGCTCTGTGCGCCGGAAACCAGCGCATGCACCTCTGCCTGGCGATCAACTACGGCGCCCGCGCTGAAATCACGGGCGCCGTGCGGCGGTTGGTGCGCGAAGCGCAGGAAGGGACGATTCTTGCCGACGACATCGACGAGCAGATGGTGGCTGCCAGGCTCGATACCGCCGGCCAGCCCGATCCCGATCTGCTCATCCGCACCGCAGGCGAGATGCGGGTAAGCAATTTTCTCCTCTGGCAGATCAGCTACGCAGAACTCTGGGTCACAGACACCCTCTGGCCCGATTTCGCTGCAGCCGATCTCGACGCGGCAATCCGTTCCTACTCCTCGCGGGTGCGCCGCTTTGGAGGGCTTTCCCCGTCGTGATGCACTCCCTTTCCGATCATCCTGCAGATCCCCAGGCCCGGCCTGCCACCCAGCCTCTGTCGCGGGTCATTGTGTCTGTGTTGCTGGTTGGCACGTTCGGGCTTTTGGCGTGGGCCGATGCCACAGCGTTCTTGGCTGCCCCGCCGGCGTGGTGGCTGTTGCCGGTGGCGCTGGTGCTCTGCCTGGGGGGCACGGATGAGATGGGGCGATTGTTCGCCGCCCATGGAGTTGTGCTGCCGATGCGGTGGCTGCAACTGGTCACTCTGGCGATCCCTCTGGCAGCGGCGGGCGGAGCAGGAGTTTTTAGATCTCTGGCAACCGGCGGCAGCCCTCCCACCGCGATCGGCTGGGCGGCCACCGCCCTCATGCTGGCCGTTGGCAGTTTGTTTGTGCTGGAAATTCTGCGCTACCGGCCGCAGTCGGGGGCGCTTGAGCGAGTCGGCGGCGGGATTCTGGTGCTGGCGTTCGTAGGACTGCCGCTGGCGTTTGTCGTCAGCCTGCGACTGCTGGGGGGCGACCCTTCCGCCGATCCAAGCGCCCTTGGCATCCTGCCGCTGGTGAGCACGGTGGCTGTGGTGAAGGCGGGCGACATCGCAGCCTATCTGGTCGGGTCGGCGATCGGCCGGCACCGCATGGCCCCCCGCTTAAGCCCGGGCAAAACCTGGCAGGGAGCGGCAGCCTCGCTCGTCGCCTCCGTGGCCACCGCAGGGCTACTGCTGGGGCATCTGGAGTTTCGCCTGCCGCTGGCCTGGGCGCTCTTCGGCTTGGGTGTGGGCATGGCCGGGATGTGCGGCGATCTGGCTGAATCGCTGATCAAGCGGGAGACCGGCGCCAAAGATTCGGGCCGATCGCTCGGCGGGCTCGGGGGAGTGCTCGATCTGTGCGATTCACTCCTCTTCGCCGCTCCGATGGCGTGGCTGTTCTGGAATGTCGCCAGCTGAAGCTCTGGCCCGTTCCTCCACCCCGCAGCCTTCTGTGACTCACTTGCATCCTGCGAGCCACGATCAATCCAAACCCCGGAGCCAGCCGCGGCTCTGGGCGCCGTTTTGAAAGTGCAGTGTGCGGCGGGCGGCGGGCCACGGCTCACGCTCACTCGATACATTCAGCCGCTACAACCGCGCGAAATTCTCTGATGAGGGCGGTCTCGCCTTGGTCAAAACGTCTGGCCAGAAAGGCGTCGATCCGCGCGGCAGAAAGCCCCGGCAGGCCGCTGCTCGAACCGATCGGCGCATAGCCTCCGTCACTCTTCGCCAGCATCGTCAACTGAGTGCCGTCATGCCGCCAAACCTCCGGCACTCCCATCGCGGCGAAGAGTTTCAGCTTGGCGATCGCCGACTTCGTGATCTCAACCTCGATCACCAGATCGGGGGGCGGATCGACGAGGAGATCGACCTCATCGCGGGGCCGGATTTCGTCGGCATGGGCGATGTAATAGGACTCGTCCCCCTCGAACGCCCGGTCGAGATCCCACCGTTTAAAGGTGGTCGACGCGCAACTGAGGATCTCGATGCCGCGAACTTCTGAGAAGGCTTCGACCATCCGACCGATCAGACGACCGATCTGTTCGTGCTGGCGGCGGGGCGTCATGAGCTCGAGCACTCCTTGGTCGTAGGTCATCCGCGGCACACTGCCACTGCGGGCGTCGGCCATTTCCAAGAACGTCTCCCAGCGGATGTTCTCCAGCAGGGTGCGGGTTTCTGCGGAAGCGACCAACGACATCAGGAAACCTCCTCGGCGAACGATACGGCTGGGCGACGGGCAGGCGACTGAGGCACAAGACAACTCACGACAGGGCGCATACTGAACAGAATACCAGTGGCGCCACCGGGATCAAGCGATCTGTCCGTAAGAAAATTCCTCCCTGCACTTTTCCAACTCGATCGACAGCCGCCCCAAGCCAGCTGCGGATCGACCGATCCGCAGCCTGCCCGGCCACGCGGGGCAAAGGGCGAAAACGGTCTGATTTCTGGGAAATTTCGCGGTTTGCGCGCAGGGGCTGAAGTCGGCAGCGGGATTTCAGGTATGCTTACGAAGGTTTTCCTCCCCTTCCTTTCGAGACCGCAGGCGCCCTGATGCGTCGCGGGCTCCGATGTCCCGCACGACAATCGCGGTTGTCGATTCAAAACGCATCTTGGCCATCTTTGGGCCGAGAGATCAGCACCTTCGCCGGATTCGCTCAGCGCTTGGCGTCGGCGTGTCAGCCCGGGCAGACTCCATCTGCATTGAAGGAGATGAGCCGGCGGTTCTGCGTGCCACCGCCGTCTTCGAGCATCTCGACCGCATTGCCCGCTCCGCAGGATCGGTCGACGCGGACCAGGTCACTCAACTCCTCGCCCAAGCCACCGGCCAACCGACGGCGGTGCCGCACGACCCCATCGAGGTGCAACGCCCCGGTCGGCAGGTACTCCCGCGCACCGCCGGGCAATCGGCCTACGTGCAGGCGATCCGCGAACACGACGTCGTGCTCTGCTCAGGCCCCGCCGGCAGCGGCAAGACGTTTCTCGCCGTCGCCATGGCCGTGTCGCAATTGCGGGCTGAAACGGTGCGCAAGATCGTGCTGGTGAGGCCGGCTGTCGAGGCTGGGGAGAGCCTTGGATTCCTCCCTGGCGACCTGCAGGCCAAGATCAATCCCTACCTGCGGCCGCTGCTCGATGCGATGCGGGAGATGATGGATTTCGAACTGCTCAAACGGTTGGGCGAGCAGGATGTCGTGGAGATGATTCCGCTGGCCTACATGCGCGGCCGCACGCTCAACAACGCATTCATCATTCTGGATGAAGCTCAGAACACGACCGTGGCCCAGATGAAGATGTTTCTCACCCGGCTGGGCGTGGGCTCCAAGATGGTGATTTCCGGCGACACGACGCAGGTCGATCTGCCCTCCAATCGCGACAGCGGTCTGGTCGATGCCATGCAGCGGTTGCAGGGCGTGCCCGGCTGCACGTGCGTCCGGCTCAGCGGCAGCGACATCGTGCGGCACCCGTTGGTGCAGCGCATCGTGCAGGCCTACGACGGCGATGGACACCCGGAGGAACGCCCGCGGCGCCGCTAGGCTGTCGCCCCCACCACCATGCCCATCGCCCCCTCCTCCTACCGACGTCGTGCCAAACGCGGCTCCTCTGTCGAGGCCCCTCAGGGTTTTCTGGGAAAACTGCTGGAACGCATGCTCCGCGGCGAGGTGATGCTCCGTCTGGGCCTGTGCCTGGCGGCGGGCGTTGGGCTGCTGGTGCTGCTCCATGGCTGGGCTGAACCGTTGCCATATCGCCCCGGGGGAGTTGTGGCCCGCGGTGTTGCCGCCCGCGTGCCGTTTGAAAAGCCCGACCTGGAACGAACCCGGGCCGCTCGGGAACGCGCCGCGGCGCAGGTTCGCGTGGTGTACACGCAGGACAAGGCCCCGTTTGTGCGTCTGCGGGATGGCCTCAAGAACCGGATTGCCGAGATCGCCGCAGCCGATGGGTTGGCGGAAGTCTCCCGTGACGTGTGGCTGGAATTCGCGCCGGAGGCGGCCGATGCCTTTGTCGCTTTACCCCCGCGGAGCCATCCGCAGGAAGCTCTGCTGGCCGATTCTCTGCCGGCGACTGCCGCCCCCGCCGCAGACCCTGGATCGGCGGAGGAGGGGGTGACGGCTGAGGATGCCCCGAGCCCAACCGGCGTGGAAAGCGAAATCGACGCCGCCGACAAGGGTGCGCCTGCCGAACCGGCTCCCCTGCCCCCGGAAACCGCGGCGCTGGTGGCGGAAGCGGAGCAAACGTTCGAACAGTTCCGGGCTCGGCTCGATTCGAAGGAAAAACAGCTCGAGTTCGACAAGGCGATCGACCGTGCCTTTGCCGATATCGTGGCCAACGGGGTCCTCGAAAAAATCCAGCACCGCATCGACGAGGGAAGTCAGACGGAGATCGATGTCCATCCACCAGGCAACGTGCCAGACATCAGTCGCGTGCAGGTGGCCGACGTGCTGCTCGGTGAGGCCAAGGCACGCCTCAAAACCCGAATCGACGATGAAATTGGCCCCGGACCCTTCGCCACCCGGATCTTCTCCTGGATCGAGCCCAAGCTGGCTGGCTCTCTGGAACTCGACCCCGATGCCACGGCGCTTGCCAAGGCGGATGCCGTGGAAAAAACGCCGCAGCAATTTGTGCGCTATGCTGCCGGCGACTTGCTGGTAACGCCGGGACAGCCGATCACTCCCGACGATCAGTTTCTGCTCCAGCGCGAACATGAAGAGTATCTGCGGCAGCAGGATGCCCGTCAGCGAGCCGTCCGGGCCGCGGCCATGTTCGGGCTGTGCGCGGCGCTGTTTACGCTGGCTGGTTTCTACATCCACATGCACCACCGGGACGTGCTCGACGACCTCGGGCATGTCGCCACGTTGCTCGGATTGTCGGTGGTGACGGTAATGCTCTGCCTGGCAGCCGCCGGCGACGCGTGGCGGGCTGAGATTGTGCCGCTCTTGGTGTTTGCCATGACCGTGGCGATCGCCTTCGACGAGGATCTGTCGCTGCTGCTGGCAGCGGAGGTGGCCTTGGTTGTTGTGATCGGGCTGGGACGCGGACTGGCTGACTATGTGACCTTGGCGGCGGCGGCGGCGGCGATGGTTTTCTGGATGGGACGGCTCCGCAGCCGCAGCAAACTGATCTATGTCGGGCTGTGGGCCGGGGCGGTGGCGTTCGCCACGCAACTCGGCTCCCAGTTGCTGGAAGAGCGCTCGCTCGACATGCAACTGCTCTACGAATCAGGGCGCACCGGGGCGTGGACGCTGCTGGCAGGCTTCCTCATGACCGGCCTGCTGCCGTTTATCGAGCGTGCCTTCGGCGTGCTTACCGATCTCAGCCTTCTGGAGGTGGGGGATGTGGCCCATCCGCTCCTGCAGGAACTGGTGCGCAGGGCCCCCGGCACCTACAACCACTCGATCAATGTCGCGAGCATCGGTGAATCGGCCGCCGAGGCGATCGGTGCCCGTGGGCTCCTGGTGCGGGTCGGCGCCTATTTCCACGACATCGGCAAGATGCTCAAGCCGGCCTACTTCGTGGAAAATCAAGGCCAGCAGGGGAGCCGCCACGAATCGCTGGTGCCGGCCATGAGCACGCTGATCATCGTCGCCCATGTCAAGGAGGGAGCCGAACTGGCCCGCCAGTACAACCTGCCCCAGCCCATTGTCGATCTCATCGCCGAACACCATGGCACGACGCTCGTGGAATATTTCTACCGCCGCGCGACGGAACGTTCGCAGGCCGATCCGAACGCGGCCGATGTCGACGAACAGACCTATCGCTATCCCGGCCCCCGGCCGAGCACCCGCGAATCGGCGGTGCTGATGCTCTCCGATGCGGTGGAAAGCGCGAGCCGCGCGCTCACCGAGCCGACGCCTGCGCGGATCCAGAGCCTCGTTCACGAACTGGCGATGAAGCGCCTGCTGGACGGACAGTTCGACGAATGTGGGCTGACGCTTGAAGAGCTTGACCTGATCGAACAGAGCCTCGTCAAGAGCCTGACGGCCGTCTACCACGGGCGCGTCAAATACCCCGATCAAAGGACTGCCTAGTGGCCCGCGCCCAGCGTCCTGTCGCACCCTCCCCACTCGCGGTCGAAATCAGCGATCGACAGAAGGTGTTGCGTGTGGCTGCCGAACCCCTCAAGCGGCTGATGCGCCGGGCTCTGACTGCCGAGGGAGTCGTGCAGGCCGAAATCAGCATTCTGCTGGTGGACGACCGGCGCATGGCCAAACTGCACAAGCAGTGGCTGGGGATTCCCGGTCCCACCGACGTCATCACCTTTGACCTTTCCGAGTCGGGCTCAGCCGGCCCACGCAAGGCTCCGGCTGGCCTGCAGGGAGACATTGTCGTCAGCGCGGAGACCGCTCGGCGAACCGCCCGGCAGTTCGGCTGGACACCGCGGCAGGAACTGATCCTGTATCTGCTCCATGGCCTGCTGCACCTGACCGGCTACGACGACATCCTCCCCGCCGACCGCCGACTGATGCGGGCCCGCGAAAAATCTTTGCTGCAGCAGTTGGGATTGCCCATTCCCCCGGTGGGACCGCCACAGGAACGGCACCGATGAGCCCTGCTGCCACGCTCGGTTTGGATGGGGCGCTGCTGCTGTTGGTGGTCGCCAGCCTGGCAGCCATGCAGGCGCGGGCCGTGCGGGGTGCGCAGCGGGCCCGGCTGCAGGAGCTCTGCAAGCTGCGCGGCACTCCCCAGCGCTACGACGAGATCATCGACGGCAGCGAGACGATCGCCTTCATCGCCGCATCGGTTGTGGTGATCGCCGCCGTGGTCGCCACGATGCTCGCCTCCAGCGCCCTGCCGGCAGCTGGTGGCCGCAGAACGCTGGAAGCCTCCGCCATGACCGCCTGGATCGGGATCGTCTGGCTGACGCTCGTCGTCGTGCCGATGGTCGTGACCCGTTTTGCTGGCCCGCGGATTGTGGTGGCAACCTGGGGGATGTGGCGTCCTGTGGTGGCTGTCGTCACTCCCATGGTTGGCATGCTCGGCCAACTGGCCGGCAGGCTTGCCTCAACCGTCGGCCGGCGGGGCGCGGAGCAGGAGGCTGCCAGCATGCAGGATGAACTGCGGCAGGTGGTCGATGAAGCCCACCGCGAAGGACGCCTGGAGGGCGCCGCCCGCGACATGATCGAGGGCGTGATGGATCTCCGGGAAGCCCGGGTGTCGCAAATCATGACGACCCGCACCAACATGATTTCTATTCCGCTGGAAACGAGCTGGGACGATGTTTTGCGACTGGCTGCCGACAGCGCCCACACGCGGCTGCCGGTCTGGGAACGGTCGCCCGACAATGTGGTGGGAATTCTCCATACCCGCGAACTGCTCACGCAACTCACCGCCCGACTGGGCTCCGACCCGACCGCAGGGGCCGCCGCTGAACCGCTATCGATCCGGCCACTCCTGCGCCCCCCATCCTTCGTGCCGGAATCGATGAGCGTGCAGAAGCTGCTTCGCGATTTTCAACGCACGCACACCCACATGGCGGTTGTCACCGACGAGTTCGGCGGTGTTTCCGGGCTGGTCACCATCGAGGACGCCCTCGAGGAGATCGTGGGCGAGATCGCCGACGAGCATGACGAGGCCTTCTCCGATGGCATCCGCATGCTGAGCCCGGACATCTGCGAGGCCCGGGCCCAGGTGCGGCTGGGCACAATCAATGCCCGCATGGGGCTGGCACTTCCCGAGGAGGCCGACTACGAAACCGTCGGTGGGCTGGTCTTCCACCACTGTGGTCGCATTCCGGAAGCGGGGGAGCGGATCGAATCGCACGGAGCACTGCTGGAGGTGCTTTCGGCCACCCGCAGGCGGGTTGATGTGGTGCGGATCACCCGCCTCCCGCAGGAGCGTTAACGCCCTATGGCCGCGGACAAGACGCCAGCCATCGTCATCCGCACGGTGCCCTTTGGGGAAACCAGCAGCGTTGTCACGCTCTACACCCGCGAATTCGGCAAGCTGCGGGCTCTGGCAAAGGGAGCGTGGCGTCCAAAGAGCGCTTTTGACGGCGCCCTTGACCTGCTTTCCATCTGTCAGGTACTCGTCCTCCGGAAAGTCTCGGGCGGTCTGGACTTGCTCACCGAGGCCCACCTCGGCAGCCGGTTCCGTGTCGCCGGAAGTCTGCCTGCTGTGTACGGCGGCATGTACATCGCAGAACTGCTCGATGCCCTCTCCGCTGATGCCGATCCGCAACAGGAAATGTTCGATGTGGCCGAAACAACCATCGCTGCGCTCTCTGGTCACTCCGGTGACGAAGACGTCGTGCGCCGGCTGGTTATCCATGCTGAGCTCACGATGCTGCGACTCATCGGTCAGGCTCCCACGCTTGTGCACTGCGCGGAGTGTCTTGCCCCCACGGCACAGCACTCCCGGGTTGCCTTCGGCATGCTCGATGGCGGAACGCTCTGCGCACACTGCCGGCAGGGCCGCCGCGGGGTGGTTTCGGTCTCCGCAAACACCATCGCGAGCATGCACCTGCTCTCCGGCCCGCCAGCAGGATGGAAAGACCGCGCCAGCTTCCCTGCGGCGATCCATGGAGAACTCCGGGCCGTCATGAACACCTATCTTTCCCATCTCGTCGGCCGGCGACTCACCGTCAGCCGTTGGCTGTCCCCAGATTCGCGTACCGCACGACCCTCCTGAACCAACAGCCTGTTATGTTCCATCGAACCTCGACTGGTGGCGGACTTCTGGTCGCAGCCCTCTGCTGCATATTCCTTGTGTCGGGCTGCGCCACAATGAAGATGCCGACGTGGCCCTGGTCAAAGTCGGGAGCCGACGCCAGCAAACAGGTCGCCGGCGAACTGGGGGAGGATGCCGATTCCGCGGTCATCTCCTCGGAGTACAAGCCCTCCGAGGCGGAAACGGGCTGGGATTACTTCAAGGGCGAAAATGTCAAACGCCGCTGGAAGAAGATGGTTGGACGCGGCCCCAACGAGCCAATCGCACGCACCGCGTTGGCCGAGGGAGACGCCTTGTTTCGCGACCGCAAATACAAGGAAGCGATCACAAAATACAAGACAGCGATCGACCGCTGGCCCGATTCCACCATCGAGGAAGACGCGATGTGGCAGTTGGCGGAGTGCTGGTTCTTCACCGATCAATATCCCAAGGCGGAAGACTGCTACGACGAGATCGTCAAAAAATATGCCAATTCCCGCTACCTCGACCGCATCGCGCAGCGGCAGTTTGTCATCGCGCAGTTCTGGGTTGCGCTGGACGACAAACATGGCTACTGGACGCTGACCCCCAATTTCGTCGACCGCAGCCGGCCAATCTTCGACACGCGTGGCCGGGGTATCAAGGCATTTGACCACGTTCGCATCAACGATCCCCGGGGCCCGCTGGCCGACGACAGCATCATGGCGCAGGCCAACGCTCATTTCGTCGATCGCCAGTGGATGGATGCCGACTATTTTTACGGCCTGCTCCGCAACGAATACCCCGACAGCGAGTTTCTGCTGCAGGCCCATCTGCTCGGCCTGCAAGCCAAACTGCGTGCCTATCAGGGGCCTGGCTACGAGGGAGGCGTCCTGGATGAGGCGGAGATCCTGGCCGACCAGACACTCGTGCAATTCCCCGATCAACTGGCCCAGGATGAACAGGACCGGGTCGTGAAGGTGCGGGCCGAAATCGGCGCCCAACAGGCGAAGCGCCACTGGGATCGCGCGGAATTCTATGCCAAGGGGAAGCACTATTCGTCCGCCCGAATCTACTACGCTTTGATCGCCCGCGACCGACCGCAGACGCTGCTGGCCCAGCAATCGCGCGAAAAACTCGGGCTCATCGAAGGACTGGCCGATGTGTCAGACAATCCGTTCCCGCAGTTGACGGCGCTGCTCAATCCCGATTCCCTCAAAGAGGCCGAACTCGACGCCATGGCCGAAGCCGATGCGGTCATCGCCCGTGAAGACACTTCCGGCGCCGCAGCCCCAATCCGCTGAATTCCTCTGGCCCACGGGCCAATTCGGACCGCTCCCATGGCTGCATGCCCCCTGCCACTTGGCCGCCTGCTGGTTGCGGCGATCCTGCTCTGCAGTGGCTGCGCTGGCTACCGGTTTGGAAATAATACGCTCTACGCCCCCAATGTGCGCACCGTCTATGTGCCAGTCTTCCAGGCCGACAGCTACCGGGTGACGCCAGGCATCGATCTGGGCGAGCGGCTCACCGAGGCGGTCTGCAAGGAGATCGAAAAACGAACACCGTTCAAGGTGGTGGGCACTCCCGATGCCGATAGCGTCCTCACCGGGAGGATCGTCGCCGACACCAAACGCATGGTGGTGGAGAGCCCCACCGATCAGAGCCGTCAGGTGGAAATGAACATCCAGGTGCTGGTGACGTGGGCCGATCGCGGCGGGTCGGTGCTCGCCAGCGGGGGCGTTCCCCTGCCGGCCGCGAGCGTTGATGTGGGGCAGGCGGCGATGCTGGTGCCCGAATTCGGCCGCTCGGTGGTGAGCACCCAGCAGGAGGGGATCGTCAAAATGGCCCAGCAGATCGTCGGCCTGATGGAAGAGCCCTGGTGAAACAGGCCCCGTCCGACCCAAAAGTGGCCAGCCTGATGGCCACCGACTAAGCTTTGGGAGTGCGGGTCGTCGCGGTTCCAGCAGTGACTGGAACGTCGGCGTTCTGTCACGTATCGGTCTCCGGTGACGGCCGGGGAGATAACAGCCCGGCGGCGACGAGTGCAGATGTCGCGACGGCTGGGATTCCTCGTAACAAAGGAGGTGATTCAGTGACGCAAAGTGACTGTACTAGGAGGCTGCGCCGCTAGCGGCCAGTCGACGGGCTAGCCGTTGACGCAGCCCTTTCAGCACGGAAACGCAGGCATAAGCGATGGCGCACAAGTGCCGTCCCATCTGCTTCGCGCGACCTGCCAAAGACTCCTATGGCTGCCGCCCCTTCGGGGGCGGCAGTTTTTTTTACCGACCTGTCCGGGAAACTCTGCCCATGCCCGCCGCCACGCCCAGCCACTGGCAACTCCGCACCCGCAGGCTGCTGCTGCCCCATCCTGCCGGCCCCCTGCGCCGGCCGCTGGTGATGGGGATTGTCAACGCCACCCCCGACAGCTTTTCCGACGGCGGCCGGCATACGTCGGTGGAGGCGGCGGTAGCCCATGGCCTGCGCCTGGTGGCCGAGGGAGCCGATCTGCTCGATGTGGGCGGAGAAAGCACCCGCCCATTTTCTGCCGGGGTGACGGCCGCGGAAGAATTGCGCCGCGTGGGGGATGTGGTGCGCCGATTGGCGGCGGAGGCGGGGGTTCCGGTCTCGATCGACACCTCCAAGGCCACGGTGGCCGCCGCCGCACTCGAGATGGGAGCCGAGATCATCAACGATGTGACCGGCCTGGAGGGTGATCCCGGCATGCTGCCCCTGGCCGCAGCCAGTCGTGCCGGCATCTGCGCGATGCACATGCAGGGTTCGCCTCAAACGATGCAGGTTGATCCCCGCTATGAAAATGTGGTGGCCGATATCAAGCGCTACCTGCAGGAGCGCCTCGATGCCCTGCTGGAAGCGGGCGTCGCCCGGGAAAGGATCTGTCTCGATCCGGGGATCGGGTTCGGCAAAACCCACGCCCACAACCTGACGCTCTTGGCCCATGCGCACGAGTTTCTCGATCTTGGCGTGCCGATCCTGATCGGCCATTCCCGCAAGGGCTTCATCGGCAAATCGCTGGAGCAGGCGTTGGGACGCCCGGCCAGCGAGGCCCAGCGCGATGGGGGCACAGCGGGGGCCGCGTGTGCTCTGGCAGCGCAGGGAATCCAGATCGTGCGGGTGCATGCTGTCGGGCTGGTGCGCAGCGCCCTCGAGCTGTTTTGCGCCCGGCCGTGAATGAGCCGCCCCGGCGGCGGCCTCTCCCCGCATGCTATTCTGATGCTTTCCCCATACCGGAGGGCCCATGTCGACACTCGCACCCGAGACTCCCGCGCATCTTCCCCCCACCGATTTGGCCAATCATTGCCGCTCCATCGCCTCCCGGGCCCGCCAGGCATCGATCGAGCTGGCCTCTGTGACCGGCGCAGAGAAATCTGCCTGCCTGCGGGCTGCCGCCGCGCAGATCCGGGCCGATGCTGCAGAAATTTTGGCCGCCAACCAACTCGATCTGGCGGCTGCTCCGGGCTATGGGCTCTCGCCGGCCGCCATCGACCGACTCACGCTCGACGCCAAGCGGCTCGAATCGATCGCCGCGGGCGTGGAGGCGGTGGCCCTGCAGAGCGACCCGGTGGGGGAGGTGTTGGAGGAATCAACGCGTCCCAACGGACTGATCATCCGCAAGGTGCGGGTGCCGCTGGGGGTCGTGTTCTTCATCTACGAATCGCGCCCCAACGTCACGGCTGATGCAGCGGCCGTCGCCCTCGCGGCGGGCAATGCCATCATCCTGCGCGGCGGGAAGGAGGCGGCCCATTCCAGCGCCCGGATTGTGCAGAGCATCCGGCAGGCGATCGCCGCATCGGGACTGCCCACCGACTGCGTGCAGTTGGTTGACACCGCCGACCGGGCCGCCGTGGGTCACTTTCTGACCATGGACGACTGTATCGACATCGCCATTCCCCGCGGCGGAGAGTCGCTCATCCGCCGGGTCTGCGCGGAGGCCACGATGCCTGTGCTCAAGCACTTCAGCGGCAATTGCCATGTCTATGTCGACAAGGCCGCCGATCTGGCCATGGCCCGCGCCATCACCATCAATGCCAAGTGCCAGCGCATGGGGGTGTGCAATGCGGCGGAATCGCTGCTGGTGCACCGCGCTGTGGCGGCCCGTTTCCTGCCTGAAATCGCCAGTGCTCTGGCCGAGCATGGTGTGGAAATCGTGGGCGACGAGGCCACGCGCAGCCTTGTGCCGGGGGCAGGTGTGGCCACTGAGGCCGATTTTGCCGCGGAGTTCCTCGGCCCCAAAATTTCTGTGGCGGTGGTCGATTCCCTCGACGCCGCCATTGAGCATGTCAATCGCTACGGTTCCCGCCACACCGACACCATCGTCACGGCCGATCACTCTGCAGCCGACCGCTTCACCACCCGCGTCGACACCGCCGTGGCAATGGTGAACGCCAGCACCCGGTTCAACGACGGCGGCGAGATGGGGCTGGGAGCCGAGATCGGCATCTCCACCGACAAGCTCCATGCCCGTGGCCCCTGCGGTGCGCGTGAACTCACCACCTACAAATATGTGGTGATTGGCACCGGCCAGACACGTGGCTAACTGCCCGCGGAACAAGTCCTCACCGCACTTTTTCCACAGCCCGCCGGCCGCAGCCAATGCCCGCCCTCATCCATCCGCTCTCCTCACGATTCTCCGGATTCCGCGATGCCCTCCCCACCGACTCTCCTTGCCGCTGTTCTCTGGAGCCTCATCTTCGCCATGCCAGCCACTTTATCCGCCGAGCCACTCCCCGCCGATCTCCCCCCCGACCCGTTTCTGTGGCTGGAGGATATCGGCGGCACGGAGCCCCTCAACTGGGTTCGCCAGCGCAATGCCGAAAGCGTTGCAACGCTGGCGGAAAGCGGAGCGTTTTCAGGGCTCGAGGCGCGTCTCCTGTCGATCCTCGATTCCAAGGAACGCATCCCGCTGGTCAGCAGGATCGGCGACCATTTTTATAATTTTTGGCGCGATGCCGCCCATCCCAAAGGCCTCTGGCGGCGCACCACGCTGGCCAGCTACCGCACAGCCGAGCCCACCTGGGAAACCGTCCTCGATCTGGATGCTCTCGCCGCCGCCGAACGGGAAAACTGGGTCTGGCACGGCGCCGTGGTCTTGGAGCCAGAGGATCGGCGCTGCCTGGTGATGCTCTCGCGCGGCGGTGCCGATGCGGATGTCGCGCGGGAATTCGATCTGGGCAAGGGCCTGTTTGTCGAGGATGGATTTCAGCTGCCCGAGGCCAAAAACAGGCTGGGATGGCGCACGATCGACAGCCTGTTTGTGGCCACCGACTTTGGTCCCGGTTCTCTCACCACTTCCGGGTATCCCCGCACGGTGCGGGAGTGGTCGCGCGGAACTCCGCTGTCGAGTGCGAGGATCGTCTATGAGGGTGAGGCAGAGGACATGAGCGTGTCGGCCTATCGGGATCCGACACCGGGGTTTGAGCGCGACTTCGTCCAGCGACAGAAAACCTTCTACTCCAGCGAACTGTTCCTCCGCCGGAATGAGGAGTTGATCCGCGTTGAAAAACCGGACGATGCAAACGCCAGCGTGCAGCGGGAATGGCTGCTGATCGAACTGCGCAGCAACTGGACTGTGGCGGGCACAACGTATCCCGCCGGCGCTCTTCTGGCTGCCGATTTCGAGCGCTTTCTCGGCGGCGAGCGGGAGTTTCAGGTGCTGTTTACGCCGACAGAGCGCACGTCGCTGGTGTCGTACGCCCCCACGCGCAACCACCTCATTCTGACCACACTCGACACCGTGCGCTACCGGCTTTTCGTCCTCACCTGCCGGGATGGGAAGTGGGGGAGGCAGCCGCTGGCTGGCGTCCCCGACTTCGGCACGGCCACAGCCACGCCGCTGGACGATCTGGAATCGGACGACTTCTTCCTGCTGACGGCCAATCCCCTCGAGCCCTCCACGCTGGCCCTCGGCACGCTCAATGGCGAGGGCCAAGGGGGGAGCCTCGAGAAGCTCAAGGCGACGCCCGCCTTCTTTGACGCCACCAAACTCGCAGTCACGCAGCACGAGGCTCGCTCCAAGGATGGAACCCGCATCCCCTATTTCCAGATCGCCCGCGCCGATCTGCCGCTCGATGGCTCAACTCCCACGCAGCTCTACGGCTACGGCGGCTTTGAGATTCCGCTGGTGCCGGGCTACGACCCGTTGGCCGGAGCCGCCTGGCTGGAGAGCGGAAATGTCTCGGTGATCGCCAATATCCGCGGCGGGGGTGAGTTCGGGCCGGCTTGGCATCAGGCGGCCCTGAAAGCCAACCGTCCGCGGGCCTATGAAGACTTTATCGCTGTGGCTGAGGATCTCGTCGCCAGACGCATCACGTCGCCAGCGAGGCTGGGGATCAAGGGAGGCAGCAATGGCGGCCTGCTGGTGGGCAACATGTACACGATGCGACCGGAGCTCTTTGGGGCGGTGGTCTGCCAGGTTCCGCTGCTCGACATGCGCCGGTTCCACACGCTCCTGGCGGGCGCCAGCTGGATGGGGGAATACGGGAATCCCGACCTGCCGGAGGAATGGGCCTTTATTCAGTCGTTCTCTCCCTACCACAATGTCGACCCTGCCCAGACCTACCCGCCGCTGTTGATCACCACCTCCACCCGCGACGATCGCGTTCACCCGGCGCATGCGCGGAAGATGACAGCGCGGCTGCGGGAGATGGGCAAGGACGTTCTCTACTACGAAAACATCGAGGGGGGCCACGGAGGCGCTGCCGACAACAAGCAGCGGGCCTTCATGGATGCCTTGGGGTGGACGTTCCTGCGGCAGAAACTCCGGGCCGATTGAATTCGGCTGCCAGCCCCATCCGCTCCAGCAGCACTCTCGGCACGCCGATGCCGAGCAGATGCACCGGGCCGGTGAAATCGGCGGCGCCCACTGCAGCAAAGCCGGCTTTCTGCGCGACAAATGTCGCCGTCACATCGGCCCGCACGCACCTGCCCAGCGGCAGGCCACTGTCGCAGTCCATCCCCGAGGGGAGATCGACGGCAAACACGCGGAGGCGCGCGTGAGGAGCCTGCCTGACGGCATTGATGGCGGCGATCGCCGTGGCCACCGGCCCCGACACCACTCCGACGGCCCCAGTGCCGAGCAGAGCATCCACGATCCAGTCGGCCTGCGCCGCCCCGAGTGCCCGACGCCACTGGTCTTCACCGGCCCGGGAGAGGTCCTCAACCGGCAACCCTGCCCGCTCCACCACGCGGTAATTGACGGCCGCATCCCCCGTCAGGGAGGCAGGGGGCAGAGCCAACAGCAACCGCACGCCGATCCCCATGGCATCGAGATGCCTGGCGATCACGAATCCGTCGCCGGCATTGTTCCCCTTGCCGCAGACAACGCAGACGCGGCAGGCGAGCGGCAGGAGCCCGGCCAGCAGTTCGGCGGCATGGCAGCCGGCATTTTCCATCAGAACGAGGCCCGCCAGCCCGAATTCCTCGCTGGCGCAGCGGTCCACATCGCGCAGTTCCAACCGCGTCAGGCTCTTCATGGTGTGGGAAGCTCCGCGCTTGTGGCTGCCTGCTCAGGTGGGAAAATTGGATCGATCGGCTTCTTCCCGCGGACATTGATCATATCGAAGGCTGGCCGACGATCCTCCGGAGATCGGCGGAAAAACCCCGAGAGAGCGCGGGTGTGGGGGCGGCTTCTTGCGGCTCCCCATCGGGATTCGTACAACTTGGCAGTCGGAACAAGAGTCTCTTTCCTTCAGGGGATTTCCATGGCTGCCAGCGCCTCCCGCACCTCCGCCCGCCTGCCAGAAGCCAAGAATCTGCCCACCGCCCTCGACAAGGCGCTCGACGCCGGCAGTGGCATGCTCCGCCTCTCCCCAACCTGGGTGCCCCGCAGCTTCCTGCATCCCGGCAAGCGCCTCCGCCTGCATCCTGAAGACTACTACTCATACGGGCTCGACCGCGGCGGCATCGACGAGCGCTGGTTTGCCAGCACCACCGAGGCGGCCAATGAGAACCGCACGCCCGACGAGGGCCTGAGCTGGTGCGTGTTCGGCGGCGAGCGATTCCTGCTGCGCGACGCCGTCGCCGAGGGGGGCGCGAAACTGGTCGGGAAGGGGATCTGGGACCGCTATAAGAAATGGCCCGTGTACTCGAAGTTCTTCGACAACATGGGGCCGATCCCGCACCACATGCACCAGTCGTTCGAGGACGCCAAGCTGGTCGGCCAGGAGGGTAAGCCGGAGAGCTACTACTTTCCGCCGCAGTACAACAATTGCGACAACAACTTCCCCTACACGTTCATGGGGCTGGAACCGGGCACCACGCGGGCCGATGTGCGCAAGTGCCTGGAAAACTGGAACAAGGGTGACAACGGCATCCTCGACCTGGCCCCCGCCTACCGGCTCAAGCGCGGCACCGGCTGGCTGATCCCGCCGGGAGTGCTTCATGCCCCAGGCTCGCTGCTCACCTACGAGCCACAGTGGGGCAGCGACGTGTTTGCCATGTTCCAATCGCTCGTCGAGGGACGGGCGGTGCCCTGGAGCCTGCTGGTCAAGGATATGCCCAAGCAAAACCATCAGGATCTCGACTTCATCATCGGCCAGCTGGACTGGGCAAAGAATGTCGACACCCACTTCAAGCGCAGCAACTATCTGGAGCCGATCCTCGACGAGAAGCGGTCTGACCAGGGGGCCCACGATCGCTGGATCGTCTACGGCCAGGTGGATGGCCGACAGCTCTTCAGCGCCAAGGAACTCACGCTGGAGCCGGGCGCGAAAATCCGCGTGCGCGATTCAGGCGCCAGCGGTTGGATCACTGTGCAGGGGGAGGGCCGGGTGGGCCCCCACGACGTCGCCACGCCAACGCTGATCCGCTTTGGCGAAATGACTCACGATGAACTGTTTATCACCGCCGCAGCGGGCGAAGCTGGCTACGACGTGGTGAATACCGGACCGGGGCCGCTGGTTGCCCTGCGGTATTTCGGTCCTGATGTCCATGCCGACCTGCCTGCCATCGGAGGAGGAAAATAATGACCACTGACAACACCGTCTCCCGCGGTCCCCATGCCGCTCCCAAACTCCACAACGCCATGTGGCCGGGCCTTGTTGGCAAGGGGGATGGCCCGGGCCAGGAACCGCCGATCAGCCTCGACACAATGCTGGCACTGACCGCCGCCGCCAGCGTTGACGGCCAGAAATTCGATGGCATCGACTACTTCCTGTTCCATCCTCACACCGATCCCGACGCCTCCGTCGACGACCTGCGCCGGATCGCCGACAAGATCGCGGCCCACGGATTTGCGGTCGGTTCACTCGTGGCGCCAATCTGGCCGGGCACGGTGGGCGACTCGGCCATGGGATCCCCTGTGCAGCGGGGCAAGTTTATCGACGCGGTTCGTAAGGCCTGCCGCATCGCCGAGATTTTCAACGAGCATGGCGTGCGGAAGTATGGCGTCATCCGCATCGACTCGGCCGAGTTTGGCGTCAACACGTGGCGTGAGCATGCTGGGCCCAACACGAAGCGGATCGCGGCCACCTTCCGCGAAGCGGCGATCGTGGCGGCCGGCCATGGCGAGCGGTTGGCTGCCGAGGGAGAAATCTGCTGGGCGGGGATGCACTCCTGGAAGGACGTGCTCGACCTTCTGGAGGCGGTCGATATGCCGGGGTCGCTCGGCTTCCAATGCGATCTCGCCCATACCTACCTCTACCTGCTCGGCTACAACGCCCCTGAGTATGCCCTCCTCCAGCCCGGCTACTCCGAAGCTGGTTTCTGGGCGGCCTATGAAACGATGGTCGAGAAACTGCGGCCGTGGACGATCGACTTCCATGTCGCCCAGAACGATGGCCACGTGCATGGTGCCGGCGCCCACGATAAAACGGGCAAGCATTGCCCGGCGGACGATCCTGCCGGCAAGCTCGACATCGTGAAGTGCTCGGGATACTGGCTCAAGGGGGCCGCAGAGCGGGGCATCAAGCACATCTGCTGGGATGGCTGCATGTTTCCCAACACAACACTCGAGAATCCCCACACCTGGAACACGATCCTCCGCAAGATGATCGAGGTCCGCAACGCCCACGGATGGGCCTAGGCTGGGCGCGATCCCCGTCGCCAGGCACTGGCCCCCTCGACCTTTTCCCCACTCTTCTTTTTAAGGAACGCCAGCATGGCCAAACCTCTCCGCATCGGCATGATCGGCTACGGCTTCATGGGCCGGGCCCACACCAACGGCTACAAGCGCGTCGCCGATTTCTTCGATCTGGAGTACACGCCGGTGCTGCAGGCGGTGGCTGCCCGCGATGTGACCAAAGCCCAGGCTTTCGCCGATCGCTGGGGCTATCAGCGGGTGGAATCAGACTGGCGGAAACTGGTGGCGGCACCCGACATCGATGCCGTCGACATCTGCACCCCGAATAATCTGCATGCGGAAATTGCCATCGAGGCGGCCAAGCATGGCAAGGCAATCCTCTGCGAAAAGCCCCTGTCGATGGATACTGCCGAGGGGGAACGGATGGTAGCCGCGATCGAGAAGGCGGGGGTGCCCAATACCGTCTGGTACAACTACCGCCGCATTCCGGCCGTGACGTTTGCCAAACAGCTCATCGACTCCGGCCGGCTGGGCCGGATCTGCCATTACCGGGCCGAGTTTCTCCAGGATTGGACGATCAACGCCGACCTGCCGCAGGGGGGCGCGGCGCTGTGGCGTCTTGATGCCGCCGCCGCCGGCAGCGGCGTGACCGGCGACCTGCTGGCTCACTGCATCGACACCGCCCTGTGGCTCAACGGACCAGTCACCGACGTCACCGCCATGACGGAGACATTCGTCAAGGAGCGAAAGCACACCCTCACCGGCAAGGTGGAGCCAGTGACTATCGACGATGCCTGCTCCTTCCTCTGCCACTTCAAAAACGGCTCGCTGGGCATGTTTGAAAGCACCCGCTATGCCCGCGGCCACAAGGCCCTCTATACGTTTGAGATCAACGGCGAGAACATGAGCCTGAAGTGGGATCTGCACGACCTGCACCGGCTGCAGATGTTCGACTACGCCGACACCGGCAACGAACGGGGCTGGAAAAGCATCCATATCACCGACGGCGACCACCCCTACATGGACAAGTGGTGGGTTCCAGGACTCGCGATCGGCTACGAACACAGCTTCGTCCATCAGGTGGCCGACTTCCTCAAGGCTTATGCCCAGAAAAAGCCCGCCCATCCGACGTTCCGCGACGCGCTGGAAACCCAGAAAGTCTGCGACGCCGTGCTGGCCAGCGCCGCCAGCCGCCAATGGGTTCCGGTGACAGGCAGTTCGATCGCCTGACGATCACCTGCCTGTGAGTGCGATCCGTGGGCTTTCCCCTTCGGATTGGCTGCCTACTTGCCGCAGTCGGGCTCGAGGGCGGTGATCTTGGCCACGCGGCGGGCGTGACGGCCCCCTTCGAAAGGGGTCTCCAGCCAGGTGTGGATCAGCTTGTCCTGAACCTCCGGCCCGATCATCTCGGCCGACAGGCAGAGCACGTTGAGATCGTTGTGACGCCGGCTCATTTCCGCCGTCACCTGATCGTGGCAGGTAGCGGCCCGCACGCCGGGCAATTTGTTGGCCGCGATCGCCATGCCGACACCAGTGCAGCACAGGAGGATGCCGCGGTCGACTGTGGCGTGGCTGACGCGTCCGGCCACGTCGGCGGCGATGTCGGGATAATCGACCGCTTCGTCACCATGACTTCCGCAGTCGATAACCTCATGCCCCATCCGTTCCAGCAGGCCACCCAAACGCAGGCGTGCCGACACCCCGCGATGATCGCTACCAATTGCAATGCGCATGAAAAGCTCCGTACGGCCCCCGATGGGGGGTCAGACTACCGACGCAGAAACGCTCCGACGATTCTATCCATCCGACCCGCCAAATGCTCGCGAATCTGCTGCGCACATTTCCGGTAGGTCGAAACGGGTCCGCCAATGGGATCCAGCACATCCTGCCGATCCTGGGCCACCATAGCAACCCGGCCCCCAGCTTCCGGGAATTGGGCCAGAATGGCGGCCCTGTGGGAGGCCGTCATCGTCAAAATCAGATCGGCCTGCCGGACCAGATTCTCAGTGACAGGCTGGCTCTCGTGGCCGGTCAAATCGCCCCCCCATTCGGCCATTGCCTCCACGGCTCCGACGCTCGCCTTGCCGCCTCCCCACGCCGCGATTCCGGCACTTGCCACCACCACGCCATGCGCTTCAATCTCCTCCGCCGGACACCCGAGGCGCTCGGCCATGAGCTGGCGGAAGATCACCTCTGCCATGGGGCTGCGGCAGGTGTTGCCGGTGCAGACAAACAGAATCATCAGGCTGGAGAGCCGGCGCAGCGTCTCCTCCGACACGATCCCCGGATGCACCACCTGAAAATCGTTTTCGCCGATGGCGATCGTCGTGGGGGAGTGCGCATAGCGAGCACGGCCGTCGTCAAGCACCAGGGAGAGCGCGGGGCCGACCCTGGCGATCACGTCCTCCGCCGTGGTAGCCAACTGCCCCGGCCCGCCTACCTCCGCCAAGGCCACCGGCCCCGCCAACATGCGCATGCAGTCGGCCATCATCCTGTGGCCGGGAACCCGCATGCGAATGCGCCCGCCATCCAGAAGCGCCAGGCGTGATTCGTCCGGCAGTTTGTGGCCGAGCCCATCGGGGTGGTCGGCACCGGCCAGCACCGCCACCGGGCCCGGCCAGCAACGCCGGGCGATCCGCTGGCCGATCGGACTCAGCAGGGGCGCCCAGTCGAGCGCTTCGTCGGCACTCTTCAGGGCCAGCGTCAGCCGGGGCTCCCCCGGCAATTCTGTCGCGATAGAGAGCAGTTTCCGCACCGCCAGCACGTCGCGCACACTGCAGGCCACGACGTAGTCGGTCTCGGTGGGAAAGGCCACGCACCGACCTTCCGCCAATGTCTGGACGGCCAGATGCACCACATCACGGGCGTCGTCCGTGGAGCGAAGATCGATGACCGTTGGAGGCATGGAGAAAGCCGCCTGCTTGAGAAGGTGCCCGTGCAGACGATGCCGGCCCTGAAAAACCGTCCTTTGAGGAAACTACCGGAGTCTGCGCTGGCCAGTCAAGCATCGCAGGTTGGGGGAAACTCTCCAAAAAATCTCGAAACCGGCCGGATGAGGCCACCGAATGGCGGTCGGCAGACCGGTTGGCCAGTTCCGCAGATTCTTGCCGGTTTTCGGCTTGTGGCTGCGACGTCGCCTCGGCTATTTCTCCCCGGCTGCCGCGTGCTCCCCCGCTGTGACACCGCTCAAGTTCCCCCCAGCCAGCACTTTCATGCCACTTCCCTCCCGATCCACAACCGGCCCGGCGCACCGACTGGCGGCCTCTTCCACCCCCCGGTGGATCGCCCAGCGGTCGGTGGCGCTTGCCTGCACGCTTGGCTGGTGGTGGCTGACGACGGCCGGAACATGGGGTCAGGCGCCTCAGGCGCCGGCGGCCCTGCCTCCCATCCCCGCGGCGGCGGCCCAACCGGCCGTGGCCGACGCGGCCAACCGCATCGTCGAGGTGCGGATCGAGGGCAACCATGCCACCGACGTTTCAAAGCTCCCCAAACTCGTCACCCGCGCCGGCCAGATCTTTGATCCCCAGGCGATCGAGGACGACGTTCGCTCCCTGCACCGATCGCGAAAATTCGTTGATGTTCACCCCAAATACGTGCGTGTGACAGAGGGTGTGGTGGTGATCTTCCAGGTGGTGGAGCGTCCCATGCTCCGCTACGTGAAGTATGTCGGGAATGAACGGATGCCGACCCGTACACTCAAGAAGAAGGGCGAAATCAACGTCGGGGATTCGATGGATCCCTATGTCGTTGAGGAGGCCAGGCGTCGGATCGAATCCTACTACCACGAAAAGGGCTACGAGGCAGCGAAGGTGTCGACGGTGGAGGGGAGCAAGCCCGGAGATAAAGGGGCTGTGTTCCTCATCGACGAGGGCACCAGCCGCAAGGCTTTGTGGACCGATTTTGTCGGCAATACGATCGCCACCGATGCCCGCCTGCTCACCCAGATCAAGTCGAAGCCGGGGGTTTTCTGGATCATCGGCGGCGAGGTTGACCGCGCCAAAATCGACGAGGACGTCGATCTCATCACCGCCTACTACCGCAGCCTCGGTTTCTTTCAGGCCAAGGTGGGACGTGAACTGAGCGTGGTTCGCGGGGCGGGCCGGGATTGGACGCTGCTGACCTTTGTGATCAACGAAGGGCCGCGTTACTCAGTCCGCAACATCTCCTTCATCGGCAATAGCAAGTTCAAGCAGGACTTCCTCGCTCGCGATCTGAAACTCAAAAGCGGCGAGCCTTTCAACCAGCAGAAGATGGACGCTGATCTCGGTCTTATCCGCGACATCTACGGCGGACGCGGCTTCGTGTTTGCCGACATCAAGGCCGATCCGCGGTTTCTGGAAGAACCCGGCCAACTCGATCTTGTGTACAACGTTGCCGAGGGGCAGCGGTACCGCGTCGGCAAGATCAACGTCCGCATCCGTGGTGAACATCCCCACACCCGCCACAGCACGATCCTCAACCGCTTGTCGCTGCGGCCCGGCGATATCCTCGACATCCGCAAACTCCGCGAGGACGAACGCCGCCTCAAGTCGAGCAGTCTGTTTCTCGCCGACGCGTCCAAGGGGGAGGGACCGCGGATCGTGTTCAGCAAGCCGGAAGGCAACGGCGAGGAATCCTCGGAGATTGCCCGCAACCCGAAGCGCAAGGGATTCCGCGGCCAAAGCCCCGATGGGGATCTCGCGGCCAGCGACGAGATGGAAGGTGATGCCGTTCTCGACCTTGTTCTCGAGGGAGAAATCGACGGTGATCTGCAGCCCGCTGCGCCGGAGGCCGGCCATCAGGTTTCTCCTGCACCCACCCCCTCCGCCCAGAAAGCCCCGGTCGGATCCCCGCCAGTCTGGCGCGGCCAGAGCCCTCAGCCATTCGTCCCGTCCCAAGAGCCAGCCCCGGCGGGCTGGGGCAACACGGCGCCCGCCCAACAGACCTGGGGCGGAGCCCCACTGGCCCCCACCGGCCCGGATGCCCTCGACTACGGCCGCTCCACGGCTCCCGCCCCCCGCCAGCCCGTGACGGTGGCGCAGCAGCCGTCCGCTCCGGGGTATCCCGCCGCTCCCTCAGCCGCTTTCCAGCCGGGCACGATCCAACAGCCCCAATACGCTTCCCCCGCCCCGCAGGCTGGAGCCTTCCCCGGGGCATATGCGCCCGCTCCGGGGCCCGGCTTTCAGCCACTCCCCGGCCCACCCGCTGCGGCCCCCTTTGTGGGCCAGCCCTTCCCGGGCCAGCCGGTTTTCCCGGGGCAGCCGGGGGCCGTGCCCGATTTTGCGCCCGATCAGCCGATGCAGGTCTTTCCAGGGACCGAGCCCTATGTGATGGTCGATGTCGATGCGGAGGAGACACAGACCGGCCGGCTCATGATCGGGGCCGGCGTGAACTCCAATGCCGGTCTGGTCGGCAACATCGTCATCGACGAGCAAAACTTCGATCTGTTCCGCCTGCCCCGCAGCTGGGATGACATCCGCAACGGCACCGCCTTCCGCGGGGCTGGCCAGCGGTTTCGTCTGGAGGCTGCTCCGGGCACACAGCTGCAGCGCTACACTGCCACGTTTCAGGAGCCCTATCTATTCGATACCCGCATCGGACTGTCGACCAGCGCCTCCTACTTCACCCGCTATTTCTACGACTGGGCAGAAGGTCGGGTGGGTGGCCGCGTCGGTCTGGGGTATCAGTTTGCCTTTGCCCCCGATCTCTCTGTGAACACCGGCTTCCGCGGCGAGAGCGTTGACATCTACAACCCGCGGGTCAACACCCCCGCCATCAACGACATGCTGGGAACCAATTCCCTCTACGGGTTCAGCACGGGCATCGTCCACGACACCCGCGACAGCCCATTCATGCCCACGCAGGGGCATCTGGTGACGTTTGAGTTCGAACAGGTGATCGGCACGTTCGTCTACCCGCGCGGCATCCTCGAAGGGCGGCAATACTTCCTGATGAACGAGCGGCCCGACGGCTCCGGTCGCCACGTGCTCTCAGTGGGCTCGGTGCTCGGCATGTCGGGTCCCAACACCCCCGCCTACGACAACTTCTTCGCGGGTGGCTACAACACCCTGCGCGGCTTCGTGTTCCGCGGGGCCAGCCCCCGGCAGAACGGGGCCATCATCGGTGGTCCGTTCGAGTGGCTCAACACCGTCGAATACATGTTTCCGATCACAGCCGACGACACGCTGCGTGGTGTGGTCTTCACCGACTTCGGTACGGTTGAATCGAACGTGTCTATCAACACCATGCGCGTTGCCCCCGGCTTCGGTCTCCGCATCACGCTCCCGGCGATGGGGCCAGCACCGATCGCCCTCGACTTCGCCTTCCCGGTCGCCTACGCCGAGGACGACAGCCAGCAACTCTTCAGCTTCTTCGTCGGATTTGCCCGATAGCTTTTCCACCTCTCCCGCTTCCGGCCATGGCCCCATCTCCCGCCAACCCGAGTCGCCCGCTGGGCGAGGAACGCATCCTTGTGGTGCGAACCCGGTTCGTCGGCGACACCGTTTTGGCGATTCCATTTTTGCGCAATCTCCGCCGGGCGTTTCCCGCTGCGGTCATCGACGTGCTCGTGGAACCGGCATCCGGCGGCGTGCTGGCCGACTGCCCCTACAAGGACGAGTTGATCACCTGGTCTCGGCCGCCCCGTCGCCGCCGTCTGCTGCCGGAATCGTTGACGAATCTCGTGGCCTACGCCGGCTGGCTGCGGGGCCGCGGCTACACGCGGGCCTACGTGCTCAAGCGGGCGCTGTCGAGCACGCTTCTGGTCCGCCTGGCGGGCATTCCCCATTCGGTCGGCTTTGCAGGGCAGGGGGGCGGGCTGCTCCTCTCACGTTCGGTGCCGATCGCCGAGGATCGGCACGAAGTGGAGGTGTTTCTCGATCAACTCCGGGCCGATGGTTTGCCTGTGGACGATGCCCACAATGAGAACTGGGTTTCAGCAGCCACCGCCGCGAAGGTGGAGGCGCTGCTGGAGGCCGTGGAGGACGGGGGCAGGCCCCGCGTCTTCATCGCTCCCAAATCGACCTGCTGGGAAAAGCAGTGGCCACTCGACCGTCTCGCAGCCGTGATCGCCCGGCTGGTGGAGGAGCAGGGGTACGAATGTTTCCTGTGCGGTGGCCCTGGCGATGCTGCCACGCACCAGACACTCAAGCGATTGCTGGGACCGGGACCGGCATCCCATCTGCACGACTTCTCGTCCAGCCTCAATCTGCGGGAAACAGGCGGCTTGCTGGCGCGCATGGATCTCTGTTTGGGAATCGACACCGGCCTGCTGCACATCGCCGCTTCCTTTGGCGTGCCCGTGGTGGCGCTCTTTGGCCCCACCAATCCCAACCAGTGGCGGCCATGGGGCACTCCCTGCGAAGTGATCCGGTCTCCCCGGGTCATGCATTCCCGGCATCATCGGCTTCGGGAAGTGAATGCCGCCTCTGCGCGGAAGAGCCGCTGGCCGCGTGTCGCAGCATCGATGGACGACATCGGGGTCGAGGAGGTCATGGCGGCGATCGATCGCCTGCTCGCTGCCCGCCTCTGCCCGACCCGCGCCTAGCAGGCCTTCGCAATCCCCTGGGAATGTGTCCGCCAAGCGTCAGCCGGGGGCAGAGGCGCGGGCCGCCGCCGTGCCGGCAACGAAGCCGCTCGCCCAAGCCCACTGGAAATTGAATCCACCGATCCGGCCGTCGACATCGAGCACCTCGCCGGCGAAGTGGAGCCCGGGACAGATCCGGCTTTCCATCGTCTCCAGCCGCACTTCAGCAAGCGGCACCCCACCGGCCGTGGCTTCGGCAATCGTGAAGCCGCGATCCCCCACCACCGGCAACTCCATTCCCTTGACGATCGCCACCAGCCGCCGCCGCGCCTCGCGGGGGAGATCGCCCGTCGGCGGGGCGGCGGCCGCGGCACAGAGATGCCTCGCCAGCCGCTCGGTGAGATGCTGACGCAGCGCCCAGAGCGCTCCTTTCGCGCCACACTCTAGGAGCAGCTGTTCGAGTGCGGATTCCGGCATGTCGGGGAGCCAGTCGAGGAGCAGCCGCGCCAACGGATCGGTCGTGCGCGACACGAGCCAGTGCCGACTGATGTCGAGCGTGGCCGGGCCCGAGAGGCCGGTGTGGGTGCAGAGCGTGCTGCCGCTGCTTGTCGCCACGCTCTTCCCCTTCGCGGAGAGCAGCGTGAACCGGCAGGGGAGCGCGAGGCCGGTGAGCTCACGGATGAAATGGTCGGCCGGCAGCACCAGCGGCACCAGCGCCGGAACGACAGGCGCCGTGAGCGAATGGCCGAGCATGGCCGCCAGCGCAAAGCCCGTGCCATCCGATCCCGATTTGGGCAGCGACTTTCCGCCGGTGCAGAGGATCACTTTCCGCACGCTCATCGTGCCGCCAGCGGTCTCGAGCCGGAGGCGGTCGCCGTCGCGCTCAATGCCCGTCACCTGCGCCGGATGATGGAACGCCACACCGGCTGCCCCGGCCTCATGGAGGAGTGCGGCAAGGATTGAGCGGGACGAATCAGACTCCGGAAAGAGCTTGCCGGTGTCGGCCTCCCGGTAGAAGCCGACACCGGCCGACTTGAAGAACTCAACGGTCCGTTCGACCGGAAAACGGCCGAGCACCTTGCGGATCGCCGGAGACGTGCTGCCGGCGAAGTCGCGCTCGTCGACCCGCCAGTGCGTGACATTGCAGCGTCCCCCGCCTGAAACGAGGATTTTGGCTCCCAATTTCCGGGCGCCGTCCAGAGCCACGATGTTCAGCGTCTGCCCGGTTCCTTGGGCAGTCCGCCCCGCCCAGATCCCGGCGAAGAGGCCCGCCGCCCCGGCACCGATAATCGCCAGATCGGCCGGCGGCGGGGCTGGGACGGTGGTAGGGGGGGTTGGAAGGGACATGGCTGAGCGGATGGATTCTGCGCAGATTCGCCGGAAAATCAGACTAGTATGCCTGTTTTCCAGGCCCACACGTGGCAGGTAGAATCAAAAGTCGGGATTTGGGCGTCCTTGCTCCCTCTGCTACCCAGTCATCAGGCCGATGCTCTTCATCCCTATCCATTCTCGCGCTGCCATCGCCCAGACTTCCGGCGGGAGGCTTTTCCAGGGCTTGGGAGCGGTTTTACTGCTGGCTGCGCAGGGCTGGGGGCCGGCCGCCGCCGGTGACACCGGCCCGATCGATTTCAACCGCGATATCAGACCGATCCTGGCGGAAAACTGTCTCTACTGCCATGGTCAGGATGCCCAGAAGCGTCAGGCCGACCTGCGGCTGGACGTGCGGGAAGGGGCTCTGGCCGGGGGGGCCGTGGTGCCGGGTGACGCCGGCGCGAGCAGCCTCGTGGAGCGGATCCAATCGAGCGATGCCGATGTTGTCATGCCCCCTCCGCATTCCAATCGGCGGCTTTCGGATGCCCAGAAAACGCTCCTCTCAGCTTGGATCGCCAGCGGGGCCGAATATGCCCCACACTGGGCGTTTGTGGCCCCTCAGCAGCCGGCTTCCCCCAGCGTCCAACGGGCCGACTGGCCGCGGCAGGAGATCGACCGCTTCATTCTGGCCGGCCTGGAGGAGGCTGGTCTGGCTCCCTCCCCGGAAGCCGATCGCCCCACACTCATCCGCCGGCTCCACGCCGATCTGATCGGCCTGCCACCCACTCCCGCGGAGATCGATATCTTCATCGCCGACACCGATCCACAGGCCTATGAAAACCTGGTCGATCGCTTGCTGGCCAGCCCGCACTACGGCGAACGGATGGCCCTGTCTTGGCTCGATGCAGCCCGCTATGCCGACTCCAACGGCTTTCAGCAGGATGGCGACACGTGGCAATGGATGTGGCGTGACTGGGTGGTGCAGGCCCTCAATGCCGACATGCCGTTCGACCAATTCTCCACGGAGCAACTCGCGGGCGATCTGCTGCCGGAGGCCACCGCCGCCCAGAAGATTGCCAGCGCCTTCAATCGCAACCACCTCTTGAACGGCGAGGGAGGAGCGATCGCCGAGGAGCAGCGGTTCAACAACCTCTTCGACCGCGTCGACACCACCGCCACCACCTGGCTGGGGCTCACGATGGCCTGCGCCCAGTGCCACGACCACAAATACGATCCCCTCACGCAGCGCGACTACTACGGCCTGCTCGACGCCTTCAACCGCGTTCCCGAAACCGGGGCCCCCACCTGGTTTTCGCCGCGGATCCGCGTGGCGCCGCCGGTGCTGGAGCTGCCCACGCCCGAAAACACCGCCCGCCTGGAGGCCCTCGAAGCTGAACTCAAGCAGGCCCAGGCCGAGGCCCAAACGATTGAAAATGCCGCCTACGCCGGCTGGCGGGCTGGCCTCTCGGCCACCGGCCATGCCGAGGATGCCACGGGGATCCCGGAAAAACTCGCCGCAGGACTGAAGGTGGCCGAAGGGGAGCGGACTCCCGAGGAACAAACCGCCTTGGAGGCCGATCTGCGCCGCCATTTCGACGAAAAGGTGAAGAAGTCGGTGGTGGGGAAATATCCGCAACTGAAGAAACGGGGCGACCTGGAGGGCCAACGCGATTCCTACCGGGGCGACCAGATCCCGCGCGTCATGGTGATGAGTGACGCGCAGCCGCGCGAAACGAAGATCCTGGAGCGGGGCGACTACCTCTCGCCGCAGGGTGAGGTGGTGGCCTTCGCCGTGCCGGCCTTCCTGCCGCCGCTGCCGCCGGAGAGCCCGCCCAACCGGCTGGGGCTGGCGCAGTGGCTGTTTCGCCCCGACCATCCGCTCACCTCGCGCGTGCAGGCCAATCGGATGTGGCAGCACTTCTTCGGGGCTGGTCTGGTGAAAACCACGGAAGATATGGGGGTGCAGAGTGCCTACCCGCACCACCTGCCGCTGCTCGACTGGCTGGCGGTGGAGTTTCAGAAGCGTCACTGGAGCATGAAACAGATCCACCGGTTGATCGTGACCAGCGCCACCTACCGGCAGTCGAGTCGGCTCACCCCTGAACATGCCGCCGGCGATCCGGAAAATCGACTCTTTGCCCGGGCTGCCCGGGTTCGAATGCCCTCGATGGTGCTGCGTGACTGGGCCCTGGCGGCCAGCGGCCTGCTCGACACCCGCGTCGGCGGCCCGCCTGTTTACCCCTACCAGCCGGAGCAGATCTGGGAGGCGCTGGCCATCACAAAAGAGCGCGACTTCACCTACCCCGCCTCCCACGGCAGCGATCTCTACCGCCGCAGCCTCTACACCTTCTGGCGCCGCACCGTCAGCCCCGCCAACCTGTTTGATGCAGCCAACCGGCAGACCTGCCATGTCCGCGGCGGCACCACCTGCACCCCCTTGCACGCCCTCACCATGCTCAACGACACCACCTGGGTGGAGGCCAGCCGGGTGCTGGCCACAGCCTGCATGCGGAGCGCTGCCGACACCGACGGGCGACTGCGGCAGGCCTTTCGCTTGGTGCTGGGCCGAGACCCGACCGGCTACGACATGGAAGCGCTGCGGGGCATGCTCGCCCGCCAGCGGGCCCTCTATGCGGCTGATCCGGCCGCCGCTGCGGCTTTGGTGGCGGTGGGCGAGGCCCCTCAGGCGGCAGCCCTCGACCAGGTTGAGCAGGCGGCCCTGTCGGCTGTCTGCCTGGCGATTTTCAATCTCGATGAAGCCCTCACGCGGGAGTGATCGCCCCATGCACGAACTGTGGAACGACAACCAGCAGGCTGTCACCCGCCGCCGCCTTTTCGGCTCGGCAGGCATGGGGATCGGCGGCGTGGCGCTGGCCTCGCTGCTGGCCCGCGATGCACCAGCAGCCGCTCCGGGGAGAGTGCCGGGGCTGGCCGGCCTGCCCCATCATCCGCCCACGGCCAAACGGGTCGTCATGCTCTGGCAGGGGGGCGGGCCGTCGCATGTCGATCTGTTCGACCCCAAGCCGGTGATGCGGGCCCGGGCCGGGGAAGACATTCCGGAGAGCGTCCGGGGCACCACGCGGCTCTCCACGATGTCCAGCGGCTATGCGAAGTGGCCCACGGTGCCTGCCATCCGTCCCTTCCACCGCTGCGGCTCCTCCGGCATCGAACTGAGCGAACTGCTGCCGTCTGTCAGCGGCATCGCCGACGAGATCTGCCTCGTGCGCAGCATGCACACCGAGGCGGTCAACCATGCGCCAGGCGTCACGTTTTTCATGACCGGCGCGCAGGTGCCGGGGCGGCCGAGCATGGGAGCCTGGCTGAGCTACGGTCTCGGCTGCGAAACCGACAACCTCCCCGCGTTTGTCGTGATGACCTCCTCCGACAAGGCAAAGACCTGCGGACAGCTCTTCTTCGACTACTACTGGGGCAGCGGCTTTCTGCCCAGCCGGTATCAGGGAGTGAGGCTGCGCAACACCGGCTCCCCGGTTCCCTATCTGGAGAATCCCCCGGGCGTCAGCCGCACCTCCCGCCGGGCCCTGCTCGACGGCATCGCCGCCATAAACGCCGCCCACCGGGCCGATTACGGCGATCCCGAGATCGACACGCGGATCCAGCAGTATGAAATGGCGTTTCAGATGCAGGCCAGCATGCCGGAACTGGTCGATTTCTCAGCGGAGCCACAGCGTGTGCTCGACCGCTACGGGCCCGACGTGCATGTGCAGGGGACGTTCGCCTCCAACTGCCTCATCGCCCGTCGGATGCTGGAGCGGGGCACCCGCTTTGTGCAGTTGATGCACGCCGGCTGGGATCAGCACAACAACCTGTTCACGCAACTGGAGCAGCAGTGCCGCGACACCGAGGGGCCGTCTGCAGCCCTGGTGCTCGACCTCAAGGAGCGGGGCATGCTCGATGACACGCTGGTGGCATGGGGGGGTGAATTCGGCCGGACCCCCTTTGGGCAGGGCAACCCGGCCGAGCCGAAGGGGCGCGACCACTTTGGCCGAGCCTACAGCTGGTGGCTGGCCGGCGGCGGCATCCGGCCTGGCCATGTGTATGGATCGACCGACGACTATGCCTGGAACATCACTGCCGATCCCGTCCATGTCCACGACATGCAGGCCACAATCATGCATTTGGCCGGGATCGACCACACCGCCCTGACATTTCGCTACCAGGGGCGGCAATTTCGGCTGACCGACGTGCATGGGCATGTGGTGCGGGGAATGCTGGCCTGAGAGCAGCCCGCAGATTCGATCTGCCCCGGTTTTTCGGCAGCGTGGCCGCCTCTTTGCAGGGGCAGCGCGGTTCGGGCAAGCCGGGGAATACCGGACGGCGACGAAAAATCGGCATATGGTATCGGTCGTGCCGACCAGAAACCGGCCAAACCGGGGAAAAACTGGGGAAAAATCTTGATCCCGCGGTGTGCGTTGGTATCGTCATTTGTGTTGGCCCGCGGGCTCGGGCATGCGTCAGAGCCCGACCACGCTTCACCCTGGAAGTACCACCGGCATGCCTCTCGCTCACCATCCAGAACCGGAAGAAGTCGACTGCCTCCTGCGCAACGCGGAACTGCGCGATGCCATCGAGCCCTATCTCGACGAGTCGATCTGCGAAATCGATTTCTGTGCGCTCCCCACGGCTGTTGAGAATCGCTTCCTGGAATCGATGCTTGCCTGGGAACAGGCCCCGATGGAGCCGATCGCCCGCTGGTTTGAGCCGACGCTGGCACTCCAGCCGGCCTGCACGCTCGATGACGAGCAGGTGCGTGAGCGGCTGTGGAACACGATCGATCGGCTCTTCGAGAAGCGGGTTGTTCTCGATTTCACCGACCACCTGTCCGACCGGGAACTCTATGCCCTGATCCGTCGCGACATCCTCCCCTCGGCTGTGAAACGTGTCGACCTTCCCGACAACTATTTCCACTGGGATTGCAGTGCCACCGATACGGGAGAGCCGACACACTGGCTGATGTATTACGCGTCAGAACAGGAGCGGGAGGAATGGAGCCTGGAAGAGGGCCGCGAACTTCCAGAGCGTCGCGTGCCTTCCTATCCCAGGGCCTTGCCGACAGCACCGGTGATGTAGGCCTGGCTGGCAGGCTGTGGATCGAGTGTTGCGCCGCTCCCGCCGCAGGCTGGTACACTCTCAGGGGACCCGATTCTTCACGGATTGCCCCCAGATCGGCCGTCTTCCCCTTGGTCCATCCCCGCCCTTTAGGTGCACCGGCGAATCTATGAGTGTTTTGGTCTTTGGGCATCGCAATCCCGACACCGATGCCATCTGCTCGGCCATCGCTTACGCCGATCTTCTCCAACGCACCACCCGCCCCGATGCCGTGGCCGCCTGCTGCGGGCCGCCCAACAACCGCACCGAATTCGCTCTCCGGCGGGCGGGAGTCGCCGCGCCACGGATCGTGATGGATGTCCGCCCTCAGGTGGAGGATGTCTGCCGCCGCGACATCGTGACAGCCTCCTTCGGGGAGGTGTTCCATGAGGCCTACCAGCGGATGAAGCAGTCCGACCTGCGGGCGATTCCCGTGATCGATTCGTCGCGCAAGGTGGTCGGCGTGCTTTCGGTGCTGCACCTGATGGATCTGTTCTTCCACAACGAGGACGATCCCATCCGCTCGCGCACCGTGGCCACCTGTCTCCAGAAGATCTGCAACGTGTTGGGCGGCACATTCCAACATGCCATCCAGCCAGAACAGCGCGACGAACTGCTGGTGATGGTGGGGGCCATGAGCGCCGAGGGCTTCACCGAACGAATGCAGCAGTTCCCCGCCAAGCGACTGATCGTCGTCTGCGGAGACCGCCCCACCATCCAACTGCCAGCCATCGAGCATGGGGTTCGGGCGCTGGTTCTCACCGGCGGGTTTTCCCTCTCGCCGGGGCTGGTGGAGCTGGCCAAAATCCGTGGTGTTTCGGTGATCATCAGCCCCTTCGATACCGTCAATACGACACTGCGGCTGAAGTCGTCGCAGTTCATCGACCCGGTCGTCGATCAGCAGTTTGTCACGGTGCTGGGGCGTTCCACCGTCACCGAGGCGCGGGCCATTGTGGAACGCTCGCAGCAACCGGTGTTTCCGGTGGTGGATGATGACGGCGTGCTGGTCGGGCTCTCGTTCAAGTCGGACCTGATCAATCCGCCAAAGCCTCAACTCGTGCTCGTCGATCACAATGAACTCGGCCAGGCTGTCAGCGGTGCCGAGGAGGCGGAGATCGTCGAGGTGCTCGACCACCACCGCCTCGGGGGAGGCCTGAAATCGACGCAGCCGATCCGGTTCATCAACGAACCGGTCGGCTCGACCTGCACGCTGGTGGCCCGGCAGTTTCGTGCCGCCGGCATCACTCCCACTCCGGGCATCGCGCTGTGCATGGCTTCCGGGATCATCTCCGACACGCTCTACCTGCGTTCCCCCACCACCACCGACATCGATCGCGAGGTGCTGGCCTGGCTGAAGCCGCTGTGCGGAACCGTTGATGTCGACGAGTATGCGAAGGAGTTCTTTGAGATCGGTTCGGCGCTCCGCTCGAGCACGCCCCTGCAGGTCATCTCCGAAGACTGCAAGGAATTCAGCGAGGATGATGTCCGCTTTTCCATCTCCCAGATCGAGGAGACGGGCTTCGATCTGTTCTGGGACCGCAAGGACGAACTGCGGGCGGCGCTGGAGGACTTTGCCGCCAAAAACCGTCTCGATTTCTCGGCGCTGCTGGTGACCGATGTCGTCAGCAACGGTTCGCTGCTGTTGCTCTCCCATGAATCGGAGGCCTGGGAGGAGATCAACTATCCCCGCCTCGATCGCAGTTTGTATGCCCTCAAGGGGATCGTCAGCCGGAAGAAACAGCTGCTGCCATTGCTGGCGCAGTTGATCAGCACGGCGTCGGCCTGAAACTGCTGTTTCGGGCCCATATTTCGGTTTCCTGCGGCAATGCCGTATTCTGGAAAAGCCGCCCGGCCCCTGGCCGCTCACCTCGTCTCTCTCCGCTGCCCTCTCGAGGTTTTATCAACCATGCCTGCCACCTCTTTCTCGCCGCGGCATTTCAGGCGCCAGACTCTCACTGCTCTTACAGCCCTCACAGCCCTGATGGCGCTGGGCCTCTGCGGGCCTGTTCTACCTGCTGCCGAGCCGGCAGCGGTGCGGGCGGCGATTGCCAAGGGTTCCCGATTTCTCCTGGAGCAGCGGCAGGCAGCCGACGGCAGCTTTGTGGCACCGGCCGGCCCGGCCGTGACGGCCCTGGCGGTGACGGCCTTGGTGCGCAGCGGCACGCCGATCGATCAGGCCGGCGTGCAACGGGGCCTTGCCCATCTGCTCTCGTTCCGGCAGGCCGATGGGGGCATCCATCCACAGGGCTCGGCCGTCGCCAACTACGAAACGTCGATCGCCCTGCTCGCCCTGGTGGCCTGCAACAAAGACGGCCGTTACGATCGGGATATCAGAGGCGCGGAGGCCTTTGTGAAGGGGCTGCAATGGGATGAAACGGAGGGAGCTTCCCCGGCCGATCCCGCCTATGGCGGCGCCGGATATGGGAAGAAAAACCGGCCCGACCTCTCCAACACCTCCTTTCTCATCGAGGCCCTGCGCACCGCCGGCACCGATGCCGACGACGCGGCGATCCAGCGGGCGCTGGTGTTTGTCTCGCGCACCCAAAACCTCCCGGGCCCTGACAACACACTCCCATTCCCTGAGAAAAATCCCGATGGCGGCTTCTACTACACGCCCGCCGCCGGCGGCGAGAGCCAGGCCGGCACGACGCCGGAGGGGGGCCTGCGCAGCTATGCCTCCATGACCTACGCCGGCCTCAAGAGCATGATCTTTGCGGGGCTCACGCGGGATGATCCGCGGGTGAAGGCCGCCGTGGCCTGGCTGGAAAAGCACTACACGTTTGCGGAGAATCCCGGCCTCGGCGACGCGGGGCTCTTTTATTATTTCCACACCGCCGCCAAGGCGCTCGATGTCCTTGGGGAGGAAACATTCACCGACGCCCAAGGGGTAGAGCACCGGTGGCGCAGTGAACTGGCTGATGCGCTTCTGGCCCGTCAGCAGGCGGATGGTTCGTGGGTCAATTCCAACAGCCGCTGGATGGAGGGAGAGCCCACGCTTGTCACCAGCTACAGCCTGCTGGCTCTGGCCTACTGCCTGCCGCGGTAGGGCACAAGAAAAAGGTGCCGGCCACCAAATTTGGGCAGTCTCGGCAACCTGCCTTTACTTATCTTCCCTAGATTTGGTGGCTGTCACCTTTTTCTCCGACGCTCTGCGAAAGTCGGCAAGTCAGTCCTTCAGATCGAACAGCCGCTTGAGGGCGTCGAGCAGGCCGTGCGGCGGACCGGAGCGGCTCTCCTTGCGCAGGGATGCCAGCGGGGAGTGGAGCAGCTTCGCGGCATAGCGGTCGAACGCCTGTCTGATCTCAGCCCGCGCTGATTCGTCGAGCGCCGGCAGCCGGCGGAAGAGACGGTCGAGTTCCGTCTCGCCCGTTTCCGACCAACCCGCCCGCAACTGCTCAATGACAGGCGCCGTGGAGCGATGGTGCAGATCGCCCATAAACCGGTAGGTCTCCTCCTCCACAATGGCCATCGCCGCCGGAATTTCCCGCTGCCTGCTGCGCCGGTTGGCGGCGCAGGCAGAGGCGAGGTCATCGATGGAATAGAGCCATACCCCCGGCCGATCGCCAATCCGCGGATCGAAGTCGCGGGGCACGGCCAGATCGAGCACCACCAGCGGCCGACTGCCGCGATCGGCCTCCACCACGGAATAGAGTTCCGGAGTCACAATCGGCGTCGTGGCCCCGGTCGTGCTGACCACCAGATCGGCCGCCGCCAGTTCCGCCGCCAGCGACTCAAACCGGCCGGTCCGTGCCCCCAACTGCGTGGCCAGAGCGGCGGCGCGTTCGGCGGAGCGGTTCACGACCACCACATCGCGGGCCCCCGCTTCCCGCAGATAGCGGAGCGTCTCGGCCGCCATCTTGCCGGCACCGATGAGCAACACCCGTTTGTCGTCAAAGTGCTCAAAGACCCCACGGGCAAAATCGGCCACGGCAATACTGGGAATCGAGAGCCGCTCGCGACCGATTGAGGTTTCGCTGGCCACCCGCTTGGCGGTGCGGAAGGCCGCCTGGAACATCTCTCCGGTGAGCGGACCGGCCGTCTGATTCTGCTGGGCGAGCGACCAGGCCTGCTTGACCTGCGCCACAATCTGCGGCTCACCGAGCACCATGCTGTCGAGGCCTGCGGCAACGCTGAAGAGATGACGCGCAGCAGCGCCATCCGATTCCCCTGATAACACCCCACGCAACACATGGGCATCGATCCCCCGGCATTCCGCCAGAAAGGAGACCATCTGTTCAGGGAGGGGCGGTACCGCGTCATTCTCACCGGCGGTGTAAAACTCCACCCGGTTGCAGGTGGAAAGCAAAACCCCCTCTCGGCCGGGAAACCGTTCGCGGAACCGACGCAGCGCCTCTGTCGCCTGTTCTGTCGAAAAGGCCAGCCGCTCGCGCAGGGCCAAGGGAACGGTGCGGTGGGTGCCGCCTACAAAAGCCAGATTCATGGCAGGGCTCCCCGCGCGGTCGGCTGCGCCATCTCCACCGGCGGCACCCCATGGCGGGTGGTGCCGAAGAGCCCCCACAGAATCGAAATCATCAGCACGCAGAGGCTCACCACCGACAGCACCGCCCTGGTGCGGGCGGCATCCGGCCTGCGGCGCACGGCGCGCGACATCAATGCGGCGACCACCAGCCAGGCCACCAGCCCGCCCATCCGCAGCACGACAGGGTCGTTCCAGGGGACTGTTTCCAAGAGCCCCCGCTGGCGATTAACGGCATTGAGCACAAGGCCGGAGACAAACCCCGCGGCGGCGGTCCAGGCTGCGGTCAGCAGCGTGCGTCTGCAGGTGTGGGAGAGTTTTTCCAAACTCGGCATGCGAAATCCTTGCAGCGGCGCCTGCTTCCGCGCCAGCCGGCCAGCCTGGATCAGCCACATCAGCCCCGAGATCGCCCCGATCGCCACAGCCACGCTCGCCGCCAGATTGAATCCTCCGTGAATCGCTCCCCAAATCTGCGTGGCCGGGCTCTGCGGAAAGGGATCGCGGCTGGAGAGTTGGGATCCACCGATCAGCCCCAGCACCAACGGCAGCATGAACAGCCCCACCGGGGTGCGGGGGTTCGACACCGTCAGCCAGAGCGATCCACCCGCCAACACCCAAGCCGCCAACAGATACCAGTCAAACGCACTGGAGAGGGGCACGGCCGGCTCGTTGACCCCGCGCCACACCAAGAAGAGCGTATGTGCCAGGAGGCCAGCGGCCATGAAGCCAACCATGGCTGCGCCGCGCAGGCCGGAGCGGAACCACAGCCGCGACACTTCGCACGCCAAGGCCACCAGATAGCTGGCGGCAAAACAGACCACCGAAATGCCGGAGACGAATTCGATCATGCGGGTCCTTGCGGGAAGACTCCCATATTGTAGTTTGCCTACAGCGGTTGCCGATGGGGGGCGGCAAACTGCCCGTCGTTCCCGCCCTTTGCCCACATTCCCTCTATACTGACCACTTGCCATCATGCCGACTCCCCCCCCCACCACTGCCGTTCCGCCTGCCCTTTCCAAAGCGGAGGGGCCGGGGGTGCCACGCTGGCAGGATTCGTTGATGATGCGGGCCTGCCGCCGGGAACCGGTGGAGCGCACGCCTGTCTGGCTGATGCGGCAGGCGGGGCGTTACCTGCCGGAATACCGCCGCATCCGGGCTCAGGTCGGATTCCTGGAGCTGTGCAAAAATCCTGCGCTCTCGGCCGAGGTGATGATCGCCACCGTCGACAGGCTCGGCGTCGATGCCGCCATCATCTTCAGCGACCTCCTGCCGATCCTCGAACCGATGGGGATGCAGTTGGAATTTCTGGCGGGCGAGGGGCCGGTGATCCATAATCCCATCCGCGAGCCGGCCGATGTGCACAGGCTTCTGGAACTCGACCGCCTCGATTCGCTCGGATTTGTGATGGACTGCGTGCGGGCCACGCGGGCCAGTCTGGATGACGGAATCCCGTTGATCGGCTTTGCCGGAGCGCCGTTCACACTCGCCAGCTACTGTATCGAAGGAGGTTCCAGTCGCGCCTGGCTCCATACCAAATCGCTCATGTACACACACCCGTCTGCCTGGCACGACCTGATGGATCGGCTGGCCCGGGCCGTGAGCGGCTATCTTCTGGCCCAACTCGATGCCGGCGCCCAGATCGTCCAGCTCTTCGATAGCTGGGTGGGGTGCCTCGCGCCTGAAGATTACCGGCGGTTCGTCCTGCCGCACACCCGCACGGCACTGGCGGCAGCGGCGGCGCGGGCCCCGGTGATCCATTTCGCCACCGGTAATCCGGCCCTGTTGCCGCTGTTGCGGGAGGCTGGGGGAAGCGTGATCGGCATCGACTGGCGGGTTGAACTGGCCGAGGCGTGGCACACCGTTGGCTACGATCGGGCCGTGCAGGGCAATCTCGATCCGGCAGTGCTGCTCTCCGACCGCGATACCGTGCGGCAGCGGACGCTCGATGTGCTGGAACAGGCCGCGGGACGCCCCGGCCACATTTTCAACCTCGGCCATGGCGTTCTCCCCCAGACACCGGTGGAAAACGTGCTGGAACTGATCGCCACGGTGAAGGGATTCCGCTTGAATCCGCCGGCGCCAGCGTCGCTGTGAGGCGATGACTCAGCAGACCTTTTGCTTCCCCCCTCCCGCCAGCCCCGCTGGCAGGGTACAACAGCGTGTTGCGCGCCGAACATCCTGCGAAGATAGGTTCGATGTGCGCAGCCAACTTCCTCGCAGGCATTCACGGCATGACGAGTCTGGAAAAGCGGCTGTTTCATCTGTTCGACCCGGCCGACATACTTGCTGCCCGGCAGCTGACCGGGGTGCGGGTGACCTGCCCCCGGGTGGGGCATGTCCATGCCATCGTCGAAGCCGGCGGGGCGGAACCCAACGATGTCGTCCTCGAACTCTCCGCCGGACGGCGCGGGGGGATGACACTGGAGGTTCAGTGCGACAGCCAGCGCGGACGCGCTGGTCAGCCCTGCACGGTTCTGGCGGCGGTCTTTCTGGAAGTTGATCGCCGCGGCCTGTTTTCCGGGGTGCAGGAAAATACCCCGATCGTCCTGAGCATCATCGCCGCCGAGGCCTCCGAAGAGGTGGACGCGGAAGATGAGGACCTCCTCGACTCCGAGGATGGGGAGGCTGAGGGGGACGCCGAGCCGGCCACGGTGGCGGGCATCTCCGGCCCCACCGCCACGCCCGCTTCCCCAGCCACGACTGCTGGCCAGCGGCCCGTTTCCACCCGGCAGCCGGCATGGGCCCTCGATCTTGAGGAACGCCGCCGGTTGGTCGAACCGGCCCTCCGCACGCGGGCCTTGGCCATCTCCGATGCTCGGCGTTCCGCCGGATCGCTCGTCTTCATGCTCGATGTGGGGGCTTCCACGCATGCCCACGCCGCAGTTCTCATTCCCTGCCGGATGCAGCTGGATGTCGCCGGCAACACCACCGGACGCCCCCGCCCTGTTGCCATCTCCCTCGGGGCAGGTGCCGATTCCGAAGCGGAACAGCTCGACACCCAGGAACGCCTCCTCGTCGCCCAATTGGTGGGAACCGTTGCCGTCAGCGAAACAGGCACCACCGATGGCCTCGATCGCCGGTCGATCAGCCGCATCGCCGTCAGCCCGCAGGCGGCCCCGACACAGCTGGCGATGCTGTGCGAAACCGGCCGGCTGATTGTGCAGCCGGAGCCGCGTCGCAATCCGGAAAATATCGTTTCGCTGACGTGGGACGGCGGACGCCCGTGGGAATTCGCCCTCGTACTCGAGCCGGACGATCTGGTCAGCACGCGGGCCGAAACGCTCCGCGAACTCAACGACGGAGAAGAGAAACCGCTGCCCCGTCCAGGGAAGGCGACGCTCCGGGGCATGCTCGTTCGCGGGAGCGAACGCCGCGATCTGCGCGACCCCCGCGCCATCCTCCGATCGGGGTTGGTTGTCTTTGCCGACCGGCTGGCCCGGCTGTCGACTGGAGATACCGCTGGCTCTCCCTGCACCAACGGCTGGTTGGAGCAGTTTGAGCGGCGTGGTCCGATCGAATTGGCCGGCTCCCAAACCGACGGGCTCATCGAACGGCTGGCCGGACTGGCCGATGTGCCGCGCCTCCTTCTGCCCGCTTGGACCGGGTGGCGGATCGAGTCGGGGGCGCCCCGTCCGAAGCTGGTGCTTGACGATTCGCGGGCCGCCGTCAGTAGCGACGACGAGGATGACCCTCAGGGCGGCGGGCGAGCGGCCAAGCGCCGCGCCGCTCCCAGGGTTCAACTGGCAGGGCGGATCTGGTTTGACTACGGGGGCATGCAGGTCGAGGCCGACAATCCGGCCGGTGGCACTGCCGATCCTGCCCGGCGCATCTTCGTGCGCCGCGATCGGATGGCCGAACGGGACGCCCTCTCCCTTCTGCCGCGTTATGGGGCCAGCATTCCCCGCACGGGTGAACCGGGCAGCGAACCGGTAACCCACCACGTGGAGATTCCTCGGGCCCGGCTGGATGCATCGGTCTCGCAACTGGCGGCTGCGGGCTGGGCGGTCGAGGTGTCCGGACGACGGTATCGGCCAGCTGGCAGCGTGGCTTGGAACGTCACCAGCGGCATCGATTGGTTCGAACTTTCAGGCACCGTCGATTTCGGCGGCGTGTCGGCAGAGATGCCGGCCCTCCTGGAGGCGTTGGCCAAGGGAGCCACTTCGGTGGAACTCTCCGACGGTTCACTCGGCATCCTGCCGGAGGGCTTTGCGGCCCAGTTGGAACCGATGGTGGCGCTCGCACAAAAACATGACGGCAGGCTGCGCTACGGCCGCATTCAGGTCGCTCTCCTGGATGCCCTGCTCGCCGGTCAGCCGCAATCGCATGTGGACGAAGCCTTTGAAAAAATCCGCGCCGAACTCTCCAGAGGGGAGCGTCCCGAGGCGGAGAACGAACCGGAGGGTTTTCAGGGCACGCTGCGGCACTACCAGCGCGAGGGCTTGGGCTGGCTGTCGTTTCTCGAACGGATGGGTCTGGGTGGATGCCTGGCTGACGACATGGGTCTGGGCAAAACGATCCAGGTTCTCGCGATGCTGATCCGTCGGAAACGCGAGGTGCGGGATACTGGCGTTCAGCATCGGCCGACGCTGGTGATCGTGCCCAAGAGTCTGGTTTTCAACTGGATGGAGGAGGCGAAGAAGTTTGGCCCGGAACTCCGGGTGCTCAATCACACCGGCAATCAGCGCACCGGGGCATCTGAATCGCTCTCCGATTTCGACCTCGTGCTCACGACCTACGGCACATTACGCCGCGACGTTCTCCAACATCGGGAGATCGAATTCGATTACATCGTTCTCGACGAGGCGCAGTCGATCAAAAATGCCGGCAGCCAAGCGGCCAAAGCCTGCCGACTGCTCCGGGCCCGCCACCGTCTGGCCCTGACCGGAACCCCGGTTGAGAATCACATCGGCGAGCTCTGGAGCATTTTCGAATTTCTCAATCCTGGTCAGCTCGGCAGTGCCACGCGTCTCAAGCGATTTCTCGCCGGCGGTCGGGCTGGGAGCGCAGCCGAGGTGGTGGCCAGAGCGGTGCGCCCCTTCCTGTTGCGACGCACCAAGTCGCAGGTGCTCTCCGATCTGCCTGAGAAAACGGAGCAAACCCTCTTCTGCGAACTCGGCGAGACGCAGCGCAAGGCCTACGACGAACTGCGCGAGCATTACCGCCTGGAACTTTCCGGACGCATCGGCCGGATGGGGATTGGGCGCTCCCGGATCGCCGTATTGGAAGCGCTCCTGCGACTCCGCCAGACTGCCTGCCACCCCGGATTGGTCGATCCCGCCCTGTTGAATGAACCGGGGGCGAAGCTCGAGACGCTCCTCGAGCAGCTTGGGGAGGTCCTCGATGAAGGGCACAAGGTTCTCGTCTTTAGCCAGTTCACCAGTTTCCTGGCCATCCTGCGCAAGCAGCTCGAGACGCGGGGGATTGCCTACGAATATCTCGACGGCAAGACGACCGATCGGCAGGCACGCGTCGCCCATTTCCAGGAGGATCCCGACTGCCGGTTGTTCCTCGTGAGCCTCAAAGCTGGAGGCCAGGGTCTCAATCTGACCGCCGCCGACTATATTTACATTCTCGATCCCTGGTGGAATCCAGCGGTTGAGGCACAGGCGGTCGATCGTGCCCATCGCATCGGCCAGACGAGGCGGGTGTTCGCCTACCGGCTCATCGCCCGCGATACCGTCGAGGAGAAAATCCTCGCCTTGCAGGATCGGAAACGCGATCTGGCGGAGTCGATCGTGCGGGCAGACGACAACATGATCTCCACGCTGACCGCCGAGGATGTCGAGCTGCTGCTCTCGTAACTCGACTGCCTCATCGAAATCTAACGTTCCGTATGCTTCCTGCGGCGCGGCCCAGGGGAATAGACTGCTGGCTGGCTGTGGAAAAAGCCTTCCATGGCCTTTTTCCACGAAGTCGCCCGGTGAAAAAGCCGAGGTTTTCCACGGTCGACGGGCATCGCATCCAGCGATGCCGCACTTTATCCACAGTCTCCAAGGCGAGAGTCTCATTTCTCGGAGCGCATGCCTTGTTCCATTCCAGTGCCGCCATGCCCTTGAATCCCGGGGCCATCATGAAGCAGCCGCTGCAGAAATCAAAGCTTGGTGACGCCTCGGTGCCCTATCAGGTGCTTGTCGTTGACGACGAGGAAGACCTGCTGGAGCTGGTTCGATACAACCTGTCACGCGACGGCTACAAAGTGACCTGCGTGGCCACGGGCGAGGAGGCTTTCCGGTCGGCCCGCAAGCAGACTCCCGACCTGATCGTGCTCGATTTGATGCTGCCCGGCGTCGATGGGCTGGAGGTCTGCCGGCGGCTCAAGAGCGAGCCGAAGACCCGCGACATCCCCATCATCATGCTGACTGCAAAAAGTGAGGAAAGCGACATGGTGGCAGGCCTCGAGCGGGGGGCGGACGACTACATCACAAAACCCTTCAGCCCCCGCGTTCTCTCCGCACGGGTCAAGGCGCTGCTGCGGCGGAGGGAAGTGGAACGGCACGCCGAAATCGAGAACACGATCGACGTGCACGAATTATCGATCCATCCCGGCAGGCATGAAGTAACGCTCGCCGGAGCCCCCCTTGAACTCACCTACACTGAGTTTGCCCTTCTGCAATTTCTGGCAAAACGGCCGGGGTGGGCCTATACAAGAGCCCAGATAGTCGACGCGGTGAAGGGGGAAGATTATCCTGTCACGGAGCGCTCGGTGGACGTTCAGGTCGCCGGCCTGCGCAAGAAGCTCGGCGATTTCGGTTTGTATATTGAAACGGTGCGCGGCGTGGGATACCGATTCCGACCCTAGTCGCTCTGCCCGAAAACCCTTGATCCAGCCGTCACAGTCAGCATTTTTTTATGCCCAGACCCCGGTACAGCTGGCATCTCTTCGCCGGCTGGTGCGCTCTGGTTTCCCTCGTGCTCGGCGCATGCTATTGGCTCGCCTCAGTGGAACTTGCCCGACTGGCTGACCAAGCGCAGGTTCGCCGGATGCGCGAGGTGGCAACCGGGCTGGCATCGGCAGCGAAAACGGCTGCCGAACCTGTGAACCCCAGCGCCTTCGTCGCTGCCGCCACGCAGGTGGAACGCACCTGCCGATTCGGTTGCTTTCTCCTCGACCCTCAGGGAACCGTGCTCGCCTCGGTAGAAAACCCTGACGGCCCCCGCCCCGGCATGGAGGGCGGCGGCGATTCGCTTCTGACCGCCAAGGGCTTCGCCGCAGGGGGTGGATCAGCCACCATCTCCAGCCGCTATGAAGCCGCCACCGGGAGACGCTTGGTCTCGCTCGTCGAGCCGATCGGACCGACCAACGCCCCCGAGGCTCTTGTGCAGGTGGTGGCCGACACCAGCGCGGCCGACGGTGAATTAGCCGGGGCGCTGCGCCGCATGCTGCTGGGCTATCTGGCCCTCGGCGGAGTGGCTCTGGCCGCCGGATATCTGCTCGCCAACCGGGCCGCGCGCCCCGTACAGGAACTCGCCGAAGCCGCGCTCCTCCTGGCGGGAGGAGAGGTAGACGCCCCAATCCCCACCTCGGAGCCTGCGGAACTCGCCAGCCTGGCCAGCGCGATCTCCACGCTGCGGGAGCAGTTGGTCGAGCGCGGTCTGACGATCGGCCGCCAGGGGTCGCAGCAGGAAGCTGTCCTGGGCAGCATGATCGAAGGAGTGTTGGCGATTGACGCCCGTCAGCGCATTGTGAGTATCAATCGTGCCGCAGCAGATCTCCTGGGGGCCGATGCCGCCGCCGTTGTCCGTCGGCCGCTGCAGGAGGTGGTGAGGAACGCCGATCTGAGGCGATTTGCCCTGCTGGCCATCGATTGTCGCGAGCCTGTCGAAGACAACCTGCTTCTGCGTGGCATCCGCGATCGCACCATCCGCGTCCGCGGCACCGCCCTGCGCGATGAATCGGGCGAGGGTGGGGCCGTGATCGTGCTCAACGACGTCACCGATATCCACCATCTGGAAAATGTGCGCCGCGATTTTGTCGCGAATGTATCGCATGAACTGCGTACCCCGATCGCCTCGATCAAGGGCTTTTTGGAAACGCTCCTCGATGGCGCGGCGGAAGATCCGGCAGACAATCGCCGATTCCTGGAGATTGTGGCCAAACAGGCCGACCGCCTCGGGGCGATCATCGAAGACCTTCTGGCCCTGTCGCGGATCGAGCAGAAGGAAGGCACGGGCGATCTGCCGCTGGAGCCGGCGCTGGTGTCTGATGTGCTCGCGGCCGTCGAGAGCGACTGCCAGCCCCGGGCCGCCGACCGCGCGATCACCTTGCTGGTGACATGTGATCCAGAGTTGGAGGCCGACCTCAACGCCCCGCTGCTGGAACAGGCGCTGATCAATCTGGTCGACAACGCCATCAAATACAGCGAACCAAGCCGCACGATCTGGATGTCGGCGACACTGGAAACGCCCCCTCTGGCCCCCACGTGTCTCCTGTTCACCGTCCGCGACGAGGGGTGTGGGATTGAAACGGAACATCTCCCCCGGTTGTTTGAACGGTTCTATCGGGTGGATAAGGGGCGCAGCCGCAAGCTGGGGGGAACCGGGCTGGGGTTGTCGATCGTGAAGCACATCGTTCAGGCCCATGGCGGCACCGTGGCGGTGGAGAGCCAGCCGGGGGTGGGCAGCACGTTCCAGATTCGCCTCCCCGTGGACGGCAGCCGCAGCGGGGCCTAGCCGGCCCCGATCGCTCAGGCAGTCGGTCGGCCGGCGAAGGCTGGCAGAGCCTCGTGCGCCTTGAGACAGACCCCGTTCACCTCCGGGTGTTCCAGCAGCCACACCACCCGCTGCACAACCTCCGGGATCTGGCTGGCGCGTGTTGCTAAAGCCTCTGCCGCCCCGTGACCGGCAGTCGCTCCGTGGCTGTGCAACACACCATTGACCCGCACTCTCTTGTGGAGGGCGGCTAACTCTGTCGCCAGGCAACCAACCAGCGCTGGAATCGAACTGCGGCCGATCATGGCCGCAGTGCTGCCGGAAGTGAACGGCGGACGGCACTCCTCCCCCAGGGCCACGATATTCCCTCCGTCAGCCTGGCGCACCATGAAAGCGCCAGCCTCCTGAGCCGTGACAAACGTGCCCACGCAATTCACCTCAAAGTGTACGCGCAGATCCTCGGCAGTGAGGTCTGCCCAGGCGCTCGAGCGCCTGAGCCCCACGCAACTCACCAGCGCATCGATCCGACCAAAATGGTCTGCCACGCGCTGCACCATCGCCCGCACCGGGCCCTCCTCACGCATATTGGCCGTGACCGCCAGACTTTCAATGCCGCTGACCGTGAGGGCCTCGGCCATGGCTCGCGCCTCACGCAGTGAAGCATGGGCATGAATGGCAATTGAATACCCGCGGTCCGCCAGGGCACGCACCACCGCCGCACCACTGCCGCGGCCGCCGCCGGTCACCAACGCCACGCGTCGCGACTCGACTGCCTCACTCACAATGGCAGGCTGCGTCACGCCGGCGCACCCCCGCCGGGCGTGTGGAAGTCGACGATCTTCTGCCAGGCTTCCTGAGGCGTTTCGGCCCAGGAAAAGAGTTTCAGGTGATCGTCAGCGATCACCCCCTCGTCTGCCATCTGCTGAAAATCGATCACCTTCGACCAATACTCCCGGCCGAAGAGGATGATCGGCACTGGCTGCATGCGGTGGGTTTGACGCAGGGTGAGCGTTTCGAACATCTCGTCGAGCGTGCCGAATCCGCCCGGGAAGAGCACAACGGCAGCGGCGCGGAGAATGAAGTGGAACTTTCTCAGGGCAAAATATTTGAACTGAAAACAGAGATCGGGCGTGATGAAGGGGTTGGGCTGCTGCTCGGAAGGGAGCTTGATGTTGAGTCCGATCGACTGGCAGCCAACGTCAAATGCCCCCCGGTTTGCCGCCTCCATGATGCCCGGTCCGCCGCCGGTGACGATGCAGAAGTCGCGCCGATCGTCGCACTGGTTGTCGATCGAGACCAACCGGGAAAACTCTCGCGCCGCGTCGTAATAGCGGCTGCGTTTGAGCAACCGTTCGCTCCGGACTACCTCGCGGGCCCGCAGGGGATCGGTGGGAACCGCCGCCGCATGGCGACGGGCCTCCGACAGACGGCGTTCCGCAGCCCCCCTCTCCACGATCTGGGTTCCCCCAAACACAATCACCGTTGAAGTGATCTTGTGTGCCTGAAACGCCAACTCCGGTTTGTGCAATTCCAGAAGCATGCGCACCCCGCGCAACTCCGGCTTGTCGAGCAGGGAGCGATCGTCCTGAGCCAGGCAGTAGCTGGGAGAGCGCAGAATCTGCTCCATGTTCTCCGCCACCAGCGCGACCTCATCGCCGAGGATGGTGTCGGGCAGGATGCTGCAGACCTTGGGAGGCAGTTCCTTCGGTTTTTTGGGCATAGGTGGGGGGTCCGGGAAGATCAGGAGGAAAGATCAAAGCCATCGCCAATGGCGGGAACCGTCGATTCCCAGCCAAAAGCCTGGTGCAGTTGTTCGGCCATGGCGCGGGCGGCGGGGGGTTCACCATGCACTAAAAATGTCTGCTTTGGTTTTGGCATGCCAGAGAGCCAGCGACAGAGTTCCGGGCCGTCGGCATGCCCGGAGAGGGCGTCCACCTTCTTGATGACGGCCCGCACCGGGATGTCGCGGCCGTGAATCCTCAGAAACTTGGCGCCATCGATCAGGGTTCGCCCTCGCGTGCCGATCGCCTGAAAACCGGCGACGAGCACGGTGGTGCGCGGATCGGGGAGTCGCCTGGCAAGATGGTGGAGGATCCGTCCGCCATTCATCATGCCGCTGGAGGCGATCACGATGCCCGGGCCGTCATACTCATTGATCGCCTTCGATTCCTCAGCTGTTTTCGCCATTTTTACAAATGGTGAGGCAAGCGCATCGGCCACTCCCTCCATGCGGGCCTCGGTAAAATCATGCTCCTCCACATGCCGGCGGAACACCTCAGTCGCCTCCACTGCCATGGGAGAATCGACCCAGATCGGTGCCTCCGGAATCCGGCCCGCGGCCATCAGTGTTCGCAACAGATAGACCAGTTGCTGACAGCGGCCGATCGCAAAGGAGGCCACGAGCATCAATCCACCGCGGGCGAAGGCCTGTTTGGTCGCCGCCTCAAGCTCATCGAGCGGCCGGCTGGTGGGATGATTGCGATCGCCATAGGTGCTCTCGCACACCAGATAATCGCACGGCGTGGGGGGAATCGGATCGTTGTAGAGCGGCGCGTCAAACCGCCCCACGTCGCCGGAAAAGAGAAGCCGGAGGGGCTCCGGCGAGGAACCGGAAAGTTCCATTTGGATAAAGGAACTGCCCAGCATATGCCCCGCATCGTGAAACTTGCAGCGCATCCCCGCCACCGGCGCAAACCATTCCTCGCGGCGCACAGCGCGCACCTGCCGGAGCGTTCGCTCCACGTCGCGCTCGTCGTAGAGCGGCAGGGCAGGGCTGTGCTTGGAAAATCCTTTGCGGTTGGCGTATTTGGCATCCTCGTCCTGGCACTTGGCCGAATCGTAAAGCAACAGCCCCAGCAGATCGGAGGTGGCCGGGGAGGTGAGAATGTGACCCTTGAACCCTTCGCGGGTGAGCCGCGGCAGCCAGCCGGAGTGATCGATGTGGCCGTGGGTCAGCACCACCGCATCGATCGATGAGGCGGGCACGGGAAACCGGGCCCAATTACGCTCGCGCAATCCCTTCTCACCCTGGAACAATCCGCAATCGACGAGCACCCGTCGGCCATCATGCTCAAGCAGATGACGCGATCCCGATACCGTGCCAGCCGCTCCCAGAAACGTGATCCGCGCCATTCTTGGCTCCGTTGCGTGTGGTGCCCGCTCATTCCCGCGGTGAGGGAAGCCCGTCCCCCGCCGACATAATAACCCCAGCAGCCTCGTTCCGGGCAGTTCCTGCCAGCATCGCCTCGCCGGGCTCAAGTTGCAGCGCTGTGAGTTGCCAGCCGGCCCCAGCGCCGTCAGCCTGCCGATCGGTGTAGAGCACCACTCCCATCCGCCCGTCGATCGGCCGCATATCCCCCGGCAGCCCCCATTCCGCCAGCCGATCGGCCAGCCGCTTCGCGCACGCCGCCCGCGGCAGGGGGAGGGCCCCCAGCCCTGCTTGGTTCACCACGACGACGATTTGATTCACCCCCCGCAACTGCACCCCGACATCACACCAGATGACGGCCGATAGAAAGCCATAGCCGACCCGGGCCCCCACCTGCGCCCGCCTCGGCTGCAGGCAAACCCGCGGATCGCTCAGGCCAGAGGGGAGGAGCGTGGCATGGTTGCGGGGCAGGTCGAGCGCCAGCCAAGCGTTGATCTCCCCCTCCGAAATCAACGCCTCCCACGCGCCATCCTGCCGCATCGCGGCATGCAGCGACACCGCCTTCGTCATCATCCGTCCTGCCAACCGCTCCAGATCCGCGCCTGCTCCGTCCGATCCGTTCGCCACCCCAACGCCCCATCGGCCTCCGGTGCGCGATCCGTAGAAGGCTGGCTCCCAGAGCAATCCACTCGCCAGCAGCACCAGACCGACCAGCACCAGCGCCGCTCCAGCCAGCAGAGGTTTTTTCCTCCCCATAGGTTTCCCCCCGACAGGTTTCCCCACAGGTTTCCCCGCAGGTTTCCCCGCAGGGTCCGGGCGGGAAGGACGCGGAAGGTTTGGCTGTTGCGGCATTCCAAGTCTCGCCACCGGCACGATCGACATACAACGGGTTGAAGGGCATCCGTCCAGCCGACCGGCCGGTGGCAGTGAACCAAACGTCTGCTAGCCGGCGGCCTCCAGCAGATTTTGCAATTTCACAGCGGAAAGTGGCAATTCCGCTGTCAGCGTTCCCGCTCCTAATTCCAATGCGAAGGGCTCGGTTCGCTCGATCGGGAGTTCATCGCGGAGCACGCGGACATGCGCCGGAGCCTCGATGCCAATGCGCACCCTGTCGCCACTGACACGCACCACGGTCACCACCACGGAATCGCCGACCCGAATCCGTTCGTTCTGTTTGCGGGAGAGCACAAGCATGAACAGCCTCCGTTCTGGAAGAAAAGTGAAGATGAATTGTTGTAACTGGCATACTGTACGCCTGTCAACCTGCGTCCGCACTGAGCGGCGGCCACGTCCCCAGCGTTCTCGAGCGGGGACACCTGGCTGTCTGGGCGAGCTATGCGACAAGGGTAATATCGTCCGATCGCGCAGACTTTCTTGGGTCGCGCCGAGACAATGCCAGTGAAACGCTTTGTAGCGAACCGACACGATATGCCGGAGGGGGATGGCTGGCCCGATCGGAGACAGCTCGCGGTGCCGGGCTGCGGCTCTTTATTTGGCAGCCTCGGTTGCGCTTGCCTGCACCACTTCCGATCGATCGGCAAAGGCGGCCAGATCGACCGCAGTGGCCATCGCAACCCGCGCCTCCGCGTCTTCGATCCGCTTCACGTCTTCAGTCAACAGGCGCGGATGGAGTTTGTGTACCGAGCGCATCAGCCTCGGTCGGCCGCCGAAGGCTGCTGCCGGTGAGGCCAACTCGAGCGTTACCTGCGTGGGAATCCCTTCTGCGGCCGAGACGCGCCGATTGATGGCCAGCCGGGGAAACGGCGGAAGTCCACCGGGATGGAGCAGGGCCTTCACCAGCAGGGCCGTGTCGGCGAAGCGTCGATAGGCATTGGCAGCCTCGGCAGATGGGGCTTTGGTGTATTCCACCGCATAACGCACCCGGGGCCCCTGCAGGGAGATGTTTTGGTCCTCGTCCTCTTCCATGCCCGCACCAAAGTCGGGGCCACCGGCCCACTGCACCAGACGATCATCCGACTTCCGCGCCCAGGCCGACAGCGACACGCTCAGCCGCTCCAGCCTGATTGTTTCGATCTGTGTTTTGATATTGCGCCCTGGGTCGATCAGCACCACCCGTTCCCGGGCCGGGTCATGGAGCACGATTTCCGGCTTTCCCGCTGGGGCATCGGTAGTCCCGGCGGGCTTATCGAGAAAGTCCCAGGCGATGCCATCGCGAAAGAGCGTGAGGCTCCGCGCCACTGGCTCCTCGTCGTCGTCGGTGAACACCTCGCTCTCGACCCGCATCACGCACGGCCGCAGGAGATCGGCGTCGGCGGCGAGTGCCACAATGCCCGGCAATCCGCCCCAGAGCCAGCCCGCGGCGAGCAGAATCGCCCAGCCCGCAGCCGGTCGATTCCAGCCAGCGGAGAGCCTGTCGGCGGCCATCACAGAGATCAAAGACGCGTGCATAGTGGGGGAACTCCCGAGGGTTTGCCGCGGGAACGGTAGCAATTTCCCCCCGCCAGCCCAAGACTGAAACCGGCCTCGTCACCCCTGAAAATCGCGATTTTGCCCGCTCTTTAGGCGGTGGGGGCCGGTTTTCATCACGCCCTGGCACTGCCGGAACCTCTGTGGCTGTGGCAGACCAGCCGGAGCACAATGGCGGCCTGCCCCCGTTTCCACCCCACCGCCCGCGAAAGCACCCCTCGATGCACCCCTTGATGCTCCCCACCATTCCTGCCCGCCGACGTCGCCCCACGCTCTCCCTTCCCACCGCTGGGCTCCTCTTCTGTATGGCCAGCTGCATGGCTGCCGGCGCGGTTGTCGGCGCTGCGCGAGCGGCCGAGCCGCTGCCGACGTTTGCCGTGCCCGGCTCTGAACCGCAGATGCAGCGGCTCAACGCCCTCCATGCCCTCCATCACGGCGGGGCCTTCAGCGATTGCACGCTCTGGGATCCCTGGCTGCCACACGCCACGCTCTGGACCGGCCGCGAGCCAGTGGCCCGCTACCGCGCTTCGCTGCTGCGCCGGCGGATCGATTCCGAAGGCTACGTCGCCATGCAGCAGCACCGGGGGATGGCCCATAGCGACGGCTGGCCCTTTCCCGCCTGGCAACAGAGCACCGGCAGCGGCTGGCACTTCTCCGTGGCTGGCGATGAGTGGGGGGTGCAGCAGCTGGGGCTCAAGGCGCTTCAATCGGCGGCAGGTTGGGAGATCGAGGGGGCGACCGTGGAGGGGATCGATCCGGGCCGGGGGCTCCTGCTCAAGGCGACGGCCGACAGCGTGACGATCACAACTCCGCCGCTGCACTGTGGAACGATCGTGGCCCCGTTTGTGCGTCTGGAGTGGGGGGCGAGCGGCCTGCCAGCGGGCGCCATGGCCCGCATGGAGTGGCAACTGAAAGGAGAGGCTTGGCAACCGGCCGGGGGAGTCGCGTTCCCCGCGCCGCCGGCCGATGGCAGCCTGCAGTATGCCAACGTCCCTCTCTACCGGCAGTCCGGCTACGCCGGCATTGTCACCCGCTATCGCATCGCTCTGCCAGCAGCCTCTGGCGCGAGTATCAGCTTGAAGTCGGTGCTCACCGCGATCGATTCGCGCCACCCCATCACCAACAGCCTCTTTGTGCGGGCCAGTTGCGAAACCTTCCTCTGGACGCACGACCTTGCCTTCCTGCGCGACAACCTCCCGCGGATGCGGCAGGCGCTGGCGTTTGCCTTGGATGAATTTCGGGTGCGGGAAACCGGGCATGTGCATGTGCCCTGGGTTGGCCATGACGGCCGCAGCGGGCTGGAATTTACCAGCGGCGAAAAAAAACTGCTGCCGGGCCTCGGAGTGGGAAATAACTACTGGGATCTTCTCCCCTTTGGCGGTGACGATGCCCTCGCCACGATCTATCTCACCGATGCCCTTGACTCCCTCGCCGCGGTGGAGGAGGGAGTGGCGGCCCACCCTGAGTGGAACATGCCGGCCGATCCCCGCGCTGTCGCGGCCGCCGACCTGCGTCGCCTTGCCAGCGACGTTCGCACTGATTTTCAGGCCCGGTTCTGGAATCGGGAGACGGGCCGGTTCAACGGTTGGATCGACGGCGAGGGCCGCGCCTATGACTATGGCTTTACATTCGTCAACCTCGAGGCGATCTCATATTCGCTGGCCACACCAGCACAGGCAGCAGAGATCTTCGCCTGGCTTGATGGGCAGCGGCTCGTGGCTGGCGACACCTCCCAGGGTGCCGATATCTACCACTGGCGCTACGCCCCGCGGGCCACCACCCGGCGCAATATCGAAACCTATGCCTGGATGTGGTCGGGGCCGGAGACGATCCCCTGGGGCGGGCAGGTGCAGGATGGGGGAGCGGTGCTCGGGTTCAGCTATTTCGATCTGATGGCCCGGCTCACAACGCTCGGTCCCGACGACGCGTGGCAGCGGCTGGAAGAGATTCTGACCTGGTTTGCCGAGGTGCAGGGGGAGGGGGGCTACCGCCGCTACTACTCCGCCACGTCCGGCCGAGGCACACTGCAGGGGGGAGGCACAGCCGGAGGCTTGGGAGTCGACGCGGAATTTCTGGAGAGCGTGTTGGTGCCGCAGGTGATGCTCTATGGCTTTCTCGGCTTCCAGCCGACTGTCGATGGCTGCACGATTGCTCCCCGGCTGCCCTCCGCCTGGCCCGAGCTTTCCGTAGAGGGGATCCTGATCCACGACCAGAGGATCGCTGTCACTGCCAGCAGATCAGGCGGCGTGACGGTGCGGCGCACCGATGCCGGCTCCGCGGCGCTTGCCATCACCTGCAGTGGCACCACCCACGTGCTCCCTCTGGAAGCAGACGCGAGTGTGGCATTCCCCGCCCAGCAGGGATCGCCATGACGGTCCGACGAGTGTGACTTACAGCGATCGATAGATCTCCCGAGGCTATAAACTAAACTTAAAACTTACACGAGCAAATCAGGATCGGATTCTAATAATCAAGGTGACGGCCGCAGTGGGACACGATCGCTGTTGCGTTTACGGCTATGATTTCGTGCTCCGCGGCGACTGCACGGCGGCACAGGAGAGCCTCGCGGAAGACTTCACGTTTTTCGCGGGGGAAGCGGCCGACGTTGCCCCCGTGGAACTGTTCCTCAATCAGGGGCAGCCCGATTACGAAGGCCTCCCGGAGATCGACGCGTCGTTCTACACGCCGCGGAACGTGGTCTACCGGGATGGCGGAAGACGCATCCTCGATTTTGGCGGACGCGGGATAGGCATCTACGAACCGGCCCTGCGGCGGTTCACGATGACGAGCGAATCGGTCGATCTGCTCTACGAGGCCGGGTATCTATTCCTGCTCTCGCAGATCGGGCAGGCGGCCGATCGGCAGGGGATGAGCCGGGTGCATGCCGCGGCGATGAGCCACAACGGGCGGGCCATTCTGGCGATGCTGCCGATGGGTGGCGGGAAGAGCACGCTGGCGGCGGCACTGCTGCAGCATCCAAACCTGCGCATCCTCTCGGATGACTCCCCCTTTCTCGACCGCAATGGCCGCGTCCACGCGTTTCCACTGCGGCTGGGATTACTCAAAGGGCAGGAACAGACGGTGCCGGCAGATCAGGTACGGCTGATCGAGCGGATGGAGTTTGGTCCGAAATACCTCGTGAACTACTCCTATTTTGCCGACCGTGTGGATGCGACGGCGGAGCCGGGCCTCCTGCTGATCGGCCGCCGCACGCTGGCGGCGCAAGGCCGGCTCGAAAAGGCTTCCTACCGGACGGCGATGGCGTCCATGGTGCCGCATAGCATCGTCGGGCTGGGGCTGTTTCAGGGGCTGGAGTATCTGTTGTCGCGGAGCGGCCGCGAAGTGGTGGGGAAGGTGGGGGTGGGCCTGTCGCGGGCGCGGAACGCGCACCGGCTGGTGCGGGGGTCCCACTGTTTTATCCTGCACATGGGACGCGATCCAAAGCAGAACGCACAGCTGGTGCTGGACGCAGCGGAGAAACTGCTTGAGAACAGCTAGCAGTTGGCTCTACGAGGCAGCGGGGCGGATCGTGGCGCCGCTGCTGCGCCTGAAATTCGTCGAACAGATCTACATCCGGCGGAGCGTGGCCGCGGGGGAGGCGGAATTTCCCTGGAGCGATCTCGACCTGGGACTGGTGATCGGGCCGGCCTCGGGGGCAGACCTGTGGGGCTTGTGGCGGCGGTTCCAGATGGCGAACCTGGCGTTCCCGCGGATGGGCGAATGCCAGATCGCCACAGCGGCCGAACTGGCCGAGATGACGGAGATGGACCCCTACCGGGGATCGCTCGACCGTCGTTATTCAATCGCGCTGGTTGGTGGGCCACCGCCGATTCCGGCGCTCCCGGTGACACCCGCAGCGGCAGCACGCCGGTTGGTGTTTTGGTTTGAGCATTACCTGCCGCTGGCGATGCGGCAGACAAACATTCGAAACCAGCGGAAGTTTGCCCGGGAGATGGCCAACGCACTCGGAGTGGTGGAAGGCCGGCGGGCCGAGCCACTGCGTTCGCGACGGGAGGCGGATGTACCGGCGGAGTTGCACACCCTGCCGCCGTTTGCGCAGTGCTGCGCGATGGCCGAGCGGGCTCACTCTTTGCTCCGTGGGCCGGCGCCAAAAGTGGCGGAGCTCGTGCGGCTGCCGGGGTTGATCCTGGTGCCCAACGCCCAGACTGCGGTGCCGGAATTTCCCGCGAAGACGATGGTCGTGACGCCAGCAGTGCTCGACCTCCTGGTGACGACGCAGAGTCCGGGCCTGTGGCTGAAGTATGGCGAGGCCCTCAAGAACTTGGGATTCGCGGCGCCCCAGCGGCAGGTCTGGCGGGCGTGGTGTTACCGGCAACTGAGCGGAGAGCGGTTTCGGCTGCCGGGGTTTGGTGAGACAGGGCCAATCGAGCAGCCCAACCGCCTCGCAAGCGCCGAGGCGATTCTCGAGGCGCTGGAGGCGGACCGCATGCCTGAGGCAGGCGTTGTGCGACCAGTGGTAGCCAGCAGAAATCTGCGCAGCTATTACCAGAGAGATTACGATCGGCTGGCGGAGCGGGGGGCGAACCTGCGGCAGGCAGTGCGGGCGCTGCGAATCCAGGAGAATGCCTGAGCAATTCCACGTCACCGCGCCGCGCGCGGGCGCTACCGGCCCGCGGGCTCGGTGGCCAACCGATTGAGCATGTACCAGCCGGTGTCGTGCAACAGCGGCATTTCTGTGACACAGAGTGCTTGAGATGTGTCGCTGTCGCTTTGTCGACTAGCATCCTCCTTCCTGGTACTTCCGGGAATGTGGGAGCACCGGGGCCGAGACTGCGGCGATTGTGTCGTTCCTGCGCGATCACAAAGCACCTCTTTATATTCTCCCGCCTACTCGGGGGGTGGCAAAAGACGGTCTGGGCACATGGGCAGGAGAGCCCGAGCCGCTGCACTGCGGGCCGGATAAAGCACATTTTTCTGATTGGAATGCGCCCGACACGGCCCGCCAAAAACTTTTTTTTATTTTTTGACAGCCTTACAAAGGTTTGCTATTTTTCCATTTGGGGGGGTTCGCTCAAGGGAATTCGGGAAGAGAAGGCTGGGGAAAACAGAGTCCACCGTCGGAAAACGCAATCGTCGCCGCGAGAAGTCCTTTGCGTTTCCTGTGGTTAACCGAGTGGGCTCTTTCGATCCAGCGTGGAAGGGTGACTTTTCTCACGGATAGCCCACAGGCAGCAAGCTCATCTGGGAAATCTCGGTTGGAGCAATCGAATGCACCGGCTTCCAGGCAAATCCGTTTCAGCGTTTCAGCGATGGGCCGCTTTCGTCCTAGCGGTGTGCGCAGTCATGGTTGCCTCACTTGCAGCATCCCAGGGGCGACTGGCTGGCGGTCGGCCGGTGGTTCAGGCGTCCTCCGACTCTCGGACCATCGATTTGGGCGAGCTTGAGCCCGATGCCGAGGCCCGCCACACATTCACGCTCACCAACACCACCGCTTCAACCCTCGAAATCTTGGGGGTCCACACATCCTGCGGCTGTGAACTGGCGGCTGTCCGAATCGGAGAGCAGATCGGGCCGGGGAAATCCCTCCCCATCGTCTATGCCCTTTCCAACCGCGGCGGGGGACTTCGCAAGGGAACGCTCACCATCGATACCTCGGCAGACGATCCCAACCTCAAGCAGATCGTCTATTCCCTGTCCGCCACGATTCCCCGGCAGATCTGGACCGAGCCCGAGACGATCGAGTTTCGCACCGGCGATGGCAGCGTGCCTCCGGAGCCGATCAGGCTTATGGTTTTCACGACTGACCCCGCCTTGGCCTTAAGCGCCTGTCGCGTCTCAACGAGTCGGCAGTTGGCGAGCGCCGAGCCGGTCGCCCCTGTCGCGCTTTCATCTCCTGAGGAATCGGAGAACGAGCCGGGAAATGCACCAGGACGGCTGTCGTTTCTGGTTCACCTCAAGGAAAATCCCCCCGTGGGGATGACGATGGACTATCTCGCTCTGGAGTTTGCAGACCGGCCCGAGGCGACGCTCAATGTGCCGGTCATTGCGGCGGTCGATACCGCTGCCAGCGTGCTGATGGTCTCACCTGACCCTGCCACTTCGAGCCCTGTCCTTATCCCAGTGCCTGCACCTGCCCCCGCCGCGCCACTAGCCCTTCCGAAGGAGATCGAATAACTATGACTCACACATTTTTGGTGGCCCTCCTTGGATTAACGCTTTTTGCCGCCGCGGCGGCGCCGGCTTCTGCCGCGCCAGAGATGACCGCCGACGAGATTATGGCCAAGTCGCAAGTTGCCATGGCCCCGCCGATCCAGTATCGGATGGTGATGGGGGGAGTCGATTCGATCGTTTCAATAAAGGATTTTGGGGGCGAGATCGGCATCGCGACGCGCGTCGAGACAGTCAGTCCGTACTTTGAACAGACGGCGATCGCAACTGCCAAATACGCCTATGAATGGCAGCCGAAGATCGGCTTGGCAATCGACAAAACGCTCCTCGGGGAAGCGATGATGGCCCAGGCGGCGGCCCTCAAGCAAGCCGTTCCCGCCGGTGCCACGATGCGCCTGCTCAAGTCGGAGTTGATTGATGGCGCTGAGCACTACGTAATCGAAACAACCTACCCGCAGGGGCTTATCGACGCCGTCACGAAGATGCTGTCGATCGCGACCCCCTTCTCAGGAAAGGTGCGGTCGTGGATCAACACCGAAAACTTCCAATTACGGCGGATGACTAACCTAACAGGCGAGATGCAGTATCTCGATATCAAGCAGGGTATCGACCTGCCGAATGAACTCTTTCTTCCCCCAGAGGGGATGACCTTCCAAAAGCCGACGACACAAAGAAAATACCTTGAAATCATCACCAAAGCGATGACTCCGAAGCCGATACCAAGAGAAAAGATTGAGCCTCGGATCATCGCCCCTCCCTTCTGGGATCCGGTGGCGAAGACCTGGAAAGCATCGGCGCCGCCGGGCTGGGACCAGAAGGAGTGGGAAGCCCATATAGACTCGTTGCCACGCCAAACGTCAGAACTCGAAAAGCAGGCTCAACAGACGACGGAACCGACCAAGTCATACCGCTCTTGGCTGCTCTACGGAAATCTGGCGATTATCGCCGCGCTTGTGACCTATGCCTATGTCCGCAGGCGAGGAGCAAAAGCCGCCCCCGGCGATCCCAAGTAGTCGTCTTTTAATTGTTGACGCGTAATTTGTTGACACGTTTCGTTTCTCGCGACAGGACTCAGCCTGGTAAATCCCCACTGAAAGGAATAGCGATACCCATGAAGATGCGGCATAATTCATTCCGTTCCGGGCAGCTTCACAGCTGGCTGGTTGTGAGCCTCTCGCTGCTTCTGCTCGTCGGCGAACCGGCAATCCTTCGAGCCGGTCCTTGCGAAGAAGGCTGCGAGAATACCAAAATCGCCGCGCTGAAGGCTTGTGATACAGCTTTTCAAACCAATGAGAAACTATGTGTTACAGATACCGAAACCGCACAAACCATTTGCATTGACAATAAAACCACCGCATTCGCAAATGCCCAAGTGGATCGCGATTCAAGCTTTTATGCAGCGGAAGCGGGGTATTTGCTCGCGAGCTCTGCTTGTCTGTACCTTCTAAACCCAGCTTGCCTTGCCACTGTTACTGCCGGTTATCTTGGCGCCCTTGGTGGGATTCATCTCAGCTATGCATCCAAACTCGCCGTAGCAGAAATCGAGTGGAAAAACTGCACAAAAAGCTGGAAGACAGCTTTCGACGGATGCCGAAAGAGGGCAGATATCGCTCGCGACGGATGCGTAAAGATAGCCATTGATGCAAACGCCGCCTGCCATAAAAAATGCGGTGGCAACGACGGCGGTAACGACGGTGGGGGCTAGTAGGCGAAGGCAGTCGCCCGCGGCCGGCCTTTCGCTTTACGGCGGAGGCGGGCTGGGGGCGGCTGCGCGGCTGGTGATGTTCACCGGCGACTAGGCCCATTCCAAGCCTTTAAGTCGTTTCGCCTCGAAAATTGCCGCAGAGCCCCTCCACAGCAAGCGCGCTCACGATGGCCTAGCAGGCTGTGGAAAAAAAGTGCGCCATCGCCGGATGCGATGCCAGTCGACCGTGGAAACCCTCGGCGTTTTCACCGGTCGACCGAGTGGAAAAAGGTCATGGATGACTTTTTCCACGGGCAGCTAGATTCCCTCGGCGGCTGTCGCCGGCAGCCGGCAGACCTCTTCGGCGTCGGTGTGCTCAATGATCGGCACTCGCCATATTCCGTTGCCGACGTCATTCGTGGCCGATTGCTCTGCGTCTGTCGCTTTCAAGTTTTTCGTGGATGAATCACGTTGAGGAGGTAGCCATGATCGGTATAAATCGCCGGAGTCAAAACCCTGTTTTCCTGTTTCATGGTGGAGCAAGCTTTATTTGGGTGCTTGTTCTGAGCGCCATGATCGCCACTGTGGCGGCGCACTCCGGGTTCGCACAGACTCCCCCGTCCGACGCGGATGTGGCCTTGATGCTGCGCCTCCGGGAGCAGGTGATGGCGGTTCCTGAGGAACGCCGGGAAGCGGAGGGCGTGAAATTTCCGCTGGAGAGTGTCGATGCATTCCAGGATGAAACAACCAAGAAACGTGTCTATCTCTCAATCGCCGAATTGTTGGCCAAACTGGGGGACAAGCAGCAATCGCTCGCCTTTTTCGAAAAGGCAGGAACCACAGGACCCGACGAGACCGATTTGAGCGGGATCGACGTCGTTTCGCGCTCGCGTCTGCTCGACCTATTAAACGAAACGGGAAAACGGAGCGACGTCGAGGAAAAAGCGTTGGCCTTTCGCGATAAGCCGGATGTTTCCGATAACGAATATGCCGAGTTGACCTATAGGGCGGGCCGCGCATTGATCCAAGCCGGCCAAGTGGACGAGGGAATCAAACTCGGAATGGAGGCCGCAAAGAACCGCCCCTGCGAACCGGCGTATGAGTATCTGGAAAATCTCGCGGCAGATGCCTCTATTCACGGTAACAATTCTGTGGAGTTGGAAACCAACCGCTGGATCTGGAAACACAGCGGCGCCTTCGGAGTCTCGGAGCGATTTCTGTCGAATCTCGCTCATTGTGAGGAGAATTCAGGAGATCTTGCCGCAGCGATTCGTGTTCTCGAGCAATTGACGGAGTCTCATCCAACGTCGCCCCGGCTCGGGGACCAAATTTTAAGGCTTTCGGCGCTGTACGACGAAGTCGGCGATAAAGAGAAGTCGAAATCGCTCACCACCCGAGTCAGGGACGGGGATTTCCCGGCTGAGGTCAGGGCGCGGGCGACAAGGGCCCTGGAGTTTGACGCTCAAGGGACCCTGCCGCCCATGAATCGCCAGCCGATCAGCGCGCCGCCAGTCCGCAGGTTCCCACTTCTCCTGCTCAACGGCGGTTTGATACTCGTGATCCTAGCGCTCGTGTTAACGCGGAGAGGATGGTTCGGGGCCCGATTCGCCCGGGGGGCTTTTTTCTAGCGGCCCACAGGATCGGTGGCCAACCGATTGAGCATGTACCAGCCGGTGTCGTGCAGCAGGGGCAGCCCCGTGACGCTCCGCACGCCCGGTGCCTTCACCTCGTGGATCACGCCTTCACGCAGGGACGCAAGCGTGAGTGTCACACGCCGGCCGTCGGCTGAGGCCACCGCCTTTTCCACCGGGCAGGGGGCCTCGTCGACCACCGGGCTGCCGTAGTCAGACTGATAGATATAGGTAAAGCCACGGGCCGCATAGTGCTCGAGATTCGTCGCCGTGGCTGGGTCGACTGGCTCCGTGAACTCCAGCTCAAAGCCCCCCGGCACCGCCCGCATCGCCAGAATTTCAAACGGTGTCCTGCCGGTCCAGGTCACCCGCTCGAGCGCAAAGTCGCCCGCCCCGCGCGAGCCCCAGCCCCGGTTGGTGCCGCCGACATAGAGCGAACCGTCGGCGGCAAACTGCAGGGCGAGTGAGCCACTGGAAAATCCCTCGCGAAACTTGAAGCAGGCCCCCTGCATCACGCCGTCGATCGTCTCCAGAAAACAGCGCATCAGCATCGAATGCGATTGATCGCTCACCAACATCTGCCCGGCAAAGGGACCAAACTTCCCGGCGCTTGTATCGCACACCACCCCCGCGGCGCTGTTGCCCATCAGGCCATACGGAAAGACCACCGCCGGCGGCCGCAGGCGGCCGATCCGTTTCACCTCATCGGCCCAGCGGCTGCCGCTCTTCGGCTCGGCCGGCCTCTCCCCCATCTCCGGTGCGAGGTCATACCACTGAAATCCTCCCGGATGGCCAACGAAATCGCCCGGCACAAGATGCTTCAGCGCGCACGAACCGTTCCATGGGCCCTGGTTGTCGGTGTAGAGCACGTTGCCGGCGCAGTCGAAACCGATCCCACCGGGGGAACGCACGCCGGAGGTGGTGGGAATCGTGCGCCCATCGGGCGTGATGCGCATCGCCCAGCCGCGAAAGGGCACCTTGCTGTCAAAGCTGCCGGTGAGGCAGAGCACCACCCAGATATTGCCGTCGGCGTCGAACTTCGAGCCAAACGCATATTCGTGGTAGTCGCCCGAGACACCCCAGCCATCGGCCACCGTTTCGTAGGTGTCGGCTGTGCCGGTGCCGGCCGAGTCGCGCAGGCGGCTCACCTCCGGCCGCTGCGTGGCATAGAGCCAGCCGTCGCGCCAGGCCAGCCCCAGCACCTCATGGAGCCCATGGGCAAAGCGTTGCCAGCGCGGCGCGCTGCCAGCCGGGTCGCTCACCATCCAGATTTCTCCCCGGCGGCTGGCCACCGCCAGCCGGCCGTCGGGAATCGCTTCCAGCGCCCCCACCTCGATCACCTCGCCGCGAGGAATCTCCAGCGGAGCAATCGCATAAAAATCGGCCTCGGTCGGCCGGGCCGGTTTTTTTTCGGCGGCTCGAGCCCACGGCCCCAGCCAGACGAGGCCACACAGCAGTGCCCACCGCCAAGCCTGCCTCCGCCCCACAGCCGCCAGATAAGAAAGAGTCACCATGAAATCTCCTCCACAAAGCGGGCTGTTGTTCCAGGCTGCAGGCGGATCGGATACCGCAGTTCGGTTTTCCCTTCGGCCTGCACGCGCTGCACAGGACCGAGATCGGCACCACTCACGCGCACTCTGCCGAGGCTATCCAGCCGCAGCCAGCCCTCCGGCTCGGCGCTGATTGTGGTGGCCGTCGCCGCCCGGAAAAAGGGTCTTCCCTCCGGCGCGCCGGCGGCAGCCGTCACTTCAAAGCTGCGGTTCAGCCCCGGTGCCGCCCCTGCCAGTGGGGCAAACGATTCCCGCACCGTGAGGCCTCCGAGCGACCAGATGAAGATCGGCTGGCCGGCGGCGTCGAGCGAGTAGCCCCGGAACCTGCATCCCCGGCTGCGGGCGGGATCGGTCGGCCAGCTGGCATCGACGTTGGGCAACTGTTCTACGCTGGCCGCCGCGTCGGGGGTGAAGATCCCTTCCCCCAGCGGCGGCTGCCAGCCTTCGCCGCGCCCGCTCCAGTGCCGGCGGGCATCGATGAAGCCCCCCCGCCACACCAGCGCCGTGCGCAGCTTCTCGGCATCCCAGGCGATGTTGACGCCCCCCGGAAAGCCGACGCCAATCCCCCGTGGACCGCCCCCCTCAATGAAGTTGCGGTAGAGGATCGGCCGGTCTTTGGGCTCAAGCTCTATCGGTTCGGTGCCCAGCCCGACCGGCAACCGCGGCTTCTCAAGGGAAAGATAGCGCCACACCGCCTCAATCTGCCCGGCTGCCGTGCCATCGAGAATCGTGGGAAAGAAAGCCTTCCCTTCGGGCCAGCTGGCGGGCATGCGGGTGCCGGGGCGAAACTGCTGCGGATTGGCGACATAGGCCAAAAACCATTCGTGCCGCAAGCGCTTCGGCATGCGCGTCATGTCGATCACACCGAGGCTCTGTCCCTTGTCGCCGGCGAACGAGTGGCACTTGATGCAGCCGAGCCCCTTGGAGCCGACCAGCTCGCGAGCCCGGTCGTGAATCTCTGTGGCGGGAAATTCGCCAAGCGCCGGCACCGGCACTGAGGTGTGGGGATCCTGTGCCATGCGATCGGCGAGCGGCTCCGCCAGTCGCGGCGCCCACTTCGGCATCAGCGTGTGCATTGTCAGCCGGCGATCGACGCCCCCTTTCACCAGCACCTCGCCCAAAAATTCCCGCGTCAGCTTGTCGCCCACGCCGGTGAGCGTCGGCGGCAGACGTCCCTCGTCGCCGATTTCCTGCACGATGCCCTGAAAGAGCGCATCGCGTTTGGCCTCCTTGAGGATCGGCTCACCATCCTCATCGAACGTGGCCACCGCGGGGATCGTGCCGCCACGGCCATCGCGCGCGTGGCAGGCATAGCAATTGAGCGCCGTGAGCGAGCGGGCGATCGCCTGCTCCCGTGCCGGCACCGCCATCCCCTCGGGCGTGGCCAGCCAGCCAAGTGCCGCCATGAGGGCCTCCCGCTGCGCGTCATCGAGAGCATAGCGGGGCACCCCGGAGGCCGTTGCAGCGGGGGCTAAACACCCTGCCGCTGGCCTGGCCGCAAGCGCAGCGACTGCCGGCGACACCAGCGTCGAACGCACAGGCTTCCCATCCCCTCCCGGCAGTTGGTGGCAGTTGGCACAGCCGACCGTTTCAAAGGCGAGCCGTCCCTCCGCCACGAGGGCTGCATCGAGCACCCACGGCGGGCGCACCATCTCCGGATGCTCAAGTGCCGGTGGAACGCCCGTGGCCTCCGGGGTGATCCAGGCGAGCGCCGACTGTCGCGTCTGCCCGGGGACCGCCACATCGAGATTGAACGCCGCGCCGCCCCCTCCCTCGAAATACTCCACCACAATTCGGTGCACGCCGGAGCCTAAGTCGATCTCGCCATTGCGCTCCTGGCGTGGATGGATGCCGTCGTTGTCGATCACTTTTTCGCCGTTGACAATCAGCCGGCTGCCGTCATCGCTGGCCAGATAGAAGCGATGGATGCCAGCGGTGCGGACATGCAAACTGCCGCTTAATCGCACCGCATAGGCGTCGCCGCCGCCGGCAAACGGACCGATATTGAAGGCGGTGACGGGGCCGGTGTTCGCGGCGGCACCGAGGGAGAGAAAATCGGGCAGCTGGGAAAATTTCCCCCGCCAGGCCTCGCCGCTGAAGGCCACGACAGAGCGCAGCCGCTCGTCCGTCTGCCCCTGGGGCACCAACAGGCTCGCCACGATATGCCGCCGCTGCGTGTCGTCGAGCGGCAGACTGGGCATGCGGCCAGCGGGGCGTATCTCCAGCGGATTTTTCACAAATGCATCGAGCGCCGCCGGAGACCATTTTTCCGCGAGGTTGCCCAGCGGAATCTGATCGGGCAGGGGGTGGCCCTCTCCTCCGAGCGCCCCATGGCAGACCTGACAGCCGACTTTTGCATAGAGCGCCGCCCCCTCCTCGACGATCGCATCGCTGGCGCCGGCGGCCAGCCCGGGCTGAAACGGCCCGGTGGAGGCGAGAAAGTGGGCCAGAGCGGTGGCCGTGTGAGCCCGCTTGTCCTCAGGGAATCCAGCCAGCAGATCGGGCATCGTGGTGCCGGGCTTCTTGCTGGTTGGATTTTTGAGGTAGTCGACCAGCCACGCCGGATCGATCCGCTCCCCCACTTTCTCAAGCACAGGACCGGTTTTGGTCAGCAGATGCGCGTCAGTGTGATCGCTCCCCGCATGGCAATTCACGCAGCCGAGTTCCCCTGCCAAGAGTAGCCCCGCCTCGATCTGCGCTGCCGGGTCGGCCGTCGCTCGGCCAAAGCGCTCATATCCCGGCACGAGCGGCGCTGCCAGGGCGGGAGCCATGCTCGAGAGCGAGCTCGACAGCAAGACTGCAAGCAAGCCGCAGCCAAAGCCCCACGCCGCTGCTCGCTGCGGCATACTCAAAAACAGTCTGGGCAAACACGTCCTCATCAGCTGCTCTCTCCGGGGGCATCTTTTGCGGGAAGTAGGATAGCTGCTGCCGGGAACGGCGCCTGATTTTTTGCACAAACGCTCCGCGTGCCAGCCGCTGCGGGGAGAGTGCTGCCAATCCTCGCCTCACGGGGATGCGGCGTCGGATTGCCTCCGGAGACCACTGATGACTCGCCTTTTCGATCAACTCGCCAATGCCTTTCCGATCTGGGTTCTGGTCGCCTGCGGGCTGGCGCTTGTCGAGCCGGGCCTCTTCACCTGGTTTCGCGGCAACGCGATCGTCGTCGGCCTTGCCGTGATCATGCTCGGCATGGGGCTCGGACTGACGTTGGAAGACTTCCAGCGTGTGACCACCCGCCCCGCAACGGTGGCGGCAGGATTTGCGGCGCAGTTTCTGATCATGCCCACCGCCGGCTGGCTGGTCGCCGAAATGATGCAGCTCGACACCCCCTTCGCCGTCGGCCTGATTCTTGTCGGCTGCTGCCCGGGGGGCACCGCGTCGAACGTGGTGACGTATCTCGCGCGGGCGGATGTGGCGCTCTCGGTGCTGATGACCACCTGCAGCACGCTCGGTGCTGTCGTGCTGACGCCGCTGTTGACGCAGCTGCTCGCCGGCAAGCTCGTGGCGGTCGATGGGTGGGGGCTGTTCCTCTCGACGCTGCAGGTCGTCGTGCTGCCGGTGGTGGCCGGCATGGTTATCAACCGCTGGCTGCCAGGAGCGGTGCAGCGGGTGTTGCCCGTCGCCCCGCTGGTGAGCGTGGTCACAATCGCGCTGGTCTGCGCGAGCATCGTGGGGCAAAACGCCGCCGCGATCCGCTCCAGCGGCCCGCAACTGCTCATCGCTGTGGCGATGCTCCATGGAATCGGCTTCGGCGTGGGGTATCTCTTCGCCAGGCTCCTCGGCTACGACCGCACCATCTCCCGCACGATCTCGATCGAGGTCGGGATGCAGAACTCGGGGCTCGGCGTGGTGCTGGCCCAGCGCCACTTTCCCACTGAGCCGCTCACTGCCGTCCCCTGTGCCATCTCCAGCGTGACGCACTCGGTGATCGGCAGCCTGCTGGCAGGGTGGTGGCGACTGCGTGGGCCCGGCGAGCCTGTTACCGCGTCCCCCGCGAACCACGTCTCGGCCTCGCCCCCGCTGTGAAAAGCTCGCCTCCCGGGCAGGCGTTCGCTTACAATCCAAGCTCGGGGGCCGGGCACTGCCACACATTCCGGGAACGACAACGATGCATCAGGATGAACCCAATCCTCCTGGCGCCCGTCGTCGGCAGCACAAGCGGCAGCACCTGGCGCCAGCTGTGAACGAAGTCGTCACCACCGATCCTGTGCCCATCCAAACCGTTGAGGTTTCCTGCGGGCCGAAGGGTGTCACCACAGACTCAGGCAGCCACGATGATTCCCATCCGCTGCACGAGGCGTTGGCGGGGCTGGAAGCCCGGTTGCTCAAAGAACGGTATCGAATCGGCAATGAAATCGGCCGAGGGGGCATGGGGGTCGTCTTTGCAGGCTGGGACACCCAGCTGGAACGTCCCGTGGCTATCAAGGTGCTGGCGGTCAGCCCGCGGCGGCCGGCGCAAACACAGCGGTTTCTGCGCGAGGCACGCATCGCCAGCCGGCTCAACCATCCCGGCATCATGGCCGTGCATGAGTTCGGGATGTCTGGGGACGGCCTCGCATTCATTGTGATGCGGCTGCTGGATGGCCAGACGCTCAAAGCCCTCCTCGCCTCCTGCCAGAATCGGTCGGCCGATCTGCCCCGCTTCCTGACGATCTTCCTGCAGGCGTGTCAGGCGGTGAACTTTGCCCACGATCAGGGAGTGATCCATCGCGATCTCAAGCCCGACAACATCATGGTGGGGAATTACGGCGCGGTCACCGTGATCGATTGGGGCCTGGCAAAAATACTCTCCGATCTGGACCGGCAGGCCGACACTACGGCGCACGACGAGACGCCCGACAGAGACCCGTTCGCAGAGCAGATTCCACTGACCACCGAACTGCACACCGTCTGTGGAGCCATCTTCGGCACTTCCTGCTACCTCCCACCCGAGCAGGCGCGAGGTGACAAAGGACTCATCGACAGACGATCTGATGTGTTCGCCTTAGGCGCCATCCTCTGCGAGATCCTCACCGGGTTTCCCCCTTTCACATCTGGCTCCGCAGCCTCCAACTGGACCCAATCGGCGCAGGGGTGTTTGGATTCGGCACTGGAGCGGCTGGATGCCAGCGGGGGGCCTCCGCCGATCATCACTCTTGCCAAACGGTGCCTGGCGGCGGCCCCGCAGGACCGTCCCTGCTCGGCCCAGGCGCTGGTGGAGGACGTGACCGGCTATCTGGAGGCCGGACAGCGGCGGGCCGAGCAGCAACTTGTGCAGTTCTTCGATCTCTCAGTCGATCTCTTCTGCATCGCCGGCCTGAATGGCTATTTCAGCCGGGTGAACGAGAATTTCCCGCGCCTGCTCGGGTACCCCACCGCCGAACTTCTGAGCCGGCAATTTTTTGATTTCGTGCATCCCGAGGATCTCCAGACGACTGTCGCGGAAGTCGAGCGGCTTGGTCGCGGGGAGCCGACGATCCAGTTTCTCAACCGCTACCGGCATGCCGACGGACACTACCTCTGGCTGGAATGGACTGCCCGCGCAATCCCGCAGGAGGGCCTGATCTATGCGGTGGCCCGCGATGTCACCGAGCGGGTTTCTGCCACCGCGGCGCGGGTGCAACTGGAACACGAACGCTTTCGCCTCGCTGAGATCGTCGACTCCACCGATGACGCCATCGTCAGCAAGGATCTCAACGGTGTGGTGCAGAGCTGGAACACGGGCGCCGAAAAACTCTTCGGCTACACCGCGGAGGAAATGATCGGCCGGTCGGTCACCCACCTCATCCCCCCGGAAAAACTGGCTGAGGAGGATACGATTCTCCGCCTGATACGCGCCGGCAAGAGCGTGGATCATTTCGAGACCGTCCGCATCGCCAAAGATGGACGCCGCATCGACATCTCTGCCTCTGTATCACCGATCCACGACACGCAGGGGCGGGTTATCGCAGCAGCCAAGATTGCCCGCGACATCGGCGATCGCAAGAAGCTTGAGGCCGACCTGGAGAGAATTCGGCGGGAGCTCACAGACTTTATTGAGAATGCCGTCGTCCCACTGCACTGGGTCGATGGCAGCGGCATTATCCTGTGGGCCAATCAGGCCGAACTCGACTTCCTCGGCTATTCACGGGATGAATACATCGGCGTGCCGATAACGCGATTCCACGCTGATCCACCGGTGATTGCCGACATCCTCTGCCGGCTGGGAAGTGGGGAGTGCCTCACCGGATACGAGGCCCGACTCCGCGCCAAGGACGGCTCCATCAAGCACGTCGCGATCCACTCCAGCGTGTACACCGACGAGGGGCGGTTCGTGCACACCCGCTGCTTCACGATCGACATCACCGCTCAGAAGCAGTTGCTGGCTGCCAGGGGATGAGGGAATCCCCAGCTGGCCGTGGAAAAAGCCATCCCTGGCCCTTTTGACTGAAGACAGCCCACTCGGTCGCCCGTAGCCCCCCCGAGGAGCGACCAGAAGGCGGGCTCTCTCTGCCCATTTTGGCCGCAAAACGCGTGTATTGGCCACGGGACCGCCCGGCCACACCCCCTGTGATATAATTGCAAGGTTCGCCGGGCGGGCGGTTGCTGAGGCGGCCCCGGCCCACAGGGGGCACCCGCTGGGTGGATACTGGCCCCACAGAAACAGGGCAAGGAACGGAGTGTTGTTCATGCTGAGAAGCCGTGGAATGCCCACATTGCGCGCGACTGTCGCTGCGGTGTGTTTGTTGCTGCAGGCATTTTCTGGTCGCGCCGATGCCCAGGAACAGACGCCGGCCCCTCCCGTCTCCCGACTGAGCTTTAACCGCGACATCCGGCCGATCCTGGTGGAAAACTGCTTCTCCTGCCACGGGGCTGACAGCGGCTCCCGGAAGGCCGACCTGCGGCTCGATCTGCGGGATGCCGCCATCGAACATGGGGCGATCACGCCCGGCGACCCCGATTCAGCGGCGATTCTCGACCGCATCTACGACGACGATCCCGATGAGGTGATGCCGCCTCCTTCCCTCAACAAGGTGCTCACGGCCGAGCAGAAGGAATTGCTCAAGCGCTGGGTGGCAGAAGGGGCTGAATATGAGCCTCATTGGTCGTTCATTTCCCCGATGCGGCCCGCTCTGCCGGCGGTGAAGCAGGGGAATTGGGTGCGCAATCCGATCGATCAGTTCGTGCTGTCGAGGCTCGAGGCCGACGGCCTGGCGCCTGCCCCCGAGGCCGAGCGGCGCACGCTGGCCAGGCGGCTGGCACTCGATCTCACCGGCCTCCCTCCCGAACCGGCGGTTGTGGATGCCTTCGTGGCCGATGCAGCCCCCGATGCCTACGACCGGCTGGTCGATTCAATGCTTTCGAGTCTGGAGTGGGGAGAGCAGCGGGGCCGGCACTGGCTCGACTACGCCCGCTACGGCGACACCAACGGAATCCACATCGACAACTTTCGCGAGATGTGGAGCTACCGGCAGTGGGTGATCAATGCCTTCAACCGCAATATGCCGTTCGATCAATTCACGATTCTGCAGTTGGCCGGCGATCTGGTGAGCGATCACGGCCCCCAGGCCACGCCCGAGGAGATTCTCGACAAGCGGGTCGCCAGCGGCTTCAACCGCTGCAACATCACGACGAGCGAGGGAGGGGCGATCGACGAGGAATATCTGGTGCTCTATGCCCGCGACCGCACCGAGACCACGTCGGCGGTCTGGATGGGGCTGACCACCGGCTGCGCGGTCTGCCACAATCACAAGTTTGATCCGCTCTCGCAGCAGGAGTTTTACGAACTCTCCGCTTTCTTCAATAACACAACCCAGCCGGCGATGGATGGAAACGTGCACGACACGCCGCCGATTCTGCCGGTGCCGAAACCGGAAGACCGCACCCGCCTGGCCCAACTGGACCATGAACTCCCCGCCGCCAAGGCTGCCGTGGAGGCCCGCAAGGGGGCGGCCCGGCCGGAGTTTGACGGCTGGATCGCTGCAGCCACCGTGGAGTCGGTCAACCGTTTGCTGCCACAGGATACTCCGCTGCTCGACATGCCCATGCTCGAGGGCCTGGGCAACGTGACGCGCGTCCGCCTCGCGGGCAAGGACACCGATCTCCCGCTGACGGCCACAACCACCTGGCAGCCGGGCCCCGGCGGCAGCCCAAGCCTGTTGCTCGATGGCAAGGCGGCGGAGCTCTCTTCAGCAGGCGACTTCGAACACGACCAGCCGTTCAGCGCCACGTTCTGGATCAAGCCACCGGCCAATGATTCGTTCTATGGCATCCTCGCCCGGATGGACGAAGCGGCTGGCCACCGGGGCTGGGATATGGCAGTGGCTGGCCGGCGCGTGGCGATGCATCTGGTGCACAACTGGCCTGAGGACGGCCTCAAGGTGGTGGCCAAGGAGCAACTCAAGGCAGATGTCTGGACCTCTGTCGCGATCACCTACGACGGCTCCGGAAAGGCCAAGGGGATCAAGGTTTATTACGACGGCAAACAGCAGGATCTGAACGTCGAGAACAAGAAGTTTGAAAAAAACACCATCCGCACCTCAGCGCCCCTGGCAATCGGTAGCCGTCCGGTCAGTAGCGGGGCGCATGGGGTGGGGTTGGCCAACCTGCGGCTGTGGGGCCGGCGGCTGGAAACTGGCGAGGTGGAGGGCTTGTCCCGCAGCCAAGCGCTCGCTGAGATCGTGAAACTGCCGGCAGCGGAGCGCGGCAAGGCGGCTGATCCGCTCTACGACTGGTGGCTCAACAGTTCGGACGAGCTGTACAAAACGGCTTCCGCCCAGGCCGCTGCCCTCGATGGCGAGCAGGCTGCGATCCGCAAGCGGGGCACGGTCGCACATGTGATGCACGAGAAGAGCGAAATGCCCAAGGCATTTGTGCTGAACCGGGGGGAATACGACAAACGTCTCGATGAAGTGCAGCCGTCCACGCCCAAGGCACTCCCCGCCTTTCCGGAAGGGGCTCCGCGCAACCGCCTGGGGCTCGCGCAGTGGCTGCTGCTTTCCGATCATCCCCTCACGGCGCGTGTCACCGTCAACCGCTTCTGGCAGGAGGTGTTCGGCACCGGGCTTGTGCGCAGCAGCGGTGATTTCGGCATCACCGGCGAACTCCCCAGCCATCCGGAATTGCTCGACTGGCTGGCGGTCGAATTCCGCGAGAGCGGCTGGGATGTCAAAAAGCTCTTCAAGCTGATGGTCACCAGCAACACCTACCGGCAGTCGGCCGCCGCCACTCCTGAAAAACTCACCAAGGATCACGCCAACCGACTCCTCTCGCGGGGGCCCCGCTTCCGCATGGATGCCGAAATGGTGCGCGACTCTGCGCTGGCCGCCAGCGGCCTGCTCGTGCGGCAGATCGGGGGCCCGAGCGTGAAGCCCTACCAGCCCGACGGCGTGTGGGAGGCGGTGTCGATGGGGGGCAACACCAATCGCTACGTGCGTGACAAGGGGGAGAATCTCTACCGCCGCAGCATGTACTGGTTCTGGAAGCGAACCGCTCCCCCCGCCTCAATGGATATCTTCAATGCTCCCTCCCGGGAAAACTGCGTTGTCAAACGCGACCGCACCAACACGCCGCTGCAGGCGCTCGTGACGCTCAACGATCCGCAGTTTGTCGAGGCGGCCCGGGCTCTGGCCGATCGGGCTCTGGAGCTCGGCGGAGAAACAGACGACGCACGCCTGGAATTCATCGCCAAGCGGATCCTCGCCCGACCGTTGTCGGCGGCGGAGGGAGGAATTGTGAAGCAGTCGCTCGCTGATCTTTCGGGCTGGTATGCGGCCCATCCTGACGAAGCCAAACAGCTGGTGGCGGTGGGCGACAGCAAGCCGCGCTCGGCTGATCTGGTGCAGCTTGCCAGCTGGACGATGCTCACCAACGAACTGATGAACCTCGACGAGGTGCTCTGCAAATGAATCCCTTTTCTTCCAATCTCCTGCTGCCGCAGAATGAGCTGGCGCTCAACCTCACCCGCCGCCGATTCTTCGAACGCGGCAGCCACCTGCTCGGCGGCGCGGCTCTGGCCACGCTCCTGCCGCAGGCCTTTGCGCCGACAGGAGCCCGAGGCGACGCGGGAGCAGGTGCCGTCGAGAGAGTGCCTGGTGCCATCGGCCCCCATTTTGCCCCGCGGGCCAAGCATGTTATCTACCTGCACATGGTGGGTGGGCCACCGCAGATCGATCTCTACGACCACAAGCCGCAGATGAACGACTGGTACGACAAGGATCTGCCGGAAAGCATCCGCAACGGGCAGCGGCTCACCACGATGACGTCGGGACAGAAGCGGTTTCCGATCGCGCCGAGCCGGTTCAAGTTTTCCCAGCATGGGAAATCGGGCATGTGGGTGACCGAACTGCTGCCCCACACGGCGAAGATGGTCGACGACATGTGCTTCATCCGCAGCATGCACACCGAGGCGATCAACCACGAGCCGGCGATCACCTACATGCAGACCGGCAACCAGATTCCGGGCCGCCCCTGCCTGGGTGCCTGGGCCAGTTATGGCCTCGGCTCGCTCAATCAGGATCTGCCGACCTTTGTGGTGCTGGTGGCCCGCCCCAGCAATACCGAGCAGGTGCAGGCGATCGGTGCCCGGCTCTGGTCGAGCGGCTACTTGCCGGGGGAGCATGCTGCAGTGAGCTTCCGTTCCGCCGGCGATCCGATCCTCTACATCAACAATCCGCCCGGAGTTTCAGGCGAGGTGCGGCGCAAGACGCTCGACGGCCTGCAGGCGATGAACCAGCGGACGCTCGAGCAGATAGGGGATCCCGAAACGCGCACCCGCATTGCGCAGTATGAGATGGCCTACCGCATGCAGGCCAGCGTGCCCGATCTCACCAACCTCGCCAACGAGCCGGAGAGCACGTTTGGCTGGTATGGTCAGGAGGCGAAGACCCCTGGCACGTTTGCCAACAACGTGCTGATGGCCCGCCGGATGGTGGAGCGTGGGGTGCGCTTCGTGCAGATCTATCTCAACAACTGGGACACCCACGGCAACGTCGCTGGCCGGCTGCCGAGCCAGTGCAAGGACATCGACCAGGCCTGCTGGGGTCTGGTGCAGGATCTCAAGGCCCGCGGCCTCTTCGATGAAACGCTGATCATCTGGGGGGGCGAGTTTGGCCGCACCATCTATTCTCAGGGAGGCCTCTCCAAGGACAACTACGGCCGCGACCACCATCCCCGCTGCTTCACAATGTGGATGGCCGGCGGCGGTGCTCGGCCCGGCACGGTGCATGGGGAGACTGACGATTTCTCCTACAACATCATCAAGGATCCGGTGCACATCCACGACTTCCACGCGACGGTGCTGCAGTTGCTCGGATTCGATCACGAGCGGTTCGTCTACCGGCATCTGGGGCTCGACCAGCGTCTCACCGGCGTGGAACATGCCCGCGTGGTGAAAGAACTGATCGCCTAGCAGCCTGGGGATACACATGCGGCGTCTGTGGGCCGACGACTTGCTCGAGTGGGTGGTGCAGGCGGAGGGGTCGGCGAACGCTCGAGGAGCGCTAGCGACGAGACTTTTGCCGCCCCGCAGCCGGCGCTCCACGGAAGTCGCATGCGCTTTGGCCGGATCAGGAGACCGTGGCCCATCGCTACGGGCCTCACTTCCTCGGTCCTATCCGGCTATACTAAGCCACTTGTACATCCCCCGCCGCGAGGCGGGGCAGATCGAAAACGGCCTGTGAGGAATTACCATGCGCGGTGGAGCGAAGGTGGGTGGATGGAAGCAACTGGGGATCGTCATGCTCGCCGGCATCGGCCTGACGGGGAGCACCTGGCTGGCCAACTGGGCCGCCACAGCCGCTGATTCCCCCCCACCGGCCGCGTCAGACGATGCCGCCGCTCAGGCTGCTGCGGAAAAAGCCGCTGCTGAAAAAGCTGCTGCTGAAAAGGCGGCCAAGGAGGCAGCCGCCAAGGCGGAGCGGGACGCGGCCTTTCGCACCGCCCGCGAACTGCTCAAGCCAGCGCCCCGGCCCGCCCGAGCGACACTTGCCGCCAGCAGCCTGCCGCTGCAACTGCTCGATGGCGAGCGGGTGGCATTGCTGGGCAATTCGACCGCTGAACGGATGAACCTCTTCGGGCAGTTTGAAACGCTCCTTCACCAGCGGTTTCCTGGCAAGAATCTGGTCGTGCGCAACTTCGCCCGGCCGGCTGACGAGGTTGCCAACCGGCAGCGCGCAGGCGACTACACCGCCCTCGACGATCCACTCGCTGCCTTTGGCGCCGACACCTTCCTGCTCTTCTTCGGGTTCAACGAATCGTTCGCCGGCCCGGAGGGCGTGGCGGAATTCCGCGCCAACTACGAGAAGCTGCTCGATGAACTGGCCAAGAAATATCCTCGCGACGACACCGGCGCCGCTCCGCGGTTTGTGATCGTTTCGCCGATCGCCGTGGAGGCCTCCGGCGATCCGCTCCTCCCCGATGCCGCTGCGCAGAATGCCACGCTGGCTCTCTACCGCGACGCCGCCCGCGACGTGGCCAAGGCCCGGGGCATCGCCTTTGTCGATCTCTTCCCGGAAACCGAGAAGGCCTTCGCGGCAACGCCCGGCCTGCAGTTCACAATCAACGGCTGCCATATAAATGCCGCCGGCGATGCGCTCGTGGGCAACCTGCTCGATCGGCTGCTCTTTGCCGGGCCCGGCGTGGCGCCGGTAACGCCCCTGCCGAAGGATCGCTTTGAAAAGCTGCGGGCCGCCGTAAACGACAAGTCGTGGATCCATCTCCAGGACTACCGCATGATCAACGGCTGGTATGTGTATGGCGGTCGCCGCACGTTCGACACCGAAACCTTTCCCCGCGAATATGCCAAGCTGCGGCGGATGGCGGAGGTTCGCGATGCCTATGCGTGGGATCTCGCTGCCGGTCGAACGGTCGCCCCCAAGCCCGACGATTCCGCCACCGGCGATCTGTTCAAGCCGGACTCGCGGTTTGGCAATCCCGGGCAGGCCTATAGCGAAAACCAGTCCGGCGGCCCCGTGATTGCGCCTCCCGCCGATCTGATCAAGTCGTGCACGCTCCCCCCAGGCTTCGAGATGAAGCTGTTTGCTGATGAATCCAAGTTTCCCGAACTGGCCAAGCCGGTGCAGATGTCGTTCGATGGCCGGGGCCGCCTGTGGGTCAGCACGATGCCGAGCTATCCGCAGTGGCAGCCGGGCGATCCTCACCCGCAGGACAAGCTCGTGATTCTGGAAGACACCAACAGCGACGGCACCGCCGACAAGAGCACCGTCTTTTACGACCGGCTGCATTGCCCCACCGGCTTTGCCTTCTACAACGGCGGCGTGCTCGTGGTCGACCAGCCCCGGATGCTCTGGCTCAAGGATGGCGATGGCGACAACCGCGTCACTCCCGGCAATCCCGCCGACAGCATCGTGCATGTGCTCGATGGCTGGGCGACGGAAGATACCCACCACACCGTCGGCGCCTTCGAAGCGAGCCCCGCCGGTCTGATCCATATGCTCGAAGGGGTGGCGATGAGCACTACGGTGGAAACTCCGTGGGGCCCGTTCCGCAACTACGGCTCCTCCGGGACCTACGTCCTCGATCCCCGCACCTGGCGCATCAGCCACTTCGTCACCCCCGGCTACGGCAATCCCTGGTGTTATGTGTTTGACCAATGGGGACAGGGATTCTGCGGCGACGGCACCGGTGCCAACCAACACTGGGACACGCCGCTGTCGGGCAAGCAATACCGGGGCCGCAAAGGGATGAACGCGGTGTTTGACACCGAGGGAATGCGGCCGGTGGTGGGAAGCGAATTCCTCCATACCAGGCAATTTCCCGATGATGTTCAGGGACAATTTCTCTATGCCTGCGTGATCAACACCAACGGCCTGCCGCGCTGGACGTTCTCCGACGATGGCGGTGGCTTCAAGGGGGTGCGGGTGCGGCACGATCCAGCAGACCCCAAGACGGCGTTCGATCTGATCAAGAGCACCGACAAGCATTTTCGCCCTGTCGATCCGCAGATCGGTCCCGACGGGGCTCTCTGGTTTGGCGATTGGGCCAATCCGCTCATCGGCCATATGCAGTACAGCCAGCGCGATCCCAACCGCGACCATGTCCATGGCCGCATCTACCGGCTCTTCTATAAGGAAAAGCCGCTGCTCAAGCCCGACACGCAGGTCGGGAAGCCGATCGCTGTCGTCCTCGACCAGTTGAAGTCGCCAGAGTGGCGCACCCGCTGCCGGGCCCGCGACCACCTGCAGGCCCTGCCCAAGGCCGAGGTGCTCGCCGCCGCCGCCACCTGGCTCAAATCCAACGCCGGCGACGCTACCGCCGATCGGCTCGCCAGCGAGGTGCTCTGGCTGCAGCAGAGTTTTCATGCCGTCGACAGAGAGTTGCTGGAAAAACTGCTGAAGGCCAGCACGCCCGAGGCCCGTGCTGCGGCGACGCATGTGCTGTCTGACGAACGCGCCCGCCTGGAGGGAGCCGAGACGCTGCTGATCGCACAGTCGCTCGACTCCCATCCGCGGGTGCGTACAGAAGCCCTGCGGGGCCTGAGCTTCTTTCCCACGCAGGCGGCGATGGCGGCGGTTGTCGCCGCAGCCAATGCCGATTCCTCAGACCGCTTCATCGCCTACACGGCCGATGCGGCGCTGGGCGCCAATGTCGATGTGTGGCGCGGGCAACACCTCAAGGGTGAACTGGCTGCCAAGGATTCCCCCGCTGCCAAAACCCTCGACAGCGTCATCGCGCTCGATAAGAAGGCCGCAGAACTGGTCCCCTACCTGCAGATCCTGCTGAGCAAGGATCCCAGTCCCGAGGAGCAGCGATCGAAGGCGATCCAGGCGATCGCCGACGTGCAGGGGGGCAATGCCGGCAACGGCCAGGCTGTCTTCCGCCGGCTCTGCATCAGCTGCCACAAGGTAGGGGATGCGGGCGCCGATTTCGGTCCCGACATGACGAAGGTGGGGGAGCGGCTGACCGGTCCGAAGCTGGTGCAGTCGATCATCGATCCCAATGCTGATATCGCCGAGAAATATCTTTCAACCTCGGTGCTCACCCACGATGGGAACAGCATCACCGGCCTCGTCGTACGCGAAACACCCGTTGAGCTTGTGATCTTCGACGGCAAGGAGCAGAAGTCGATTCCAGTCAATCAGATCGACGAACGGACTGTGCTGCGTCAAAGCAGCATGCCCGAAGGGCTCGCCGGCACGCTCTCGCCGACCGAGTTTCTCGATGTTGTTGAATATATGCGGCAGCTGAAGTAACGCTGCTGTCGCCGCGTCTTGCCATGGGGCGAATCAGGCAGCAGGGGATCGATCCCTGCTCTTCGGTGTCTTCCCTCCTTAAAAGTTCTGGAGTGTTTTGATGACTTTGCTGATGCGTGCGGCGGGGGTATGGCTGCTGGCCGTGGGACTGATCACAGGGGCAGCTCAGGCCGCCCGGCTCGACCTCCAGGAGGGCAACCATATCTGCATCATCGGCGGCGGCGTGGCCGACGCGATGCAGCACACCGGCTGGCTGGAAACCAGGCTCCAGAGCCGGTTTCCGCAACTGCGTCTGACGATCCGCAATCTCGCCTACGACGGCGATGAGATCGATCCAGCCAAGCGGTTGCGGAGCGCCGATTTCGGCACGCCAGACCAGTGGCTCGCCGGCTCCGCCCCGATCCCCAATCCGGGCGAACTCAAGACGAAGGAACGCGTCCGCGAAAACCGGTTTGAACTGGCCGGCACGCGGGCCGACGTAATCTTTGCCTTCTTTGGTGCCAATGAAGCGCATGCCGGTCCCGCCGGCCTGCCCGCCTTCCGCGCCCAGCTTGAGGCTTTCATCAAGCACACGCTCGCGCAGAAATACAACGGCGTATCGGCACCCAAGCTGGTGATGTTTTCGCCGATCGTTCACGAAGATCTCGCCCGGCCCCACTGGCCAGATGGCAAGATCCATAACGCCAATCTCGCCCTCTACACCGCTGCCCTTGAAGAGATCTGCAAAGCACATGATGTGCTCTGCGTCGATCTATTCACTCCCACGAAGGAGGCGAGCGCCAGGATCCCCGAACTTCTCACCAGCGACGGCATCCATCCCACCGAGCGCGGTGACAAAGAGATCTCCCGCATCATCGACGAATCGCTCTTTGGGGCCGCTCCCGCCCGAGATTCCCGCAGCCTTGAACGCCTGCGGCAGGCGGTGGTCGACAAGAACTTCTACTGGTTCAATCGCTACCGGGTCACCGACGGTTATTCCACCTACGGCGGCCGTGCCTGGCTCAAGTTCATTGAAGACCAGACCAACTATGAAGTGGGCCAGCGGGAACTCGACTACCTCGATGTAAAAACGGCCAACCGCGACAAGCGGATCTGGGCCACCGCCGCTGGCTTGGCCAATCCGGCCGCGCCCCTCCCTCCGGTCGATGACTCCGGCCTGCCAGAGCTGATTCCGGTGGTGACCAACAAGCCGGGCCCCCTGCCGGAGGGCAAGCATGAATTCCTCTCCGGCCAGGATTCAATTGCCAAGATGACCGTCCACTCAGGAATGAAGGTGGAACTGGTCGCCGACGAGGCGATGTTCCCGGAGCTGATCAATCCGGTGCAGATGGCGTTTGACACCAAGGGAAGGTTGTGGGTGGCCGCCTGGCCAACCTATCCCCACTGGCGTCCCGACGAGGCTATGAACGACAAGCTGCTGATTCTGGAAGACACCAACGGCGACGGCCGCACCGACAAGGTAAAGACATTTGCCGGCGATCTCCACAATCCGACCGGGTTTGAATTCTGGGGAAAGGGCGTGATCGTGGCGCAGGGGCCCGACGTGCTCTATCTGGAGGACACCAACGGCGACGATCGCTACGACATCAAAACCAGGATCATCGGGGGTCTCGACACCGCCGACACGCACCACACCGCCAATAGTTTCACGCTCGATCCCTCCGGCACACTCTATTTCCAGGAAGGCACGTTCCATCACTCGCAGGGGGAAACCCCTTGGGGGGCACCTGTGCGCTCTGCCAACGGCGCCGTCTTCAAGTATGAGCCCCGCACCGGCAAGTTTGGCCTCTACACCTCCTATTCGTTCGCCAATCCGCACGGACATGCCTTCAGCGCCTGGGGAGACGACATCGCTGTCGACGGCACCGGATCGGTTCCCTACTGGGGCTCGGTCTTCTCCACGCGGCTCGATGGCATGGACAAGCATGGCGGTGCCCCGAGCGTTTACAACCAGCGCACCCGACCCTGCCCCGGCATCGAGTTTCTCTCCAGCGCACATTTTCCCCGCAACCTGCAGGGGAACCTGCTGGTGGGCAACGTGATCGGCTTTCAGGGGATTCTGCAGTATCAGTTCCAGCCGGGCGACACCTCGTTTCCAGAGGCGGTTGAGGTGGAGCCGATCGTGTCGTCGAGCGATCCAAATTTCAGGCCGGCCGATCTGGAGATGGGCCCCGACGGGGCGATCTATTTCACCGACTGGCAAAACCCGATCATCGGCCACATGCAGCACAACCTGCGCGATCCCAGCCGCGATCGGATCCATGGCCGGGTCTACCGGGTGGTGATGGCCGACAAACCGGTCTCGAAACCGGTGCCGATCGCCGGTCGCAAAGTGGCGGAGCTGGTGACACTGCTGGCTGATCCGATCGACCGCGTCCGTTACCGGGCGCGGATTGAGCTTTCCGGTCGGCCTGAAGGAGAAGTGGTGCCGGCTGTAAAGGCCTGGCTGGCCAAGCTCGCCCCCACGTCCCCCACGTTCGAGCACGATCGGCTTGAGGCCCTGTGGATGCTTCGCCATTTTGATCAGGTCGATCTGCCGCTTCTGGAAGCGGTGCTCGCGTCGCCTGAGCCGAAGGCTCGCGCGGCCGGCATGCGGGTGCTTTCCTCCATCGTCGACCGGGTGCCCGGCGCGCTCGAACTGACGAGAAAGGGAGCGCTCGATTCGAGCGCCCGCGTCCGACTGGAGGCCGTGCGTACGGCGAGCTATCTGCGGGTGCCCGAGGCTGTGGAGGCACTGGCAATCGCCCAGGAACTCCCCAGCGACCGCCACACCGATTACGTGAAGGCGGAGGCGGCCCGCGTGCTGGTGCCTGAGTTCAAGGCGGCCTTGGCCGCGAAGCAGCCGCTGGCCTTCACCACCCCACAGGGGCAGGCCTATCTCTACCAGTCGCTGAGCAACGAGGAGTTGGCCCAGGAGCCGCGGTCGGCTGCTGTTTACAACGCGATGCTGCTGCGCAGCGGGCTCGATGAACGCCTCCGTCAGGAGGCAGTTGAGGGGCTCGCGAAGGCCCGCGGCACGAGTGTTGTGCGGGTGGCTGTCGAGGCTCTCAAGGCCCTCGATGCTCGCGCCGGGGAGGTTGATGCGGCGACGGTGTTTGACCTGATTCGTGTGCTACTCTCGCGACCGGCTGCAGAGTTGGCCGAACTGCGGGACGACATGCAGATATTGGCCACCTCCGCCAAGCGGTCGCAACTGCGCCGCATCGGCTATGTGGCGCTCACCGGCATCGATGCCCTGGGTGGCGGCGATCCCAGCCAGAAGGTGTGGGACCTTGCCCAGAGCGATCCCCGTCGGCTGCTCGACTTGATCGAATCGCTGCCGCTGGTGGCCGATCCGGGCGTGCGCAGCAGCCTCTATGAAAAAATCGTGCCGCTGCTGGCAAGCGGGGCCGGCCCTGCCGGCCCACAGCCGGGTGCCGCCGGACGGTATGTCAGGATCGAACTGCCCGGCAGCAACCGCACGCTGACCCTGGCCGAGGTAGAGGTGTTTGCCGGGAATGAGAATATTGCCCGGACGGGTAAGGCAACGCAATCTGCCACCGCCCACAGTGGAGAAGCCTCCCGGGCCATCGACGGCAATTCCAATCCCGACTGGGGCAATGGCAGCCAGACACACACTCCCGAAAACGTGGAGAACCCCTGGTGGGAGGTCGATCTGGGCTCTGAGCGCCTGCTGGAGAGGATCGTTATCCACAATCGTGGCAGCGGCTTTGAAACGAGGCTGAGCGGCTTCACGCTGCAGGTGCTCGACGGAAATCGCCAACCGGCATTTTCTGTCACGGGGCAGCCGGCACCCACGCCCCGAGGCGAGGTGCTGCTGGTGAGCGAATCTGATCGGCTCGCCCGGGCCGTGCGTCGGGCGGCCTTTGCAGTCTTGGCGGGCGTGCGCGGCCGCGAAAGAGAGACCTTCTCCAGGATTTCGCCGTTTGTGAAATCGGGAGACGACCGCGATGCCGCGATCGCGGCGCTGGAAAAAATTCCGGTGGCGCAGTGGCCTGCGGAAGAGGCGGCGGCGCTACTGAAGAGCCTTCTTGAATCGATGCGTTCGGCCACGGTGGAGCAGCGGGCCAGCGATGCCGGTCTGGCGGCCTGGCAGTTTGCCGAAAACCTCACCACACTCCTGCCGGCGGCCGAGGGGAAGGCGCAGCGCACGATCCTGGCCGATCTGGGCGTGCGCGTGGTGCGCATCGGCACGGTGTATGAACGGATGGCCTACGACAAGGAAACCCTTGCGGTGCAGGCCGGCAAGCCGGTGCTCTTTGTGCTGCACAACTCTGACGTTATGCCGCACAACTTCGTGATCGCCCGCCCCGGCACGATGCAGGAACTCGGCGAGCTGGCCGAAACGAGTTCCCAGAATCCGGCCTTCGCCAAGCAGTCGTTTGTGCCCCAGTCGCCACATGTGCTGGCAGCCAGCACGCTGATGCAACCGCAGGCCACCCAGCGGGTGACGTTCAGTGTGCCCACGGAGCCTGGCGTCTATCCCTATGTCTGCACCTACCCCGGCCACTGGCGGCGCATGTTCGGAGCGATGTATGTGGTGGACGATCTGGAGGCCTATCTGGCCGATCCGGCCGGCTATCTCGCCGCCCATCCGCTCCCAATTCAGGATGCGCTCCTCAAGGATCGTCGGCCACGCACGGAATGGACGCTGGCTGATCTGGAGGGAAGTGTCACGGGCCTGGAAAAGGGCCGCTCGTTTGTGCACGGCCGGGAACTCTTCCGTACCGCCAGCTGCGTTTCCTGCCACAAACTGGGGGACGCCGGCAACGCCTTCGGTCCGGAACTGGCACAGCTCGAGGCCAAGATGACGCCGCTGGAGATCACCCGGCACATCCTCGAACCGTCGCTCAAGATCGACGAGAAATATCGCTCCACCACGCTCGTCACCGACGATGGCCGATCGATCACGGGCCTCGTCGTGGAGGAAACACCGACCGAGGTGGCGATCGTGGAAAACCCGGTGGCGAAGGCCGAGCCGCTGCGGATCAAGAAGAGCGATATCGAAGGCCGCAGCACCTCGCCGGTGTCGATCATGCCCAAGGGTTTGCTCGACAAGCTCACCCGCGACGAGGTGCTCGATCTCGTCGCTTTTGTGGCCGCCCGCGGCCAGGAATCAAACTGCCTGTTCAATCCCGACGGGTGTCCACTCCACAGTGCGGCCCCAGTCTCCCCGAAGTGAAAGTGCCCCCGTCATGGAGAACAGCTCAGAACCATCCCCCGGCTCCCGCGTCCGTCCCCTCGATGCGATCGAGCGGCGGGTGCTCGGGGTGTTGATTGAGAAGGCCAAAACCACTCCCGATCAGTATCCGCTGTCGCTGACGGCGCTCGTGACAGGGTCAAACCAAAAGAGCAACCGCGACCCGCTGATGACGGTGGATGAAGACTCGGTCGGGCGGGCGCTGGAGAGCCTGCGGGAGTGCGGGGTGGTGTCGGAGATCTTTGGCAGCGGCCGGGTGCCCCGCTACCGGCACCATGCCTATGAATGGTTTGCTGCCGGGAAGGAGGAGGTGTCGATCCTCGCCGAACTCCTGCTGCGGGGGGAACAGAGCGAGGGAGATCTCCGCGGTCGGGCCAGTCGGATGGATCCCATCGCCGATCTCACGACGCTTCGCACCCATCTCGACGCCCTTGCCGCCCGCGGACTGGTGGTCTGGCTTTCCCCGCCGGGCCGGGGAAGGATCCTCACCCATGGCATGTTGCCTCCAGAAAAGCTGGAAAAGGTGAAGGCCAAGGTGGGAGTGGCGCTGGAGGCCGCAGCGGTCGGCCAGGGAACGGGCGAAGAAAAATCATCAACAAGCGTCCCACACTCCCGCGCCCCACTGGCCCCGGATGCGCTGGCCGATCTGGTGCAACGGGTGGAACTGCTGGAATTGGAACTGGCCGAACTCAAGCAGCAGGTGCGATCCTCTGCCGAAGCCTGAACGGTCGGCCATCCCCGAGGCCTGTATGAAATTCTTCAGGCATTTTTTGCGACAGACGCGGTGTACGATCCTGGCCGCCGTGATCCTGGCGAGCCATCTGCCGGCTCTCTGTGCGGCTGATGAGCCCGCCGCGACGGCGCTGTTTACCGATCAGATCGCCCCACTCCTGGCGGCGCGCTGCGGCACCTGCCATGGCCCAAGCCGGGCCGAGAGCGGATATCGGATTGATACCCGCGCAGGGGCCTTTGCCGGTGGCGATTCCGGCGCAGCAGCCATCCTGCCGAACCAAGCGGAGGCAAGCCCCCTGTTCCAACGGATCTCCTCGGCTGATGCCGCAGGCCGGATGCCGGCCGACGGCCCGCCGCTGGCTGCTGCGGAACAACTTCTGCTGAGGCAGTGGATTGAAACGGGGGCCGTCTGGCCCGGATCGATGGCTGCCCTGCCAGACACCCTGTTCACTCCGGCGACCACCCCGCCGCAGAGCCGTGAGCGTCATTGGGCATTTCAGCCGCTCACACGTCCCGCCGTGCCGGCTGGCCCGGAGGGCATCCACCCGGTCGATGCCTTCCTCGCCGAGAAGCTCACTGAGCAGGGACTGGTATTCAATCCGGAGGCCAAGCCGGGGACATTGCTCCGTCGAGTGATGTTCGATCTCGTCGGCCTGCCTCCCACGCCAGAGGAGTTGGCCACGTTCACGGAGGCCTGCCGAACTGCCGGCGGTACTGACGAACCCTTTTCCCGCGTGGTCGACACGCTGCTTGCCTCTCCGCAGTATGGCGAGCGCTGGGCCCGACACTGGCTCGATGTGGTGCGGTTTGCCGAGAGCGATGGCTTCGAGGTCAACTCGGCCCGTCCCAATGCCTGGCCCTACCGCGACTGGGTGATCGAGTCGTTCAATGCCGACAAGCCCTACGACCAGTTCATCCGGGAACAGATCTGCGGCGATACCTGTGGCGCCGATGCCGCCACGGGATTTCTGGTGGGGGGCGCCACAGACCGGGTGACCTCTCCCGATCCGGTCCTCACGGCCAATCAACGGGCCGATGAACTCCACGACATGGTGAGCACGGCTGGCTCGGCGTTTCTGGGGATGACCATCGGCTGCGCCCGCTGCCACGATCACAAGTTCGATCCCATCTCGCAGCGCGATTACTACGCCATCAAGGCGGTATTCGCCGGAGTGCGGCATGGCGATCGCCAGATCGGGGGCTCATTGCCCCAAGCGAAGCGGCGGCGCCGGGAGGAGATTTCTACCGAGCTGGAAGCCGCCGGTATTCCGCACCTGAGGCCGGCGGTAACTGCCGAAAGAAACATCGACCGCCTCCCCGGTCTGACAGCGAGGCATGTCCGGTTCTCCGTGCTCGCCACCACCGGTGCCGAGCCGTGTCTCGACGAACTGGAGATCTGGACAACCGCTGGCCGCAACGCCGCCAGAGAAGCCACCGTCACCTCCTCGGGCGATCTGGCCGGCGTTCCGATCCACCGGCTCGACCACATCAACGACGGGCTCTATGGCAACGAACACTCCTGGATCTCAAGCACCGCGGGCACTGGCTGGGTGGAGTTGAAACTGCCGGAACTCGAATCGATCGAGCGGATCGAGTGGAGCCGCGATCGCAGCCTCACCCCCCAGTTTTCAGATCGGCTGGCCACGCACTACAGCGTTGCCATCTCCGCCGATGGCATCAGTTGGCAGATCGTGGCGGGAGACTGGGATCGATCCCCCGCAGGCTCGCCACAGGCGCACGCCGATTCCCCGGCACTTCCACCGCCGGCTGCGGATCTCCTCGCCAGAATCACGACACTCAAAGCCGAACTGGCCGCGCTTGCCAAACCAAGGCTCGGCTATGCCGGCACATTTGTGGACCCCGCCCCGACCCACCGGCTCTTCCGCGGCGATCCCCTCCAGCCGCGCGAAGAGGTGGCTCCGGGAGGCGTGGCGGGACTGGGGCCGCAGTGGCACCTTCCCGAAACCAGCCCGGAACGGGACCGCCGCCGGGCCCTGGCTGACTGGATCACCTCCCCGCAGCATCCTCTTTCGGCCCGCGTCATCGTCAACCGGATTTGGCACTATCACTTCGGCACGGGGCTGGTCGATACGCCCAGCGATCTGGGGCTCAACGGCGGCCGGCCGTCCCATCCCGAACTGCTCGACTGGCTCGCCAGCGAACTGATTGAGCGTGGCTGGAGTCTCAAATCTCTCCATCGGCTCATCGTCACCAGCCGGGCCTACCGGCAGGCGAGTGATCTCCGGCCGGAGGCGATCGCCGTCGATGCCCAGGCCCGTCTGCTCTGGCGGTATCCGCCCCGGCGGCTGGAGGCGGAAGCCCTGCGCGACGCCATTCTGGCTGTGAGCGGGAGCCTCAACCCGCAGATGGGAGGGCCGGGATTCGACCTGTTTGAATCGAACACCAACTATGTAAAGGTCTATGCCACCAAAACCTCATTCAGTTCCGACGACTTCCGGCGGATGGTCTACCAAAGCAAGCCCCGCTCGGAACTCGACACCTTCTTTGGCCCGTTTGACTGCCCCGATGCCGGGCAGGTCCAGCCCAAACGAACCAGCAGCACCACGCCGCTGCAGGCCCTCAATCTGCTCAATGGCGAGTTTCTTCTCGATCAGGCCGACCGATGTGCCAAGCGCATCGAACGGGAAGCGGGCGCCGATAGCGCAGCGCAGGTGCGCCGCGGAGTTCTGCTGGCCTTCGGTCGCGAGGCCACCGCTGACGAGATCGCCGCCGGCAGCCGGCTGATTACCGAGCACGGGCTGCCGAGCCTCTGCCGGGCGCTCTACAACGCCAACGAATTCATCATGCTCCGATAACTGGAGTCAGCACGAACACCATGGCCCCCCACCTCTCATTCGCCGGTCGCCAACTGCTCGACCGCCGCGATTTCCTCGCCGGTAGTGCCACCGGGCTCGGCGGCGTGGCCTTGGCGGCGCTGCTCGGCGGAAACAACCTGCTCGGTGCCTCCCCGCCCCCCGCCGGCCCACTCCGACCGCTGATCGATCCGGCCCGCCCCTGCCACGCCCGCCCCCCGCACTTTCCCCCACGGGCATCGCGGGTGCTGGTCATCTTCTGCTCCGGTGCGCTTTCCCACATCGACACCTTCGACTACAAGCCGGAGCTGATCCGCCGGCACGATACGCCGATGCCTGACATCGGGGAGAAGCTGATCACGTTTCAGGGGGAGAACGGCAATCTCATCCGCCCGCAGTGGGAATTTCGTCCCCGCGGAGAGAGCGGCACGATGACGAGCGATCTGCTGCCGCACTTGGGAGCGCTCGCTGATGAGATGTGCTTCATCCACTCGATGACGGCCAAGAGCAACACGCACGGCCCGGGGGAAAATCAGATGGCTACGGGCTTCACGCTCGACGGCTTCCCCAGCATGGGAGCGTGGGTGAGCTATGCCCTCGGCAGCGAGTGCGACGATCTCCCTGCATTCGTGGCGATCCCCGATCCGCGCGGGGTGCCGCAGGTGGGGCCGCGGCAGTGGGCGGCGGCCTTTCTCCCCGCCGTGTTCCAGGGCACGCCCCTGTCCGCCGACAAGCCGATCCCCAACCTCGCCCGGCCCGCCACGCTCTCGCCTGAGAACGACCGGGCCACGCGTGCCTTCCTGGCCCGCCTCAACGACGACCACCTCCAGCGGCATCCTGGCGACACCGAACTGGCGGCTCGCATCGCCAGCTACGAACTGGCAGCCAGAATGCAGCTCGCCGCCCCAGCCGTGGCCGATCTGTCAGCGGAATCGCCTGCTACGCTTGCGCTCTATGGCGCCGACGATGCCACCAATCCCACCAAGGCGCGGTTTGCCCGCAACTGCATTCTCGCCCGCCGGCTTTTGGAGCAGGGAGTGCGGTTTGTGCAGCTGTTCAACGGCTCCTATGCGATGGGGGAGGGGGTGGGCAACTGGGACGGCCACCGGTCGCTGGTGCAGCAATACTCCATCCATGCCCCCATCCTCGATCAGCCCGTGGCCGGACTCCTCCGGGATCTCAAGCAGCGCGGACTGCTCGACGACACGCTCGTCGCCTTCGTCACGGAATTCGGCCGGATGCCAACATTCCAGAAGGGAGCCAGCGGCCGCGATCACAATCCAGCCGGGTTCACTATTTTTTTGGCCGGTGCGGGGGTGAGGCGGGCACACCATCACGGCGCGACCGATTCCTTCGGCCACCGGGCGGTGGAGAATGTCTGCAGCGTGTACGATCTGCATGCCACGATCCTGCACCTGTTGGGGCTCGATCACACCCGGCTCTCCTTCTATCACAACGGTATCGAGCGTCGGCTGACCGATGTCCACGGGCAGGTGATTCATCAGGTGCTGGGGTAGGTGGCGAACCGAATCCTGCGGAGCATGTTTTCATGGCCAAGTCATTCGCCTGCCCATCTCTCTATGTCCAGGAGCCGGGCGCCACGGCCACGCTCGGGCAAACGCTATCGAAGCTGGGGCTGAAGGGCCCGGTGCTGGTCCTTGCCGGCCGCTCATCCGGGCAGCAGCTTGGCGGCATGCTCGCCGCCACATTTTCTGCCGCTGGGCTCGCCCACAGCCTGATCATTTTTTCCGGCGAGTGCTCCGATTCTGAGATTGCCCGGGTGGCGGCTGCTGGCCATGCGCTCGGTGCCCGCACGGTGCTCGGCCTGGGAGGTGGCAAGGCGGTCGATACCGCCAAGGCCGCGGCGGAGAAACTGGGCCTGCCGGTGGTGGTCTGCCCCACGATCGCCTCGACCGACGCCCCCACCAGCGCGCTCTCTGTTATCTATACCGATGATGGCGTCTGCCTGCGGAGCGACTGGCACCGGAGCAGTCCGGCACTGGTGCTCGTCGACACTAATGTGATCCTCGAGGCACCCCGGCGATTTCTTCTGGCCGGCATGGGGGATGCTCTTTCCACATTCTTTGAAGCGCGAGCCTGCCAGCGTTCTGGCGCTCCCAACTGCCGCGGCGGCACAACCACCCTCGCCGCGCAGGCTCTGGCCGAACTCTGCTGGAAGACGCTCATTGCCGACGGATCGGCGGCGCTTGCGTCCCACGATGCGAAAGAGCCGTCGCCCGAGTTTGAGCGGATCGTGGAGGCCAACACGCTCCTCTCGGGGCTGGGGTTTGAGTCGGCCGGTCTGGCGGCGGCACATGCCATCCACAACGGCCTGACGGTCGCTCCCGAAACCCACCACTTCCTCCATGGCGAGAAGGTCGCCTTCGGCACGCTCGTGCAACTTGTGCTGGAAGGGGCTCCCCAGACGGAAGTGGATGCCGTTCTCGACTTCTGCACAGCTGTCGGCCTGCCGGTAACGCTCGCGGAAATCGGCCTGCCAGATCTCAGCGACACCCAGCTGCAGAAAATCGCCAGCCGGGCTGTGATCCCGCAGGAATCGATCCACCACGAGCCCTTTCCGGTCACCCGCGAATCGGTCGCGGCAGCCATTCGAGATGCCGACGC
>CAISJI010000056.1 GCA_903885565.1 uncultured Planctomycetaceae bacterium
CGCGAAGCAGGCCCGGCCGGATGACACCAACTGGACCGGGGCTGAGATCAAGTCGTGCTGCAGGCTGGCTTCTGTGTTGGACGTTCCCTTGGTTCAGGCCGCGCAGAACGTCGTGCCCGTGGCTGTCACTGCGGGCGACAAGATCGAAGGGTTACGCCAGTGGGCATCCGGTCGGTGTTTGTCGGCGGATCGGGCGGGGGTGTATTCGCGGGAGCAGGAGCGGGCTGGCGGTCGGGTGCGGAGAGTGGTGCGAGAACCGGGGTTGAATTGAGCGGCTCCTCGTTCAGAGCGTCTTCTGCATCACGTAGTCGTCCATCACGAAGCCTCCGCCGATCTCGAACACGGCCTCCCGGGCCACCTCAAAGCCAGCTGACCTGTAGAACCCGATCGCTTCCGTGTTCAGCTTGTTGACCTGCAGCCAGAGCACATGTCTGCCCAGCCGACGCGCACGGGTTTCGATGTGCCCCAGCATGAATCTTCCCAGCCCCATGCCGCGGTGGGAGTCCAGCACGTAGAGTTGCCCCAGTTTCATGGCGGGTGGACTGGAATCGTTGCCGCCCATATCCGCAAGTTCGCACGCGCAGTAGCCAACAGGCGTGCCCGAGCCCCACAGGAGTTCGAGCCACTTGTCGGCCCGCTGAAGGTACTCCCGCAGGGACTCGTCGTTGAAACGGGCGGCGAGCATGTAGTTGATCTGAGCAGCTGAAACGATCCCCGTGTAGTGCTGCCGCCAGATTGTGCCGGCTAGTTCACGAAGCACGGCGAAGTCTGGCTCGACGACCAGCGCGAGCTTGAAGTCAGTTGGCAACAACGGCTTACTCGCTCTTCTTCAGTGGTTCATCGAGGGTGTCCGAGACCATGTCAAAATACTCCGTCTCGAACCACGACTGAAAGAGTGCGAAGTCATTGAAATCGGGGTACTGCTCCGAGTCCAGATGCCACGCCGACACCTCCTCATAGAAGATCGCTGCGGACGAGTCCTGGAGGACCTCTTCCTCGTCTTCCGGGTACTCGCACACCCCCACCAGATACACCGACTTGTCACCGTGATCTTCGAACTCCTCCTCTTTCACACCGATCGAGCGTAGCCAATCGCGAAACGCCTCCCGGTATCTGATCACAACGGCACCGCGGTTGATCATCGCTCGTCTTCCTTTTCGTGCGTAAGCGGTCGGCCTGCTTGTGGCTGGATGGCTTCCAACCATCACCGCGGAGGCCCGGCCGCACTCGTTTTGCACACCCTACTCCATAAGGATCCTGGTATTTCATGAGTACAGCAACGACCACATCCTCCGAAACCGTCCCGCAGATTTCCCCGCATGGACGACAGCATGAGGTCCAACAGCCAATCACGCAAACCTCCCCCAACGCCGCCAGCAGGCTCCGCAACACCATGGCTGCCGTGAAGCTCTCGTTCACGTGGATGGGAGTGAAAAAAACGCTTGCCCCGGAGCAGCGTACGACGGCGGCCAGGGCGTTTCAGGCCGACCGTGAACTTCTTTCGGCCAGCAAATTCATCCTCGACACGAAAAATCCGGCGTACCGTGCCGTGGCTGCCGTTCGCTCGGAAGCATCGGGTTACTGGCGCACGGTCACATTGCCGTTTCCGGAGGCTGGGATTCGGCTCCTCCAGCAGAACTCGCTCGGCTTGTTCGCGAACACCATGCAGATCTACCGAGAGCGACTCCAGGAAGCCGCCCGGGGCCTTTCCGGGCAGTACGACCAGATCAAGGC
>CAISJI010000057.1 GCA_903885565.1 uncultured Planctomycetaceae bacterium
CTGGGGCCTCCTGCCCGTTTTCGCTTGGCGACCCTCCGGTCGCTTCTGCTAGGCCGCCCTCCAGGCGGCCGGTTGAATGGTGCGGGGCGCCGGTGAACTGGGGCATCCTGCCCGTTTTCGCTTGGCGACCCTCCGGTCGCATCCGTGAGGCCGCCTGCGGTTTTACGCGAAACACGGGCATCCTTCCCGTTTTCGCTTGGGACCCTCCGGTCGCATCTGCTAGGCCGCCCTCCAGGCGGCCGGTTGAATGGTGCGGGGCGCCGGCGTCCGCCCTTAAACGGGCTCTTCCGGCCGCTTCCTGCCAGCCACCAGGCGTCCACTTGAACTTTCACCTCCGCCCTGTAAACTTCTCGGCCGTGGGTTTATGGCCCAATCAATTGGGCCATGAGAGGTTTTTCGTGGGTTTTTAGCCCATTCAAGGGATTGGCCGCAGGCGTTTGCCAGCGGGTGTGGACCGCGGAGTTCGGTCAAACAGTGAACAGACTCAATGAGCGCTGCCGGAGACCTACTGATCGGCGAGTTCGTCCGCACGCTGGACGATCGGCATCGGCTCTCTCTGCCGCCGGAACTCGCCGTTCCGCTGCTGGCTTCCGGCGGAAAATTGGTGCTGGCAAAGGAACGTTCAGGGTGCCTTTCGCTCTGGCCAGCGACGATCTGGAAACCGCGGATCGACGCCGCTGTCGAGGTGCTGCGCACCAAACTGCAGGCCGGCCTGCTGACGCAACGGGTGGGGCAGTTGCAGGATGTCGGACGCTTGCTCTCCACCCGCCACAAAGTGGTGACGCTCGCCGGGCGCGATCGACTGGTGGTGCCCGAGGGCTTTCGCGATTTTCTGGGAGTGGACGCGGGGGGCGAGGTGCTGGTCGTGGGGGCCGCGGTATGCGTGGAACTCTGGCAACCGGCGGCATGGCATGCCTGTGTGTCGAACGAGATGCCCGACTTTCGTCGCCGCATCGACGAGTTGACCGCCTGAAAAACAGATTCGGACCCGTCAATTGGCCGTGCCCGGGGGAGAGGAACCGTTTGCCCTGTCGGTCTCATCCGCTCAGGAATCACAAGCGCCACGGATCGGAACCCGCCAGCACGGATGCTGCCGAGGGTCCTTCTCCCGGGCATGGCTTTTGAAGGACTGGTTCAAGGCCGCGGGTGCCTGCGACACGGATGGTCGTGGGCATCCGTCGGCCAGCAAAGGGCAGAGAGAGGAGAACGGGCAGGCCTCCCCACGGCTCCCCATCAGCGCGCCGGCGCTGCCGCCGGCTCGAGCAGCGTCAGCACGATCCGGCGGACATCAGCCACACACGTTCCGGCCACCGCTGTCGCTTGAAGCCTGAGCCTGCAAGGGCCCGCTGGCAGGTTGAGCTCTCCAAGGGAGAGAGGCCGGAAATCTTTCTCAAAGCTTTCGCCCACCCGTTCCACCCGATCCTCGCCGCTGTTGAGTGGAGGATCCCAAGCCGGCACAGGCGTCGGCCGACTGCGGGAAAGCGGCGCCGCCGGCATGCCCTCAGCAGCCGATTCGGCCACCAGTTCCACAATCGACCCGGCATCCGTGGCGGGGCAGGTGTACCAGACGCAGGCTTCGTAGCGGCCAGCCGAGTGCACATCAATAGCCCAGGTCGCCGCGTCTGTCTCGGTCTTCCAGTTGGTGAAATAGGAACTGTTGGGCGCCTTGGCGCTGCGCTTCAAGCCCCCCTGCGGCAGCCCATCGCGGGCCGGAAGTTCCGCTGCAGGCCAGGCCGGGTAGCCGACCGAAAATCGTTCCTCTTTCCGTGGCGGCGCCCCTTCCAACACTTCTGCCCGCCACCCGGTCGCCAGAGCCCGCAGCTGGGCGGCCACCTCCGGTTCGGCGGCGGAGCGGTCGATTGTCTGGCCGGGATCGGTCTCGATTGCGTAGAGCCGGCCTTCGGCGTCGAGCCGGTGGTCCGCCGTGCGCACGCTGATCTTCCCGGCATGGGTGGCGAACAGCGGCCTCGCGGCGGCCAGCCGCGCTGTGGCGGCACTGTCGCCATCAAGCGTCAGCAGCGGTGCGAGGTTGAGCCCGTCGAGCGGTTTTCCGGAGGGCAGCGGGACCTTGGCCAGTGACGCCAGCGACGGCAGCAGATCGATCGCCCCGGTCGGTTGGCGCACCTCCCGCCCTGCGGGAATGTGGCCCGGCCAACGCAGACAGCACACCGAACGCACACCCCCTTCGTCGGTGGAGCTCTTGCGGCCCCGGAGGCCGCCGCACCAGCGATCGCTGTTGGGGCCATTGTCGGAGAAGAAGAGCACGATCGTATCGTTGGCAATCTCAAGCCGATCCAACGCCGCCAGCAATCGGCCGACGTTGTGATCAAGATTCTCCATCATCGCCAGTACGGCGCGGGTGAACTCCAGATTCTCATCAGCGCCCAAGGGGCCGCGGAGGGGAATGGGACGCGCGCAAAACCGCTCCCACTCGGCGTCGGGAACGGCCAGGGGAGAGTGTGGCGTGTTGAGCGACACGAAGCAGAAGAAGGGGGCCGGGGCGGCCTGCGTGCAGGAGTGATCGATGAAAGTCAGGGCATGGTCGGTGATGCGATCGGCGATGTAGCCGTGGTCGCGGAGGAGTTCGCCATCGAATTCAAGCAGCGGATTGAAGTAGGTTCCCCAGTGCCCCTCCGTGAAGCCGACGAACGTGGCAAAGCCGCGGGCCCGGGGATGGTAGGGCCACTGCGTGCCGTTGTGCCACTTGCCAAAACAGCCGGTCGTATAGCCAGAACTTTGAAACATATCCGCCACGGTGCGCTCGTCCGCCGCCATCCGTTCCAATCCCAGGGAGACCCCCCGCACGCCACTGCGCGGATGGTAGCGGCCGGTGAGGAATTCGGCCCTCGTCGGCGCGCATACCGGCTGCACAAAAAATCGGGAGAGCGTGGCCCCGCCCCGGGCGAGTGAATCGATTGCCGGCGTGGCCAGATTGGTGTTGCCGACAAAGGAAAAATCACCCCAGCCGGCGTCGTCGGCCAGGATCACCAGCACATTGGGCGGCGCCGACTGGCCGGGTTGGGCCCAGCAGAGGCAGCAGACCAGACCCACCAGGAGTCGGCCGAGCGACAGGCGGCCCGCTGCCGGGAACAGATAGAACGTCATGCCAGGGGATTCTCCCGGGAGGCGAGTTTCTTCTCCAGAGGCCAGTCCAAGCGCCCGGCAGCCAGCGACGAGGCGTTGATGGCCGTGGTCATCTCAATGGTGGTTCGCCCGGCGTACATGCCCGTGGCAGGCTCGCGGTCCTCGCGAATGGAGTCGATCAGATCGAGTGCGGCGCGGCGGGCCCAGCCCGCCCGCTCTGCGGCCCGGTCGACGTCGCCTGAGGGAATCTCACCCCCCACCCCGTCGGGCCCGATCGGCTTCCAGGGGAAGTCCTTGTCTGTCCGCCAGAGAGGTGCCTCCCGGAGGTAGGCGTGCGGCACGTTGTCGGGCCGGATGTGGATCGCCCCTTTCGTGCCGGCAAGCGTGAGGCCGAAATTGGGCTGCTTGAGGCCCGCATCGCGCACGCTGGAAAAAAATCCCAGCGGACCATCCGCAAAGCCGAACATGGCGTTCACGCTGTCGCCGGCGATCAGGCCGATCCCCTCCGGGCCTGCGACGGCATCTGCCTTGGTGATGGGCCGGCCCGCCTGCGTGACCAACGCCTGGCACCACTGAGGCGCGCCGCCCAGATCGGCCATCATGTCGAGAATGTGGCATCCCAGCACCCACAGATCCTCGCCGCCTCCCCGGACGTCTTCCTTCCCGCGACCGCGCAGCTCCAGCAGCCGTCCGATCCGACCCGCCTCAACCAGATCGCGTGCGGCGGCATAGGCGGGGCTGTGGCGATTGACAAAGGCGAGCGCGAGCTTGGCATCGGCTTTCCGGCAGGCATCGATCACCGCATCCGCCTCGGCGAGAGACCGGACAAACGGCTTCTCCATAAAGATGCCCTTGACCCCCGCTTCCGCTGCCGCGATCGCCATCTCGGCATGGCAGTCGATGTGGCGCATGCAGATCGACACGATGTCAGGCTTCTGCTCCGCCAGCATGCGGCGCCAGTCCTGATAGGTGGCGCCCAGAGGGGCTCGATCGAGCTTCAGCCGTGGTACGGCAGCTGCCAGGCCTTCTTGGGTTTCGTCAGCCACGGCCACCAACTGTGTGCCGGGAACCGTCAGCCACAGTTCATCGAGCGCATGCCCCCAGTCGCCCCGCCCCGTTCGGCCAATCACGGCCACCCGCATCGGTTCCATAGCCTCGGTCCTCGTGTGACGAATTGACCCCGATTTTCCTGGCTGCCAACGGCCGGGGAAAAAGCCATCCGCGGCCCCCGTCGGTCTGCGACTGCCACTGGCCCAGCCGCTTGGCGTATGATCACCACGCGGCTGGCCCGTTCAAAAATGTATCACATGCAGCAGCCGTCCCGCTGGTTTGGCGGGTTCGTCCGGAGAGTCAGTTGTGACCAGTGACCATAGCCACGCGTCTGCCGGCTCCCATTGTGATGGGCACGGCCACTGCCACGCCCACGGCGTCGTGCCGGCCGATTTTGACAGGGCGATGTTCGTCGGAGTCGGCCTCAACGCGGCCTTTGTGATCGTGGAGATCGCCTGCGGTGTGCTGGCCGGGTCGCTGGCACTGGTGGCCGATGCCGGCCACAACGCCGGCGACGTGGTGGGGTTGTTGTTGGCCTGGGGGGCAAGCCATCTGGCCCGCCGCCCGCCGACACAGCGCTACACCTGGGGCTATCGCCGCGCTACGATCTATGCCGCGCTGGCCAATGCGGTGTTGCTGCTCACCGCCTGCGGGGCGATTCTCTGGGAGGCGGTTCATCGGCTGCGGGAGCCGGCTGCAGTCGCAGGGCCCACCGTGATCGCGGTGGCGGCCATCGGGGTGCTCATCAACGGCCTCACCGCCATGCTCTTCATGCGGGGGGCTGGCCGCGACGCGAATGTGCGGGGTGCCTACCTGCACATGGCTGCCGATGCGGCGGTATCGGCCGGAGTGGTGGTGGCGGGAATCGCCATTGCCGCCACCGGCTGGAACTGGATCGATCCGCTGGTGAGCATCGCGATCACGCTGGCGATCGTGGTCGGCACCTGGGGACTGTTCCGGGAGAGCCTCGACTTGGCGCTCGACGCCGTGCCACGCGGCATCGATCCGCAGGCAGTCACCGATCTGCTGGCGGGCATTCCCGGCGTGAGCGAGGTGCACGACCTGCATGTGTGGAACGCCAGCACTTCAGAGATCTCCCTGACAGTGCATCTGGTGGTTCCCGAAACTCGCCAGCACGAGGGCGTGCTCGCGCAGGCCTCCGCCGACCTGCGCAGTCGGTTTGGCGTGGCCCACACCACGATCCAACTGGAATGCGAGGATGCCGGCCGGGAGTGCGTGCAGCGTCCGGCCGAGGTTCTGTAGTCGCCACAGCCAGCTAGCCCCGCACGGCCGCCTTGGCGATGCCGGAGAGCATCTGCCGAAACACCACTTCGTGCAGCGGCCAGATGCAGTACCAGTAGGCCAAGCCCCCGAGCCCCTTGGGGTCAAACACCGCGGTCTGATGGATCGTCACATCGCCATCGCGGGGCACCACTTCAAACTCGAGCCAGCCTCTGCCCGGCAGCTTCATCTCGGCTGCCAGCCGGAGGCGACGGGGTGGATCGCACACCTCCACCCGCCAGCAATCGAGCGTGTCGCCGGCGCTGAGGTGCTGCGGATCGCGGCGTCCGCGGGCCATCCCCGGCCCTCCGATCGCCTGATCCATCCAACCGCGGATCGTCCAGAGCCAGTTCTGCGCATACCAGCCATGCTTCCCGCCGATCCGCTCGATGGCGGCAAACGCCCGGGCTGGCTCCACGGCCACCACCAGATGCCGGTGGTCGATCAGCCGGGTGCCCTCCGCCCGGCCGCCAAAGCGTGGGGGCAATTCCTCGGCGTCGGCGGTATCGGCCCAGCGTTTTCCGGCGAAGAAGGTGTCTTCCTGCAGCATCGCCTCACGCAC
>CAISJI010000058.1 GCA_903885565.1 uncultured Planctomycetaceae bacterium
GAAGACCAAGGAGCCGGTCATCGAGGAGCATGTCCGCGAGGTCGAGCATGCCGCCGTGAAACGCACGTTGGCCGGCGTGGAGCGGGTCTGGCGGGCTATCGAGTCGGGGGTGTTCTATCCGGCCCCGTCTGTCATGTCCTGCTCGTCATGTGGCTATCGGGCGGCGTGTCGGGCGTGGACGGGCTGAAGAGAGAGCGGCATGGGGGTGAAACCCTGTGCCGCTTTTTCTTAGATGTCAGGGGTCGCGGTGAAACCGAGTCACTCCCTCAACCCCTGCCCCCGCGCCCAACTGCGAGCGTCCAGATCGAGTTTGGCGTGCTCGATGCCCTCAAGGCTCTGTTGGCACTCGTAGATCAGGTCCTTCAGGATCCGCTCGCCCGCATCCAAATCCGCGTGCCTGATCCCGTCGGCGTGCCCGGGGCCGAACGGGAAAGTTGAGCAGCTCGCGGCCACCAGACTCACCATACCGCAGGACGCTATTGCGAGTCTGCTCCAACGCCTAGTTCGCCAAGCACCAGAAGTTTATCCGCGAGATTGCCAGGAAGAGGGATCCCGAGCGCCGTGGAGGACAGCCAGCACCTCGACACGATCTGCGAGCACGATGAAGTAGACGATATAGCGGAACTGCTTCAGCCTTGCGGCACGCACATCTTGCCAAACCTTGCCATGCAACTCTGGCATCTTCTCGATGCGTGCAAGCACTTCCCGAACACGGGCAAGGACCTGAGCTCCGAGGCCAACACGAACTGCCTCAAGCTGATCGCGGGCCTCCTGGACATCGACCTCTGCTTCGTGCCGCAGGATTACCGGCAGGCTCACGAACCACCTTCAAGCCGGTCCAGCACTTCCCGCCACGGCTTGCCGACGCCGGGGGATTCTGCGGCACTAGCGCGGCGTTTGGCAAGCTCCGCAACGTGCCAATCAGGAATATCCTGGGGTTCGACCTGATCCGGCAGGCTATCCCAGATCTGCTCAATGAGATCGAGACGATCGCGCACGCTCAGGCGATCGATGCCTAATGAACTCATGCGAACGGTCACGCGCATTCTCCTTGATGGACGGGGAGCCAAAGACCCTAGTTTACAGGCTAGGCACGGAGACGGAAAACCTCCGGGCGGCCTAGCATTAGCAGCCAATCCAATCGCCGAACGAATGAGCTCAGCAGCGGCAGGGGCCGCCGGAGCAGTGACCTTTGAAAAGCTTGTCCTATCCCGCCGGCGGCGGCAGCGACTGGGTCGGCCCGCTTGGGCTGCGCAGCGACGACGGCCGCCGGCTGCGGGTGCTCAGGAAAGCTGCGAAGTTTCCTGCGGACGACCGGGTGGGCTATCATCGATCCAGAGAATCGGGGGTGATTTTGTCCACGGGCAGTTCGGGGGATTCACCATGAGACTGAAATGGTGTTCGGTAGGGCTCGTCACGGCCGCTGTGTTGCTCGGCGTGGTGTGGTATTGGCACGCTATCGCCACCTCCTTTCCATGGTCCTATCTCGATTCAAGGCTTCCGCCCGGGGTCAACAGCGAAGATTTATCCTGGAAAGAGTATGAGGAGGCTGCTGTTTCGTGGAGGGCGTATCGGCGCCTTCACAATGCGATTGATCTGGCCTTGGCCTACGCCACCATGGTTGTTGCCATTGCCGCCGCGATCTCGCTTGTCGGGTGGGCGGGTCAGGCGGCGATCCGCTCCATTGGCAAGGCACCCGCGAGTGTGGCGAGTCGGGCTATTGCCGCCCTGCGAAGCGCCCCGGCGCTCCTCGGGTCTATTCTGCTCCTGTATTTCGTTGCGGGTGTGGGAGCAGACTATGTCCGATTCACGTGGCGGATCCCGCACCCGGCCGTGCGTCGCCTCCGCGAGATTAGCGACGCCCGACAAGCCCTTGCTTGGCCCCTTGAGAATGGCATGACGACTGCCGAGGTCTCGGCCGCCATCCCGGATCATGAGTTGAAGCCGTATCCGGTCTCGGAGGATTATGCCGCTATGCTCCAAACTCTGCCTTCCGGTTACCGAGACACCGATTCTCACTACGTACTCAAGCCCCGTGAACGCCACAGCAACGTCTACCGCGTGCTGCAGTTTCGCGACGATCGATTGATCAACTACGATCGTCCGGAGTGGGAAGACCGCCTGCGAACGGTTATCGCGGGGACAGAAGAGATCTATCTGGTGGTGGCTCAATGATCGACCGGGCCAGCCAGTTGCCGGAGCCCGAGCCTAGGGTTTCCGCGGCTCGCTTTGTCGGCGTACAGCCAGCATCGTCGGATGCGATGCCTGTCGGCGCGGGAAACCCTTGGCGTTTCCCTCCGCCGACGTCAGCAAAAAAGCGCATGGATAGCTTTGCCCGCTTCTCGATGGCGCATCGGCTGCGGGACGGCAAAAGTTTCGTCGCTTGGGCCGAAGCGGCCCTGCGCTCCTCAAGCGTTCGCCGATCCCTCCGCCTCCATCATCCGGTGGGGCATGATGACGCTAGTTCTTCGCCATGCGCTCGATCAGTCTCGTCTAAAAGTGAACCGCCGTTGGACGCGGCGATTCACCTAGTGGGTAGGCTTTGTTGCAAGTTGCGCTCGATTAGGGCCGACGGGGCTCCTGCGGCGGCTGCCCCTGGTTGGCCTTGGCCTCCTCTGTGCGCAAAAACTCCTCCGTGCTCGACCGCTTTCTGCGGCGCAGATCGGCCTCGCTGCGGCTGAGCTTGTAGCTGGAAAAAAGCATCTCCTTGGCGGCCACGGGGTCGTAGCGCCTGTGAATCGTGTGCAGAAACCGCTCCAGCAGATCTGTCAGCCGGTCTCCCTCCGGCAGGCCGTGGCAATAGCTTCTGAAATGCTCCAGCTCCTGCCGGACAAACTCCGAGGCAGCCTCCCCCGCGCCATCCTGATTGAGGGCGAGGCCGCGGTGCTGGATGTGGGCCTGCCACTGCTCAGCCACACGCTGCGTGGTGTCGGTCGGCCGGGGCTGGGCTTGGCAATCGGCGGCCGAGCCAAAGAGCGCCTCCACCGCGAGTGCCTGGCTGGTGTGCAGCCCCTCTTCGCCGGGAGTTTTCCAGCGGGCGGCTACGCCGATCGGCAGCCGAGCGCCGGCACTGCCCGCCGGGAACGTGAGTTTCACCACCACCCTCCGGGAGGCCCCCGACCGCAGGGCCCCCACGATCAGATCGAGTTGCCGGCCGGTGGCTGTGGCGGGGGTAGTGCCATAGACCTCCGCCACCACCCCCTCCGGTAGCTGCAGACATAGTTCCAGATTCTCCACGGTGGTCGACAGCGTTTCGGCCAGTTCGGCCAGCACGATCTCCACAATCTCTTCCGGCTGCTCGGCGTCGTGCATGCGGCCGCCGGCCGCCTCGGCAATCGCCTGCAACTGCGTGGGCGAATAGCCGATTCCGATGCCGACAGTGGAGGTCAGCACTCCCCGCACCCGCAGCTGATGGGCATGCTGTGCCAGCACGGCGGGATCGCATTCCCCCCGGTTGGCATGGCCATCGGAGAGGAGGATGCACTGGTTGCGTTCCACCCCCTGCGCCGCCGCCAGACGCTCGGCGATCCCCTCGCAGCCGAGCAGCCAGCCGGCAGCCAGATCGGTGGAGTCGCGGTGAATGAGCGGCCGGATCGCCTCCCGCACCGCCGCTTTCCCGGCAGCATCCATCCGCACATTGCAGGCATGGCTCTGGGCAGAGGTGGCAAACGACACCAGCGACAGATGGTCTGATTCCTGCAATGCATCCACCACGCCCAGAGCGGCAGCCTTGGCCGCCTCCAGCGGACGGCCGGACATCGACCCGGAGGCATCGATGACCAGCCCCAGATTGAGCGGCAGGCGCGGCCGACTGGCGGCCGTCTGATCGAGCGGTGCGTCGATCGTGATGACCAAATGCCGCACCGAGCGGCCTGCGGTGTGCACGATATTTCTGTCGAGCAGCGCTCCGATGCGCGGGGCGGCGCCCAGCGGCCCGCTGCCGGCGTGCTGGCCATTGGAGTGCTGACCATTGGAATGAGGGGAGGAAGGTGTGGTCATTTCGGGGTTCCTTTCGTGAGAAGCGTCCGGAGGGCGTCACCGATCCTGTGAAACTGAGCCAGTTGGTCGGGGGCAAAATCACCGCGCACGGAGAGTTCGATGTCCTGCGTGAGGCGGATCCGATACCAGTTTTCCCCGCGCAGTCCGCGGCCCGAACTGGCCAGGCCGGCCAGCGTCGCCAGAGCGCGGGAAGCCTGCTCCAGCAGCGGTTGCTGATCGGTGGGGTCGGTGTGCTTGGGGGGGAATGTGCCAGCCGACTCCTTGCCGGGAGTTCGGGAGAAGAGGGCATGCTCCGAACTCGGCTTGAGTCCGCGGAGATAGGCCAGAGCATCCCCCTTGTGCTGTTCCTTGACGGCCGAGTTCTGGGGTCCCAGGAGCGTCGCCACCTTCCCCTTGCCGGCGGCCAGATTGCGGATCTGCGCCGGCGTGAGGGCTTGGAGATGGAGGCGGGCCTGATCGACAGACACATCCCGAAAGGTGTCGCGGATCAGGAGAAAGACCCGCAGGCGATCGAGCGTGTCGCGGGTGTAGCGGGCCCCACGGCCAAGCGACTCCGGGCCGGGAAGAATCCCCTTCTCGACATAGCTGCGGATCGTGCGCGGTTCGACCCCGGTGTGGGTGGCGAGGTCTTGGAGCGTGAAGGCTTCTGGTTCCATGGGGGCATTATAGGCAACAATCCGACATGTCAAATTATTTATGACAGAATCTTGTTTTCTTCGAACCTGATGCGTATGGTTTGCGTATGCACCAGAGCACAGGCCCCCTAAGGGGGGTCATTTTTTCTTCCCCCAACGAGGAATTCCCGATGCCCAATGCCCCCACGCCCCCCGCCCAGCGCACGCTGGTTCTCTACCCCTATCTGCTGCGGCAGACGTGGGTTTTTGACGATGCCCGTACCGGCCTCAAGGAAGAGGCCTTTGTCTGTGGAATCACCGAAATGATCACGCGGCTGGTGGATGCCAAGGGCATTCCGGCGGCCGAGCAGGGCTTTCAGCTCACCTTCGCAGCGGAGAGCTTTGCCGATGCCGATGCGATGCTGTCGTGGGTGCGGGCCGATGAGGTGTCGGGCAATTGGTATCAGGGGGAGGTGCTCGGCCTGCATATGACCGGCTGGCTCTGCCCCGCTTTGCAGCTCTATTTTGAGGGTGCGCCCTCCGAGATCTTCGTGAAGGCCGATCCGCTGCCGGCCGGCGTCAACCCGCTCTGGACTCCGCCTGTCGGCGGTGCCGTGCGCCGGTTTGTCGAGGCGCCGGCCTGACAGGGATCCAGTCTGACACGCGGCAGCCTGACAGGGATCCAGGCTGGCTCAGCACTTCCAGCACAGGCTGCCCCGGCTGGCGACCGGGGGCCTGTGTCTGGTTCACCAGCCGGCTATGCGCGGCCGCGTGAATAGACTTTTTCCACCACCTCAAGCGCCCCCTTCGCTTCCCGCAGGCCGGGAACGGGCGTCCGCTGGAGCCGGATATCCTCAAAAAATGCAGCCATCTCCAGCTGCCACGATTCATCTCCGCGTGGAAATTCCCAGATGGTTGTCTCGGGTGGCCCCATCTGCGGAAGCATCTTGTAGTAGGTCAGTTTTTCAATGCCGTAGCTGCCGCCGAGGCCTTCCCAGTGCAGCTTCGCGTCGCGGCCGTAAATCTCCAGGCTGAACATGTTTTTCCACTCACTGCAGCTGACCTGCAGCCAGGCGGTGTTGCCGGCGGCATTCCGCAGGCTGACAAAGGCGTTGTCGTCGACCGGCATGTTCCAGAAATAGGTGGCGGTATGCCCTTCCACCGTGGTGAAGTCGCCCAGAAAGATCCCGGCCAGATCGATCAGATGCACACCCTGATCGATCAGCTCCCCACCCCCTGACAGCTGCGGATCGGCCCGCCATTCCTTCTCGTAGCCGAGCCGCCCCCCCTGGCCATAGCGACCCCGCAAAAACATGATCGGCCCCAGCGCCCCGCTGTGAAACAGCTCCACAGCCTTCAGGCAGGCCGGATGATAGCGATGGTTGTAGCCCACGCGAACGAGTGCATTGGTCTGCCGGGCCGCAGACTCGATCGCGTTCAGTTCAGACACGCTGATGGCAGCCGGCTTTTCGACAAGCACATGCTTGCCGCATTTCACTGCCGCCACTGCGATGGGAGCCAGCGCGGAGTTGAGCGTGGCGATCATCACCACATCGACGTTTGGCGAGCTGACGGCTTCTTGAAATGAGGTTGTGGCTATGCAGCCGGGGCTGTGCGCGGCCAGCCGGCTGGCCCGCTCCAGGTTGGTATCGCAGGCGACCGTCACGCTGCCAGCAGGCAGGAGATTGAGCCGCTTCTGGCCAATGAGACCGCATCCAACGAGAGCCACACGCAGATTCATATCAATTCCATTTCTTTCCGCGATCCTCCGGAACAATGCGGCGCAGGCAATAGATGTCTGACTCGGCGAGTTCGTCGCGGTGGTGTTGCAGATCGTTCCAGGGATCCCACTGGGCGCTGAGCAGCTTGCCGGAAATTCCGTCGCTGTCGGCACTCGCCAGAAAAACGGCCAGGCCTGCGCCGAGTTCGAGCGGCACGGCGCCATTCTGCTTCCAGGTTTTGTTCTTTTCAAAGAAGGCGGCGCCCACCTTGTCTGGCCCGGCCGCCAGCACTTCATCCACCAGACGAGTCGCCAAGGCTCCCGGCGCAATGGCGTTGACGTCCACATGAAAGCTGCGAAGCTCCTCCGCCAGCGTCTCCATCAACCGCACAACGGCCGCTTTCGAGGCGGCGTAGGCGCTGATATTGGGCAGGGGATTGGTGGCGCCGCCGCCGCTGAGAACGACGATTTTGCCGCGGCCGACCTGCTTGAAGTGCGGGATCAGCGCGCGGCAGGGGAGCAGCACGCCGAAAAGATTGATGTCGAGGGCGCGGCGCCATTCTTCGAGGGAGACGCTCTCGGTCGGCCCCATGGGGCCGTATACGCCGGCATTGAGGACCAGCGCCTCAATCGAACCGAGTTCGCGCAGGGCATAGGCGACGAGATCGTCCACCTGACGTTCATCGGCGACATCGCAGGTTTTCGCGAGGATGATGCGGTCAGGGAATTGGGAGGCCAGTTCGGCTTGGGTGGCAAGAAGGTCTTTTTCGCTGCGGGCGCACAGGACGACGTTGGCGCCCTCCTGCAGGAACCGCGTGGCGATGGCCTTGCCGAGTCCCTGGCTGCCTCCAGTGATCAGGGCGTTGCGACGGTTCAGTTTCATTCGCTCCAACTCCACGAAAAGGTTCCGGCCGTCACAGGCAAAACCAGAGCATTGAAGGCATGGTGTTCAACGCTTCAGCCTGCTCCGATCAGGAACGACCGACCGACAGATATTCCAGACGGGGAATATTTTTCAGTTCCTGTTCCAGAAAACGATTGGCGTCGACAAACACAGGTTGGCTCAACGTTTTCGCCAGGGAGCCCCAGTCTGCCTGACGAAACTGGGGCCACTCGGTGCACACCGCCACGGCTTCAGCACCCCGCACGGCCGCTGCAAGATCGGGACACACATCCACCGCCGCGAGTGCCGCGGGAAGGGCTTTCACCGCGGGATCAAAGGCGGCGACCTGCGCTCCGGCCTCCACAAGCCTTTGGCACAATTCAACAGCAGCACTGCGACGCAGCGTGTCGGTATTGGTGGTGTAGGTAAGACCCAGCACGCAGATTCTTCGTCCTCGAACATCTCCCAATCTCGATTGCAAGCGCTGGAAAACCCAGCCGCGGTGCTGGTCGTTGCTCAGCTTGATGGCGGGGATCACCGAAATGACTGCGCCGCTGGCGGCAGCCAGATTGGTAAGCGTCACCACATCCCGGGCCAACGTGCCGCCGGCAAAAGGGCCTCCCGGTCCCAGATAGGCCTTGGAGCCGATCCTTGCCTCGCTCTTCAACCCCGCAGAAACTTCCTTGGCATCCGCCCCTGTCTGTTCGCAGAGGCGGGCAATTTCGTTGATGAAGGTGATGGAAAGTGCCAGAAATGCATTGAGAGCATGCTTCACCATCTCTGCTGATTCGGTACGCATAAACAGAATGCGGGGAGCAAACGGGGAGAAGAGCTGTTCGAGCAGGGGGCGCTGTGCATCGGATCGGATGCCCACCACCACCCGATCAGCCTTCTCAAAC
>CAISJI010000059.1 GCA_903885565.1 uncultured Planctomycetaceae bacterium
CCAAAGATGTCGCTGCGCATGCCGTCCTCACCCCTGAGGGGATCCGCTTCAGCCCATCGACCATGCAGCGCGACTGGACAGAGGAGGCCCTGGCCGGCATCCGCGAGATCTATGCCCGCAACACGGTTGATTCTGGAGCCACGAGCGTCAACCTCCAAGGCATCGCCTTCGATACCAACTCCGGTGGACGACTGCCGCTGGTGGCCTGTCTGGCGGCCGCACTGGCCGAACGGGATGGCCTTCTCGCCGGCACGATGACCCCCCAGGCGGCTGCTGCCAAGCATGGGGTGAGTGCGAAGTATTTGGCGGCGCTTCTCACGGCGCTGACCGATCCTGCTCCCTGCCTGCCGCTTGAAGGGGTGCGGGCCCAGTGGCGGCTGGCTGCTGCGGGGGATGCCCAGCGGCTCGCCGGGCTGATCGAATCCTGGCAAGCCGCCCTCTGGACGTTCAACACAATCGGACACATCGGCAAACGCGACGGCCCCACCGCCTGGCAAACGCCCGTCACACCGCTGGCAGAGCGGCGCGAGATTCGCGTCAAGCTCCCTGCCAGCGGCACCGCAGGCATCATTCCAGTCTGGTTTGTGGTCGGGGAGGCGGGGGATGGTGCCGTCGGCGATCTGGCCATTTTTGAATTCCCCCGGATCGTTGCACCCGGTAAGCCCGACCTGCTGTTGGCCGATCTTTGTGTCGGCACCGCTGCGAGCGGCCCGGATGGAGCGATCTTTGGCCGGCGTGCCGACGGAGAGCCTCTCGACCGTACCTCACTGGCACTGGCTGCACCGATCGTGATGCGCGTCGAATTGCCGGAGGAACTGGGCGCCGGGGGGGAGCTGGTCACCACCGCCACGGTGGCTGAGGGAACCGGATCAATCCAGGCCGATGTTGTGCTCGAGGCGCCCGCGGCTTTTTCAATTGTGCCAGGGGCGGCCCAGGCGGCGCACGGGAAGCTGTGGTCGGATGGCTCGGGCCCGCCGGCGTCGTCAAACCCGATCCTGGTTCGCGATGGAGCGCGGCGGGCGGCGCTTGAGGCGCAGTGTGCCACGTTCCGCGAGACGTTCCCGGCCGCACTCTGCTACGCCAGAATTGTGCCGGTCGATGAAGTGGTGACGCTCACGCTCTACCACCGCGAGGACGACCACCTCAAACGCCTCGTTCTCTCTGAGAGCGAGGCAGCTCGGCTCGATGAACTGTGGAACGAACTCCACTTTGTTTCTGGCGACGCCCTGCAGCTTGTCGATGCCTATGAGCAGCTCTGGCAATACGCCACGCAGGATGCCGACCCGAGCGCCTTCGATGTGCTGCGGCAACCGATCCTCGACCGTGCCGCCGCCTACCGGGCAGAACGGGTGGCAACTGAACCGATTCACATTACTGCGATCCTGAAGATCGCCCGGCGGGCGTGGCGGCGACCGCTGACGGCTTCTGAGATCGAGTCGTTCCGCTCCCTCTATACACGGCTGCGAGCCGAGAAAATCTCCCATGGCGATGCGATCCGCGCCCTGCTGGCCAGGGTTCTTGCGGCACCGGCGTTTCTCTACCATCTGGAGACGGCCCCGCCGGGGGACGCTGCCCGGCCGGTGAGCGATCACGAACTGGCGGCGCGACTGGCCTCGGTGCTCTGGTCGAGTCTGCCCGATGCGGAATTGATGACGCTGGCCGACGCTGATCGGCTCCACGAGCCTGCAGTGCTCGCCGGGCAGGTGACGAGGATGCTCCACGACGAAAGAGTGGAGAGGTTGGCTGTGGGGTTTGGCTGCCAATGGCTCCAGATCGCCGATTTCGACACACTCGACGAGAAGAGCCCCGTCCACTTCCCCGACTTTGCCGGGCTGCGGCATTCGATGCAGGGGGAAGCGGTGCGCTTTTTCGCCGACTTCTTCTCTGCGAACCGGCCGGTGACGCATCTTCTCGACGCCGATTACACCTTCGCCGATCCGCTGCTGGCGGCGTTCTACGGCGCTGCTGCGTCGCCGGAGGAGGGAACGGGCTGTGGGGACTGGCAGCGGATCGACGGGATGCAGGCCCTCGGCCGTGGTGGGATTCTGGGGCTCGCCGCTGTGCTTGCCAAGCAGAGTGGGGCCTCACGCACCAGCCCCATTCTGCGTGGAGCCTGGCTGGCGGAGACGGTGCTCGGCCGAAAACTTCCCAAGCCTCCCAAGGGGATTCCGGTGCTGCCGGAGGTGCCTCCCGAGGGGCTCACCGAACGAACCCTCACCGAACTCCACTCCACGCAGGCTGCCTGCGCCGGCTGCCACCGCACGATCGATCCCTATGGATGTGCGTTGGAGGGCTTTGATGCGATCGGGCGGTTGCGGACACAGGATACGGCTGGAAATCGGGTCGACACCAAGGCGTGGCTGCCAGCCCGGGGGGCGGATGATCCTCCGACGGCGGTGGAGGGGCTGAGCGGACTCCGCGGCCATCTGGTCAGCCATCACCGTGACGAATTTGTCCGCCAGTTCTGCAAAAAGCTGCTCGGCTTTTTTCTCACCCGCAGTGTCCAGCTTGCCGATGAGCCGCTCCTCGAGCGGCTGGAGGCGGCGGCGGAGGAGGGGGGGGCGACGTTGGTGCAGATGATTGTGGCGAGCCCGCAGTTCCTCACGATCCGGGGGCGGGATATGCTGCTCTCGGGGGTTGCGCCGTAGCGATTGGATTCGTCGCTGGCTGCTTTCCATCCGTCGCGCTTTCTTCTCAGCCCCTTCACCAACGATTCCAAGGTCTGCCATGATTCCGCTCCCGACCCGCCGCGACTGGCTCGACCGGCGCACGTTTCTGCGCGGGCTTGGCGTCTCCATGGCGCTCCCCTGGATGGAATCGCGGCGGGTGTGGGCCGATGAGATCGCTCCTGCGGCCGAGTCTCCTGCAGGGGCCGCGACCGCCCCGACCCGCCTGGCGGTCGTCTTCTCCGGCAACGGTTTTCATGCCAAGGAGTGGTGGGCCAAGGGGGAGGGAGAGGCGATGGAACTCGGGGCTGTGCTTGAGCCGCTGGCTCCGTTTCGCACCCGGCTCAATGTTCTCAAGGGGCTTTACAACGCCGAGGCCCTCAAGGGAAACATCCACTCCTCGCAGACCGGCAACCTCCTCTCCGGGGCGCCCCTTGCCAGTGGCGGCGAGATCCGTTCCGGCACGAGTGTCGATCAGTTCGTGGCCCAGCGGCATGGACGCTCCACGAAGTTGCCGAGCCTCGTCCTCGGCTGCGAGAAGAGCAATCCGAGCGTCCATAAAAACTATTCGATGCTCTATAGCTCGCACATCTCCTGGAGTTCCCCCACCTCGCCGACGCCGCTGGAGATCTATCCTGCCCTCGCCTTCGACCGGCTCTTCAAGGATGAGGCCGCAGCTGAGGATGCGAGCGTGCTCGATGCCGTTCGCGAGGATGCCGAAGATTTTCGCCGCAGCATCAGCCGCGGCGACCAGCGGAAGCTCGATGAATATCTGGAGAGCGTGCGCGACGTGGAGCGACGGATCGCCTCAGCGGGGAGACGGGGAGAACTGCAGGGCTGGAAGCCGACCCTTTCCGCCCCCGACATGCCGCGGCCGGCCGATGGCTTGCCGCAGGACATTGCCGACCACATGCGGCTGATGAGCGACATCCTCGTGCTGGCCTTCATGACCGATGCCACGCGCGTCTGCACGCTCAAGCTCAACAACGACCACTCGTCGCTGCGGTTTCCCCACCTCGGCGTCGATTCGATGATCCACCATCTCCTCTCCCACTCCGACACCCCCGATTGGCTCAAGGTGAA
>CAISJI010000060.1 GCA_903885565.1 uncultured Planctomycetaceae bacterium
AGGCTCCCCTGAGGCAGCCGCCGCCACCGGTTCTCGCCATTTACTTCCGGTGTGGCCGCCCAACATCTCATCTCTCCGCGTCATTCTCTTCGTGAGCATGAGCCGGCAGCCCCGCCCAGATTGAAGACTGCGCGGCGTTGCGCATACTTTTCTCTAGCACGGCACTCGCCCGCTCGATCACTCCCAGTTCGGCGAGACGCTTGACCGTCGCTTCACACATCCGCTGTGCCTCGAATTCGGCGGCGAGCAAACCCCGATCTGCCAGATCAACCCAACGCTTCCAGTGCCACGCGGCCTCGCCGGGAAAATGATCGCCCCTACGCCGCAGAAAATCGCGTGCATTTTCGACCTTTCGCACGAACCGCTCCGCAGTGGTCATCGGTAGGTGAGCAATGAGGATTCCCTCTGCCGGGTGCGCGGCGATCGATCGCCCACTTGAATCCGCCACGGAATGCCATCCCAGGGCGTATTCTGCAACGCATCCGGGCCGGCAGACAAGTTTGGGCTGATCGTGATGCATGATCCAGCGACGGTCCCCAGACGCTTCGAGAAGTTTTCGGTTCAAGACTTCTCGGCCCGCGATCAGTGGGACGCCAAGAAAATCACTTCCGTCGGTTCCTGTCACCGGAACGAACGGATCGTTCGTCAGCGGGACGTTGAACCGCTCAATCGAAAGAACAGGCGATACCGCCCCTGCCAGACGTGTTGGCAGATCGTCATTGAGACAGACAAGAAATTCGTCGGCGTCGATGAAAAGCAGCCAGTCTGGCGAATGGTGACGGACGAACGGGCCGAAGACCGGGCCGTCGATCTGCATGTTTTGACCGAAATCGGGGCTGAACGCCGTGCGTGCAAGCGGTGCAGGACTTCGGTCCGCCAGTCGGTCGACAACATTCTGAGTCCCGTCAACTGAATGGTCGTCGAGCACCAGGATTGGTCCTACGCCAACTGCCCACAACCGCTCCAAGCATGGCTGAATGAGGTCGCACTCGTCCTTCACTCCAACGATCGCGGCAATCTTCACGTTTGCTGCCTCCGAATAACCGCCACCATCGCGGCACGCATGAGCAGGAAAACGGGTTGGGCAATACACGCTTTACTCACCATCGATCTCCATCCGCACAAGCAGTTGCTCACACGCGAGCGTTCCGCTGCGGTCGCGGAGGCCAATTCCCCGGCTCGGAATGCCTGCATTGACAGTCCAGGGCTCGACGAGCGACTTCACCAGCGATAACGCCCCAATTGTAGCGCCCTCTCCAATAATAGCGCCCGGAAGCACAACAGCATTTGCACCGATCACGGCATGTCGGCCGATGAAGACCGGCTCAGTCATCACCCGACGAAATTCCTCGGGCACCATAGGCCCCGCAATGCAGCCTGCCGAGAAAGAGTCGGATGACGAAAGAATTTTCGCGCCGTGCGAAACGGCAGCGAAGTCCCCAATCTCAATCCGGCTGCCGCCAAGGATTGCCACGTGACCTGAGAGGTGAACTCGTGAGCCGATCTGCAGCTGACCGCTCATGGAGATGATGCAAAACGGATCGATGCGGACGTGGGATCCAATCGATATCCGTTCGGCACCGACGATCACGCACGAACTGTGGAGGAGGACGTCGTCGCCAAGGTCGGCGAATCCGCGCTGTTCCAGCTGTTCCCGTGAAAGGAAATCGCTGTTCATCGTGTCTTCATCGCGTTTGCGACTCTCTTCAAAGGAGTGCTCAATAAAGCCATCACTGAACCTTGCACGACAGCCCCGCTGAACTGACGTGCCGCCCGCTTGTGGAATGCAAACAGCTTGTTTGTCGTTTTCGGCATGGCTTTAAGTGTGCGTGCAGGCAAGGCGAAGCGAGTGGGTCACAAGAGCAACAATCTCGTCCGCCTCAGACTCACTCGCATTCGAATAGACCGGGACGCAACACATCCGCTGCGACAGGTCGTCCGAAACGGGGCACTCTGTGACTCGCTCCACAGCGCAGTGCGACGATAGCGAAGGCCTGTAATAGCGACGGATTTCCATGCCCAGAACGCGGGTGTGTTCTTCGAACGCGTCAGCCGACTCGAGAGAAGGTAAAAGGAGCGGAAATAGCTGCCAAGCGCTGTCGTTCGGCTCTTTGCAGAAGCACACCTCCGGGAAGCCCGACAGCGCCAGGGTGTAGCGGGCCGCCATCACACGACGGGCACGGAGCTGGGCGTTGAAAACGGATGCCACGGCCAGGCCTACCGCAGCGTGGAATTCGGAGAGTTTTCCGTTGATCCCCCACGTCGGCAATTCCCCAGCCACGGCCACGGGGAGGCCAAAGTTAAGCGCCCTCCGCAGTGCTTTTTCCGCTGAAACGTTGGCGAAGGTTACGCCCCCTTCGCCGATCGCGAACGGTTTCGTTGCGTGCAGCGAATACGCCTCGAACACATCGGGCGAAGACTCCACGGGCAGGCGATCTACGCCGAGTCCGGCCGCATTATCGATGATCAAGATGCCGCCGTGCTGCGAGGCAATTTTCGCGTGAGCGGAAAAATCGGATCGCAGTCCGAACGGACTGAGCACGATAGCCGCCTGCGCGCCTGATGTTGCAAAGGCATCGTCAAGGGCATCTGCGGACACCCGCCAATCGTCTCGACACACATCCATGAGAACCGGCGTCGCCCCCGCCATCTTGACAGCGGACAACGTCGCGGGAAACGTGAAGGCCGGCAGCAAGACCTTCCCGGATATCCCGCGGGCTATAAGCGGAGCAGCTATCGCCGCGGTGCCGCTTGAGGCGAGCACACACGCGGTGCAGTCGGTGCCCCATTCCTCGCGAAGCCGGGACTCAAGGCGAGCGGAAAGCGGTCCGTAGTTGGAGAATCGCCGCAAACCATATGCTTCGTCGAGATAGCCGGCCCAGGCTTGGACGGGAGGAATCTCAGGGCGAATGATCGGGAACTTCATGTGAGAAAGCTGAAGCCTGAGACATGCTTAAAAGCAATCACATACAGACTATGAACACTTATACAACATTTGAGGTGGACCCCGGATTTCAGACGCCCTGACAAGGTGGAGCTTCCCGGGCCGGTAGCGTGCTATCAGGAGCAGGATGATGGCTGGGAAGCGGCAACTGGAGACCTTTGTGGTCGAACAGATCGGGGGACGGAAGCGGAGGGATCGGCGAACTTTTTGTGCGCGCAGGGCTGCCGCGGCCCAAGTGACGAAACCAGTGCCGTCCCGCGGCCGATGCGCACCGGAAGTCGGATCACTCACCCGAACGTGCGGGGCTGGCCCGTTGCCTCAAGCACGGAAAGCCACAGATCGCCATCGGGCGCCACCTGATTGCGGTGGCTCACCGCCAGCGGAATCGGGATATGCACAAACCGGCCATGCCAGCGGCCCACCACAAGTTCTGTGCGGCCGGCCATCGCGGCATGCACGGCATTCTGCGCCAGCCTCAGGCAGTAGACGCTGTCGTAGGGATTGGCCCGCACACTGCGAACGGCGTAGCTCGGATCGATGTACTTGAGGTTGATCTCCTCCCCGGCTGCCGCGAAGTGGTCGGTGATTCGCTGCTTGAGATAGAGGCCGATGTCCTGCAGGCGGCGGTTGCCCGAGGCATCGACCCCCTCCGGGCCGGCCGGAATCAGATCCTGCCCCGCCCCCTCCGCCGCCACGATCACGGCATGCCCGTTTTCCCGCACCCGTGCGAGGATGTGGTCGAGCAGGCCCCCCGGCCCCTCCAGTTGAAAGGGCACCTCCGGGATCAGCACATAGTTGGCATCCGATTCCGCCAGGGCTGCATAACAGGCGATAAAGCCGGAGTGGCGCCCCATCAGCTTGACCAATCCCACGCCATTGGGGGCCGCCTTTGCCTCCACATGCGCCGACTGGATCGACTTGGTCGCCTCGGCAAACGCGGTCTGGAAGCCAAAACTCTGATCGATATAGGGGATGTCGTTGTCGATCGTTTTGGGAATGCCGACGACCGCGATCTTCTGGTTTCTCTCCGCGATCACAGCGGCAATCTGCATCGCGCCCCGCAGCGTGCCGTCCCCCCCGATCACAAACAGGGCGTTGATGTTCATCCGCTCCAGGCAATCGACGATCAACTGCGGATCCTGACCGCCACGCGACGTGCCGAGAATCGTGCCGCCATCCTCATTGATGGAACTCACCAGCTTGGGCGTCAGATCGAGAACATCGTGGCCATATTTGGCGACGAACCCCTGATAGCCGTTGCGAAAGCCATGGATCCGCTGCACTCCGTAATGAAACGTCAACTCCATCACGAGGCCACGGATCACATCGTTGATGCCGGGGCAGAGCCCGCCGCAGGTGACGATGCCCACGCGCATCTTGGAGGGATCGAAGAAGATCTTCTGGCGGGGCCCCGCCGGCTCAAATCCGGGGAGGGTTTCCAGCGTGGCACCACTGGAGGCCACGAGGCTGAGCGTGTCGTGAAACAGCACCCGGTCTGTTTCCGCGACATAGTGCACCGTGGTGCGCCGCGACTCAAGCAGCGGCTTCAGCGGCGAATCGATGCGGCAGGGCCCGAGGCATTGCACGGCAAGGGCCGCGGCAATCTCCGGACCGACAGGAGGGGCGTTCATGGGGTGGCCTTGGAGTTCTGGGCAAAAGCAACGTGAACACTATCCCGTAGTCCGCATGCCAGCGGCAATCCCCTGCACGCACAGTCTGACAAGATCGCGCAGCGTGTCGTCCTGCGAGCCGGCCGGCTGCGAATTCCGGGCGTTGCTGCGCCGCCGGATGCACTCGATCTGGATCAGATTCAGCGGATCGACATAGGGGTTGCGCAGTTCGATCGATTTCTGGAACCAGGGCGTTGCTGAGAGCAGTTCGCCGCCGCCAACGATGTCGAGAATCGCCTGCCGGGTCCGGTCGCGCTCGGCCGCGATGCGCTGCCAGATCCGCCGGCGGGCTTCGTCGTCGGTCGCCAGTTCGGCATACCGCTGGGCGATATACATGTCGGCCTTGGCCAGCGCCAGCGTGGCATTGTCGATCGCTGCCTGGAAGAAGGGCCACTGCCGATACATGTCGCAGATCCGCTGCCAGCCGTGGCGATCCTCATATTTGACCTCCGTCAGCGCCGTGCCCAGGCCATACCAGGCGGGGATCATGCACCGGCTCTGCGTCCAGGAAAAAACCCAGGGGATGGCCCGCAGTTCGTCGAGTGAGCGGCGGGCCTCCTCGCCCGAGCGCCGCCGGGACGGCCGCGAACCGATCGGCAGATTTTCAATATCCTCAAGCGGCGTGGTCTGCTCAAAGTAGGCGATAAACCCCGGCTGGTCGACGAGGTCCCGGTAGATGGCATAGGAACGCTCTGCCATGCGGGAGACAAGTGCCGTCCAAGCGGGTTCCGGTAGCGAGCGGCGGGTGCTCGAGGCGATGAGCGTGGCCCACGACACCTGCTCCAGATGGCGGGCGGCAATCTGGGCATCGTCATAACGCTCCGCCAAAACCTCTCCCTGCTCCGTGAGCCGGAGACTGCCATCGAGGGTTTCTGCCGGCAGCGAGAGGATCCCGCGGGCAGCCGGCCCACCGCCGCGGCCGAGCGATCCGCCGCGGCCATGAAAGAATGTCAGGCTGACCCCATGGGCCGCTGCCACCTCATGCAACCGGCTCTGTGCCGATTGCAATCCCCAGCAGGCGGCCAGATACCCGCCATCCTTGGTGCTATCGGAGTAGCCGACCATCACGATCTGGCGGTTGCCGCGGCCGGCCAGATGCGCGCGGTAGGCGGGCTGCTCCAAAATGGCCGCAAGGGTATCGTGGCCATGGGCCAGATCGTTGATCTTTTCAAACAGCGGCACGATGGCGATGTCATCCACTGCCACCGGCTCTCCCCTGAACCGGGCCCTGGCCTGCGCCTGCCGCCAGAGCCAGAGCACGGTGAGCACGTCGGCCGGAGACCGCGTCAGGCTGATGATCGCCCCTCCGAGGCACTCCAGGCCAAACCGCGTCGCGGCCCGGTGGAGAACATCAAAGAGCTGCAGCGTGTCGCGCGAGAGGGGTTGGAGTTTTTCTTCCGGGATGTCGCAATGGGTTCCGAGCGTGGCGGCCATCGCTTCGGTCACTCGCGTGCGATCAGCCGCTGCGTCGCTCCCGGTGGTTTCCACGGGCACGACTCCGGAGACGCTGAGGATATCGGCCATGATCTCCTCATAGGCCCGCGCATCCTGACGGACATCGAGCCGCGTCATATGGAGGCCAAACGTGCGAACCAGATCGAGCCAGCGGCGGGCCGAGGCATCGACCGACAGCCCATGGTCTTTCTGCAGACACTCCACCAGCAGTGCCACATCGGCTGCTAATTCGTCTCTCGTCGTATACGCACAGGGTCGGGATGGCTCATCGAGGGAGGCGGTTTTCGACTGTTCCAACCGGTAGCGCAACATGCGGATCCAGCAGCGATAGGCCTCGTTCGGGGCAGCGTCGCGCAGAATGGCCGCCAACTCCGGCCAGCGGGCAGAGAGTTCGGCCAAGCGGGCCGCCAGCGGCTGGGCACCGCCGGAGGAGCGCAGCGAGATCGTGAGCTGTTCCGCCAGCCGTTGGCACCATTCGAGATGCCTGTCGATGGCAGCCTCGCGGAGCCGCAGGAGCGTTCGCTCCGTGATCTCGGCCGTGACAAAGGGATTGCCGTCGCGATCGCCTCCCATCCAGGAGCCAAACGTAAGAAAGGCCGGGATCTTCACGCTTTCGCCGGGATACCAGGCTTCGAGCCCCCGGCGCAGCGATTCATACACCTCCGGCACAGCCTCCCATAGCCGTGGCATGATCGAGAGGCCCCGCTCCACTTCGTCGAGCACGGTGGGCCGCGCCGGGCGGAGGAAATCGGTCTGCCAGAGCACGTTCAATTCGCCACGCAGATCGGCTTCATGCCGGGCCCGCTCCCGGGGCAGCAGATCCTCCCGGTCGAGTTCCTGCAGCGAGTGCCGCATCCGCCTTAATTTCGAACGGATCGACCGGCGTTTGGCTTCGCTGGGATGCGCCGTGAAAACGAGCTCAACGGCCAGAGCATCGAGCGCCTCCTGGACCTGCGCCACAGAGAATCCCAGCGCCTTCATTTCGGCGATCGCGGCGGCGGGCGACTCCGCCGGGGGCTCGGGATGACGGGCCTGCTCGCGGTCCCGTAGCACTCTCACCCGCTGCCTGTCCTCGGCGATATTGGCCAAGTCGAAAAAGATGCTGAACGCCTGCGCGACCACCCGCGCCTGCGGGGCATCGAGCGTTTCAATGCGTTCGGCCAGAGCCGGCTCGGCCCCATGCTTGCCGGCCCGGCGATCCCGCGCCAGCATCCGGATCTGTTCGACGAGATCGAAGGCCTCGCTGCCGGCCAACTCCACAATCACATCGCCGAGCATATCGCCGAGGAAGCGCACATCGCGTCGCAGCAGTTCATCGGTGACCAAGTGATGTTTTTTCCAGCGGGTGGGAACGAGAAAACTGCAATCAGCATAAACAGAGCATTTCTTGCGCCAAGCCGAATTGATTCACCAATGGCCTGGCACAAGGAGTGGCCGCATACCGGTTTCTGGGCCCGATTTCAGGCCTGCGCATGATCCCCATGGCGGCAGCCGGCACAGGCCGCGGCCGGCGAGATGTTCGCCGGCTTGTTCGCTTGCTGCGCAACCGACTGCCGCGCAAGAGCGCATTGCCGAAGACTCAGGCCAGCTCGCAGCGGCATTCCTGCGCGCCCAAGCCGTCGATGGCCAGCCGCACAATATCGCCGGGCCGGAGGAACTCGGGCGGCTTCCGTGCCATCCCCACGCCCGGCGGCGTGCCGGTGGTGATCACATCCCCCGCCTCCAGCGTGAGAAACTGCGAGAGGTAATGCACAATCTGCCAGACGTCAAAAATCATCGTGGAGGTGTGGCCGGTCTGCCGGCGGACGCCGTTGACATCAAGCGTCATGCCTAATTGCTGGGGATCGACCAGAGAATCGGCGGTGACGAGCCAGGGCCCCAGCGGAAAGAAATGATCGCTCGATTTACCCTTGCTCCACTGCCCACCCCGCTCCAATTGAAACGAGCGTTCTGACACGTCATTGGCGGCGCAGAATCCGGCGATCGAGCTGCGGGCCGCCTCTGGGGAAGCGAGATAGCGGGCATCTCTGCCGATTACGATCGCCAGTTCCACCTCCCAGTCGGTCTTGGTGCTGCCTCTGGGAATCAGAATCGGGTCGTTGGGACCGCACAGCGCCGAGGTCGCCTTCATAAACAGGATCGGCTCGGTCGGAATCGGTGCATTGGTTTCGCGGGCATGGTCGGAGTAGTTGAGGCCGATCGCCAGCAGTTTTCGGGGTCTGGCCACCGGCGATCCCAGGCGCTCCCCCGGGGGCACTACCGGCAACTGCCCGGGGTCAGCAGCGAGCTCGCGCAGCCGCTCGAGACCATTTTCGGAAAAAAAATGGTGGTCGTAATCGGCGACATGGGCCGAGCAGTCCCGGACGCTGCCATCGGGGGCAAGCAGGCCGGGCCGTTCACTGCCAGAGGCTCCAAATCGCACCAATTTCATCGCTACCCCCTCTTCTGGAAATGCACATCTGCGGCGGAGGCCTGCCACCCCCTGAGGGCGACAAGCGTAGCAGATCGGGCCAGCCTTGGCCCCTGCCCACGCCCCAGGCACCTCCCGGCAGAGTACACTGAATTTCCTGCCCGTTTCCCGCCTTCCACGAAAGTAACCTTTTGATGCCCGAGCCCAAGGCTCCCCTGCCGGCCGATGCGCCCGCCCGTCCCGGCCACGTTCCCTTCGCCTCGCTGGGAATTACCCCCGAACTTCTCAAAGCGATCGCCCAGCTGGGATTTGAGGAAACGTCCCCCATCCAGTCGGCTGCGATCCCGCTGATCGCCTCCGGAAAAGATGTCGTCGGCCAGTCGCAGACCGGTTCCGGCAAGACCGCGGCCTTCTGCATTCCGGCCATCGAGCGCGTCGATCCGACGCAGCGCACCACGCAGGTGCTGATCCTCGCCCCCACGCGCGAACTTGCCACGCAGGTTGCCGACGAGGTTCATAAGCTGGCGGCCTTTCGCAAGGGGGTTCATTCCGTTCCGATCTACGGCGGTGCCTCCTACGACCGGCAGTTTGCTGAATTGAAGCGGGGAGCCCATATCGTCGTCGGCACGCCCGGTCGGCTCGTCGACCATCTCAACCGCAACACGCTCGATCTCTCCGGCATCAAGATGCTGATTCTCGACGAAGCCGACCGCATGCTCGACATGGGCTTTCGTGAAGACATCGAAAAAATTCTGGCGGCGGCTCCCAAGGAGCGGCAGACGGTATTTTTCTCTGCCACGATCTCCCCGCAGATTCAGTCGATGGTGCGCAGCAATTCCCGCAACGCCCAGACGGTGAAGATCGAACAGAAGGCTGTTGTCGGGGCCCCGCTGGTGGAGCAGATCTACCACGAGGTACGGCACCATGCGAAATTCGATGCCCTGTCGCGGGTGATCGACTTCCACGACGTGAAAAGCGGCATCATCTTCTGCAACACCCAGCGCATGGTCGATGAACTGGCCGATGCGCTCGTGGCCCGCGGCTGCTCCGCCGAGCGTTTGCACGGCGGGTTGGCCCAGGCCCAGCGCACGCGGGTGATGCACAATTTCAAGAAGGCTGCGTTCTCATTCCTCGTGGCGACCGATGTGGCCGCCCGGGGAATCGACGTCAATGATCTCGAACTGGTCGTCAATTACGATCTCCCCTACGACGCCGAAGACTATGTGCATCGCATCGGCCGGACCGGCCGGGCGGGCCGCAAGGGGCGGGCCGTCACGCTCGTTTCCGGCGCAGGCATTTACAAGATGCAGTCGATCGAGCGGTTTACCAAGGCCAAGATCCGCCGGGAACCAGTCCCCACATCCGAGGCGGTAGAGGGGCGGCGGTCGCATGCTCTGTTTGAAAAACTCCGCGGCGTGCTCGAGGCTGGCGACTTTGTTCAGCCCTCCCCGCTGGTGGAACGACTCCTGGAACTGGGCCACACGCCCACCGACGTCGCCTCCGCGATGCTGCACCACTTCGCCCCTGTTGTTCCGGTGCGGGATACGCCACCGGAGCAGATTCCGGGCCGAGGAGATCGCGATGACGGCCCCCGACGGGATGGTCCGCCGCGGCGCGGTGGCCCACCGCGGTTTCGCCGCACCGACGGTCCCGCCAAGGGAGGCTATCGAGCAGGCCCTCCGGGGCCAAAGAAGGGGAAGAAGTCCCACCCGCGTCCCGGCTGAGCTGACAGTCTGCCAGAGGAAGCGCGTCACGAAAGCGGCTCGAGCCCCGAGCGATTCGGGGCCAAAGTGCGCCCACCCCCCGACTGCCTCACCGGTTGACGGAGGCGGAGGGGTCGGCGAACGCTCGAGGAGCGCATGCGACGAGACTTTTGCCGTCCCGCAGCCGGGGGCGCCCCGGAAGACGTACCCGCTCCAGGTCCGGGGCTGCCCATGCCCCATCACCGGACGTTCGCTGCGGCCCTCCAGGGCCTTTCGCTCACTCGAAAGTCGGCTGCGCTTCGCCTTCCATGGCTCCGCTGGCCGCCTACGCCGGCTCCTGGGGCACGGGC
>CAISJI010000061.1 GCA_903885565.1 uncultured Planctomycetaceae bacterium
CTGCCCGTTTTCGCTTGACGGGCCTCCGCCCGCTTCCGTGAGGTCGGCTTCCGGGCGACCAATCGCGCATCGATCGCGCATCAGGGAGAGCCCCTCACAGCGCCTTGAGGTTGCGTTTTGGCTTGGGGGCGCCGAGCATCGTGCGCTCGTCGTCACTCGGGGGCTGCGGAGTACCGCCGCCATTGCCGTTGTCTTTCGGCACATTCACGCCGGTAAACGTTTCCGTCCAGCGGTAGCCCAGTGGGAGCTTCAATTCCTCCCCCGCCAACAGCGCCCAAGGCGTTCCCGGATGCTCCGCCTGCACCCGCTCCAAAAGCGTTTTGGCCTGCGCTGCCAGCTTCTCTGTCTGTGAGCCGACCGCCACCTCGGCACTCGGCTCCAAGGCCCAAGTATCATGGCCCGGGTCCTCAAACTGCATCCCCTGCTTCGCCTGCGCCAACATCAGGTTGTAGGCATCGGTGCGCACCTTGACCGCCAACACCCGCCCCAGCGCCAGATCAAAGCCCGCCTGCCAGCGGCGCTCCCGAATCGATTCCCGGGCCGGCAACCCCGCCGCGAGCACCGCATAGAGCCGGTCGATCTGCGGCTGGATGCGAGCGGCTGTCTTTTGGGCCTCTCCCAGCAATCCCGCCAAGTCACCATCGTCTTTCTTGGGAAAGACCAGCCGGGGAGATTCCATGGGGCTTATTTCCGAACTGCGGGCCGCCTCCACCAGCGCCTGCTTGGCGGCATTGCGTCCCAACTCCTGCCGGTATTTCGCCGCCGAAACATACTCTGGTTGATACGGGAGCATCACGTCTGCATCGAAAAAATAGCGCAGCTGCGAGGCCATCGGTGCCGTCATCTGATTGGAGACACGGCCACGGTGATTGCGGTTGGCATGAATGGCGAAGTAGGTTCCGCCCGTTTCAGCACAGAGCTTTGCCAGCCCATAGGGCCCGAAGCCAGAGTCGATCGCCTCGTCGGCCAGACTGCCACTCCGCACGCGCACCACCTCCGGCGCCAGTGTTTCCGGCCCCTGCTCCACCACCGCCCACTGCTCCTGCGGGGCGAATGCCGGATCGAATTCGACATATTTCATCCGCACCTCACGCATGCCAAACGGCGCGGGAACGCCCACGACAAACACCGGAATGCCCAGCGTGCGACAGAGCTGGCCGGTCTGGTCCGCCGCCGCATCGTCGTTCCCCACCTCGTCGGTGAACACCACAATCATCACGTTGCGTTTCGGCACCGATGTGCGAAAGACGCGGGCGGCCTCGGCCGCCGCCCGAATCGCCGTGAATGTCATCTCAATCCCTGAATCATCGACGGCCACGCTTTCGATCAACTGCACCACTTCCGCGGTATCGTCCGTCGGCTTCGGGGTGAGGAGCTGCAGATCCTTTCCGTAGGCGATCAGCATGTTGGTCAAATCGGGCCGATGGCGGGCGGAACGGTTGGCCCCCAATTCTTCAAACACCCGCTGGAGCCGCAGAGCAATCTCCTGCCGCTGCGCCGACAGGCTCACCGAACGATCAAACAGCCAGCACACCAGCGTTGGCCGCTGCCCGAGCGAGGCCACAATCTCGGCGGTGAGTCGGTCGACGGCACCGGCCGCGCCGGTTGTGACGGCGCTGGCAGCCCCCCGCACCACCACTGTCGCATCGATCGCCAGCGCCGTCGGCAGGGCCTCGGGTGGCTCGACCGAAAGGCTGGAGACCGGCTCCTCGGGCAACAGGTCGACCGTTGGAATGGAGATCTCGGCGAGCACCGGAGCGAGTGACTGGGCAATTTCGGCAGTGCGCTGCGATCCTTGTGCGCCCGGTGGCTGCGGCTCATCGGTCGCAATCATCGCCAGCAGCGGCGGCGGCTCCTCCTCAGTGACCGCCGGAACTTCGAGCAGGGGAGTACGGCCGGAGAGCGGAGATACCACGCCGCTGCCCACCAGCGCCAATCCCACCAGCACTCCGCAATGCACAACGAGACTGACAACCAGCGCCGGCACATCGCGGCAGATCGCCTTCGCGAGCGTGTCGGGATGATCCGGCGGGACTCCAGCCAGCGGCCCGCGGGCGGTCGGCGTCAGCAGCGGCATGCCCCCTCCTCTCTCGATGTTCTCGATGTTCTCGATGTCCATGGGAACCGTCGTCGCTGTCGCCAGGCTCCCCGGTTGGTCAGAATGCGGAATCGCCCTCTTGTGTCAATTGTACGGCCCGCTCCGCACGCAGGTGCGAGGGGAGCGGAATTGACCCTAGGCTCCCCCCTTGAATAGCATTCATCTGGCGGAAGGGTGCTGGCTTGCAGGGCACCTTTCCCCCTCCAGCGCTCGGCTTGGTTGCTCCGCCATCGGGATCGCTATCCTGTTCATCCCCGTCGGAATGGAACTCTGCCGTATGCCCGTCGCCGCCCGTTTGACCGCTCTCCTGCTCTGCTGGTTCGCCCTGACGGCCGCCGCGGCCCCCCCGCCCCTTCCCGCTGCGGCAGCCCCACCCACAGCCGCCTCTGAGGCCGCCGCCGCTCCTCGTGAGCCCGCCGTGGAGCAGGTCGATCTGGAAACGACCGACGGTGTCCAAGTGGCCGCGTGGTACTACGCGGCTCCCAGGCTGCCCAAGCCGTTGGCGACTGTGATCCTGCTGCATGATCTGGGCGGATCGCACGCGGAGGTCGAGCCCTTGGCGCTGGCCCTGCAGCGGGCGGGCTGCGCCGTGGTGGCTCCCGATCTGCGTGGTCATGGAGCCAGCTGCACGCGACTGCTCCCTTCCGGACGAGAGGACTCGCTCGACAGCAAGTCGCTGCGAAAAACTGACATCGAGGCGATGGTCGCCTCAGCGGGCGGGCGGATCCGCGATCAGGCCTCCATGCGTGGCGACATCGAGGCGGTGCGGCATTTTCTCAAAA
>CAISJI010000062.1 GCA_903885565.1 uncultured Planctomycetaceae bacterium
GACGCCGGTGGCTGGCAAGAAGAACGATCCGATGATGCCGATTGCCTGGACGAAGACCTATGCGATCGATGGCGGGCCGCGCGGGCGGGCGTTTACGACGACGATGGGGTCATCCAACGACATCCTGGCGGAGGGAACGCGTCGGCTACTGGTGAATGGCTGCTACTGGGCGTTGGGGCTGGAAGACAAGATCCCGGAGAAGTCGGTGGTGGGGGCGGTGGGCCCGTTCCAGCCGCGTCCGTTCGCGGGCAACGGCGCCCAGAAGGGCGTGAAGCCCGAGTCGCTGAAGTAGGTGTCAGGGGGAGCCTCCCCAGCTCAGCGTTTGCGGGCCGTGTCGATGCTCACGGAACTGATAACGTAGCCGGCCGGGCTCTTATTGGCATTGCCGAGAGCATCGGTGAACGCCCCGTCATTGACGCGCACAGATCCTGTGGCGGTCGTTCTGGTTTTGGGCGTGAATTTGGCCGTGTAAACGGTGCTGCTCACGGCGGTGAAATTCGAAAGCGCGCCGTCGCTCCGGGGAGAATGCGGAGTGTTGAGGCCGGGTAGGCCGGTGGATCTCCCCTAGTGCCCCCACTCCCACCCCCCCCGGATATTGAAGCCGCGGAGAGCCTCTTTTTTTATGGGCCCCGGGGGTGGGGGGGGGGCGGGATGGCGGCACATTGGCCTTCCGGCTCTCCTGCGGTGGGGCGATCGAGGGCCCCGAATCGAGCAAAAAGCCGCTCGAAGGCCTGCCAGGAATCTGCTTTACCGATTCTTTGACTCCCAAGATCGCCTTGGTTACGATAAGGCACTCCCTCCCGCGCGGGGTCGGTACCCGCGCCCGCGCGACCCCCGCGCGCGGTAGCCTGCTGGAGGGGTTAGTACACGCCCGTTTAGGAGCAACACGCTAAACAGAGGTGTCATTCGAAACGGCAGAAAACGGCAGGAAACACGAACGGTGGCGGAGCGAAGGGTAGATCGATCAGGGCTGCACCCTGTGGTGCGGCTGGGCAGTCCAGGGCCGGGAAATCTGGCGGATTGGCTGGAAAAGCGGAGCGTGCCGGGGTGCAGCAGCGAGCGGCAGTGTGGTGGTGGACAGTGAGCGGTGGTGGTTTTTCAGGCATTAGCATAAGGATCGAAAGATGCGTCTTTTCTCGTTCCGCCGGTCGTTTGTGGGGCTGTTTTCGTTCGCCAGCATGGGAATTGCCCGTTCGCTGCAGCGGCGGAGGCTTCGGAGCCGGCAGAGCGAAATGAGCCAGGCTCGGCTGCAGCGAGCCTCTGGTCGGCTTGAGATGCAACAGCTCGAGCAGCGGCTCGCGCTGGCGGTGACGGCCTATTCCGAACCCTCCGCGGTCACTTTGCTGGTTTCGTCGGGGAGCGATCTCTATCTGACGCAGACGGTCGGCGCAACTCCTAGCCAAAAAGATCTCTGGGTTTCCAGCGCCTCGACGTTCGAAAACGCCTCAAAATACAACCTTTTGCAAGGGTCGTCTCCAGTCGCGGCTGGCGGATCTGGTATAGGCGTCGAGAGCGGGTATGTCTCCTCGATTCCCTCCTACGACACGATTGCTGTGACCACCGGAACAGAGAAAATCGAGACGAATATCCGTAACAGCGGGTATCCGATGCAGTCAGCCGATGTCGATTCGACAGATCCGGCAACGAGCAGGTTAGCGCGTACGACAGCGTTCGTGCTGTCAGGCACTGTAACTATGTTCGGTAAGAATGGTGACGATGGCAGCGTAGTGCCAGACGGAATGCAAATAACAGGATCAATTCAGTGCACGCAACCAGACAACCTAACAATCTCAGAATGGACCTTTGATAGGTACGGAGCCATCGTAGGTCGAAAGGACAGCCAGGGCGGAGTCGAAGTCTCAACCGAAATCAAAGATCACCCAGAGTGGTATTTGCCGGTGCAAGTAACGTTCGACAAGTACTTCAATGGACAATACAACTACTACTCCGATGGTACTCAACGAGCGGGCGGCTCTGATGCCAGCACGGCGGTCGAGGTACTTTGGAACACTCCGTTGTCTGCTCGCAGCCATGTTAATCTCGCGAGCGTTACCGCTCGTTTGTTTAATAATGAATATAGTTATAACAGGACCGAGGTTTCTGTCCAGCCTTCGTCGCCCCGAGGTTCGGTTGATTCGGCGTCGCCGCAGACCGTGTTTAGCCTTGCTGGTGCTAGTGACAGCGGCAGTTTAGGGATAGTTTCGGGGACGTTGTCGGGCGAGATTCTGATCAAGAGCGAGTGGGGCGACGGGCACCTGGCATTCACGACGATGAGGGGGGACAGCCGACTCCGTTTCTACCCTAACGATAACCTGAGGGGAGGAAACACTGCTCTGCAGGGAACAATTACGATCGGGCTACGCAGTGTGCAGGTTGTCGGGGCATACGATGCAGCGGGAAAGGTAGCTTTAAGGTTCTACACTGCTAAATCCGCTAACTCGTCCGCAGGCCAAGTCGATCCATACGGGAGGTCAATCGGGAGAGATCAGCTCGTTTCTTTCTCTACCGACGAGAGCGAGCACTATCGGCAATACCCCGGTGAGATTATGCTCTCCGCTAAGTACGCCGTCAACGAAACCGGCCTCAAGGCGAATAACTTAACGCTGTTTGCCGGATACGATGTTTCCAATTCCTTGGACGTCGATCTCTTGACTCCCGGATCCACTGTGCATGTCGACAGCCCGGTGGTCACGGCGGGAAACGTTTCGATGGGGGCGACTAATATCCTGTTCGACGCCGCCGTGCGGGCCACGGGAGTGGGGAGCCTGCTCGAGATTAAGGCGCCCGATGTTTCGCTGGCGGGCCCGTTCGGAGAAGCAGCGCCGACGCCCGTGCAGGCGGCTAAGGCAATCGCTGAGGTAGTCGGCGGGAAGGTTTTGCGATTGGTGCCGGTGGTTGGTGCCGAAGGGGCAGGATATGACCGCGATGCAGCTCCCATCGTGAGAATTGCTGCTCCTGCCGGGGGGCAGGACGCTGTGTTTGTCGCACAGGTGAGCCCGGCAGGACGGATTACGGGCTATACACCCCAAAGCACCACACCCCAAAGCACCGGTAGCGGGTTCACGACCACGCCGACAGTAAGTGTGCCGGCGCCGATTTCCGTCGCAGGCGCTACGGGCGCGTTGGCGACAGTGAATCCAGCGACCGGGGCGATCACCGGCATTTCCCTCGCAACCAAAGGATACGGCTATCGTTCGATCCCGCAGGTAACGGTGGCCCCGCCAGCCGCTTCGGCTGGTGGTCGGCAGGCCACAGCGGTGGCAGTGCTGGATAACGATGGGCGGATCACCGGGATCAGAGTCACCGATGGTGGCAGCGGATACGATCCGGCTCAGCCTCCGCGAGTGTTTGTAGCGAAACCGAATCAGATTGCCGTGCCGGAGTCGATCGCTTTCAACACGCTGGTGAGTGCTGCCTATTACCGGATCGCGGTCAATGACGATCCAACCACAGATCCGCAGCGCGGCCGGTTGCTGGTTTCGCAGACCAGCGTGCTCAGCAACGGCGGAAGCGCTGCCGGCGATCTGCGGGTAGAAGCGACGCAGTCGGATCTCATCATCGAAGGCCGGATCGATGTGACAAACCAAACCTACTATCTCTTCTCCGCGCCGGAAGTCGCCAGCCTCACTGCCGGCTATCCGAACCACACGCCCTTTCTGTTCACCACGCGTTCGCTCGGAGGAGAGCAAACAGGCGTGATCAGGGGGGATGTTCTCCAACTGGTGCTCGCCAATGATCTTCCCACGCCGGCAAACGATTCCTCGGTAGCCTTCGATGTGGTGGAACTGAAAACCGATGTGCGGTCGCTGCGGACGCGAGCGGCGACGCGGGCTGGAGAGGTGCGGCGGGATCCGTTCCCCTACCTGCTCACGATCGATGAGGTGAATGATCTGGGCGTTGATGCCGTGGCGGCGTCGAGCTTTCCGCTGGTCTTCAATGTGGGCGGGGATATGCAGTTTAACGCCACGGTGGCCACGGCTGGCGACGTGGTGATCGACGTGGCCAGGGATTTCAGCCTCAGTGCGCCGGTCCAGACAACGCTCGGGCGGATTCTCATCACGGCCGACAATGTGTTTCTCGATAGCACGCTGGCCGTCACAGCAGCGGCGCCCGATGACACCCGTAACGACATTGAGGTGACCGCGCGTGGTGGTGACATCCGCGTGAACAGCAACATCACGGCCGTCAATCGGGTGGCATTGGTGCAGAACAACGTCTTGGGAGACACCCAAACGCGGCGGGCCTCCACGGGCGTGCCCGTAGCGATTCCTGATGGAGGAACCGCTTCTGCCACGATCGATCTCGCCGGGGCGATAAACGATTTCACGTTTGAGAAATTGCAGGTGGGGATCAAGATCACCCATACATGGGACAGCGATCTCTCGGCTGTTCTGATCGCCCCCAACGGCAGTCGTTTCCGCCTGTTCGGCCGCGTCGGCGGCAGTGGCGATAATTTCACCGACACAGTCTTTTCTTCCGACGCCACGCAGTCGATTTCCGCCTCATCTGCAGTTGCTCCGTTCACGGGCACCTATCAGCCCCAGGATTCGCTCCTGCCGCTGGCGGGATCGAATGCGCTCGGCATCTGGAAGCTTGAGGTTGCCGATTCTGGCGGCGGCGATGTGGGAACCATTGATGCCTTTCAGCTGGTCTTCGTGAAGGCATCACCTCTGGAAGGGCAGATTGTCGGAACCGGTCGGATCGCGGCCGATGGGCTGGTTCTGCGGGCCGATGGCGACGTGGGGAATTCACGGCTCTTTCCAGCAGACAGCAGGATGTTCCTGCGCACGTCTGTCAACACGCTCGAAGCAACGGTGGCCAATGCAGTTGCCATCGACGAGAGCGATAGCATCGATATTCTCTCGCTGCGGGCGGGAGGTCTTGTGACGCTGCGTGCCAACGGCTTTGACACAGCGGCTGGGCCCGCGCTGCGGGCCGAACTGTTCGATGTGACCCAACTCGACGTCTCGGCGCCGAATGGGAGTGTGAGCATCGAGGATGTCACCTCCTACGACCTCACGCTGGGCAATGCGGCGGCGATTCGCATCGGGAAGGCCTTGAACAGCACCGCGGCTGGTAATGTGTCGATTAAGACCAGTGGCGGCTCAACCTCAAGCAGCATTGTGGTGCTCGATGCGCCATTGGCCGGCGGTGGCGCCCGGGCCGTACGGGCTCTGGCCGATCAGGCGTTGGCAGGGGTCTATCTCCCACAAACGCCGGGCCTCTACGCCTCGACGATCGTGGGGAGCAGCGTTGGGAAACTGGAATCGTTATTGGGAGGAATCGCTAACCTACGGGCGGGCGACCGCATTCTGGTGGCTGGAGGGGTGACGGCAGATGGAGGGACTGGGGCCTCTTCCGCCAATGGCGTCTATGCGGTGACACAACTCGGCAGCGATGCCAGTAAATGGGTGCTCACTCGCGCGGCCGACTCTGACATCCAGAGCGAGACGCCGACCAACACGTTTGTCCGGGTGAGTGACGGAGGTGCTGCGGGGAGAGTCTATAAGCTGGGCTACGCTGCCACGGACGAGCTCCGATTTACCAAGGCCCCGATCACCGTGGCCCCTGTGACGCTCGGTACGAATATCGGTTCGGAAGACCCGAATGTGCTGGTGAATTATGTTGTGGCCAGCGAGGCCGGCACCAATCTCGCGGCTGGAGCGTTGGGGAAGATGATTCAGCTGGCGAATACCAATGCATACGACGCTGGAAACCGCGACAGCATCTATGTGGCATTCGCAGATAATATTGCCACCATTGCCCTGACCGAAGAACTGCCAAAGATCACCCGCCGTCTTGATATCGACGGTGGAAATCGGTTTGGGGTATCGGTAACAACCACCAACGTCGCCCTTGATGGTTCGCGGATTGCAACCACCTACGACGGCTTGACTGTCAGCGGCAATACGACGCGGACGATCGCCGGAATCAATTTCTCGGGTATGGGGGCGGCCGGCAGCCGGCTTGCCAATCTCTCGCTCGGCGGGTTCTCCGGGAGCACCAAGGTCGGGGGTGATGCCGCTGTGCTTATCGACAGCGCCAGCGACGTGCTGGTGGAAAACGTGACGATTGGAAAGAACGCCAACGGAGGCAAGCTCGCCAATGAGAATGGCGTCATCGTAAAAGGTGGTGCCGCCGGAGTTACGATCAAGGATGCCGTGGTTGTGGGCAGCACGGCAGCGGGGGTACGTGTTGAGGATACGGCGACTGATGTCACGACTGATGTCACGATCTTCGGCTCCACGATCGGGCAGTCAGGGCTTGACAACCGGATTGGCGTGGAGATGGTTGGCACGGGTGCAAACCGGATCGGAAAAAATGCGATTGCATCTCCCCCTGTGTTGCTGGCCAAGGATGCGGAAACATTTGCCTTTGATCCGCAGAGCAATTTCCCCATTCAGGAACTCTTTGTCGGGCAGGGAGTCAGCGCCGGCGATGCCCTTCCCAGCGGGACGAAGATCATCGCCATCGATGAGGCCACAAAGGTCGTTACGCTCTCGGCTGCGGCGCTGCGAACAGGCATGGTCACGCCGGTGTTTCAGTTGCCCGGCCGCAACACGATTCAGTGGAATCTCTACGGGGTCAGGCTCGCCGATGGCAGCAACACCGTCAGCAACACTGACGTCGTCAACAATGTCTTTGCCGGCATCCAGATTCAGGGAGGATCCCAGACGATCGGAGAGGCGAAGGCCAGAACTGCGGCGAGCAATGGCATCTATCTCAATCAAGGATGGGGGATTCTGGTCGAGCCATCAACTGCTTCCTACACAAAGAAGGCTGCGGTAGATCTCGCTGATCAACAGACAATTCAGGGAAATTACTTTATTCCAGCCGGAACTCCTCCGGGCGTGACCACCTCCCAGAACAAGGCGGGAGCGATCGGAATTAAAGAATCGGCAGCTGCCAAGGTGGCGGCTTATGTGTCGCCTGCGTATACGTCCAGCGTCTGGAACGCCGCAGCCAACACTGGGGCAGATCTGCAGGGCAACCGCTATTTCGCTGTGCCGGATCTGGTCGGGCCGCTGGCGGTCCTTGTCGCACCACGCGATGCGAGCGGAGCCTCGCTCTTCGATTCCAACACTGCAGAATCGCATGTTCGGCTTGAGACGGGGGCTGCCCGCTTGGCGAAAACGTTCGTGATCAAACTGGCGGACGACGATTCGGGAATCGATCGACAGACGGTTGTGAAGGAGGCATTCACGCTTTCCCGCAACGGCACCGCCCTGATCGAAGGTAACGACTACACGTTCCGCTATCTGGGCAATGACGAGGTGTTTATTGACTCCCAGGAGACGGTATTCCCGCTGGGCGAATACCGCGTCACCATGGTTTCCAGAGCCGCTCAGCCTGCAATCCCGGATGTGCAGGTTGCTCAACTGGGTTGGCTCACCGACGTGGCGAATAATCGGCTGCAGTCCCAGGGGCCGCTGACGATTGCGCTGGTCGATGTGCCAGGGGTGCCTGGCATGAAGAGTGCGGTGGCCGGCGACGCCGGGGCATCGCTCACGTGGACCGTTCCGGTCGACAATGGCTCCGCCATCACAGATTACGCGATCGAGTTCAAGAGCGGCGCCGTAGGCTCCGACTGGGAGCGCTTTCTCCATCTTCCCTCGACAGCCACTGCTGGCTTGGTCACCGGTCTTGCCAATGGAGGCAGCTACCGATTCCGGGTAGCCGCCACCAACATTCTGGGGAGAGGCGATTTCTCTGAGGCCTCGGTCGCGGTGACTCCGCTACCCGTTCCTGTGGTCGCATTTGCCGCCGACGGCGGGACAAACCCTTCCGACGGCATCACCCCCAATGGCTTGGTGCAGGTGATGCGGCTCACCACGGGGGCCCAGTGGGAATACAGCACCACCGGCGGCAGCGTCTGGCGGCCCGGGAGCGGAGAAACATTCTCGCTGGTTCCGGGGAGTTATCCAGCCGGTTCCGTGCAGGTGCGGCAGACGTTCCAGGGGCTGACCAGCCCTGTGGGGAGCAACAGCATTCCGTTTTCGGTCGATCTGATTGTGCCGGGGCTTGCGATCACATCGGCACCAGTCGGCCTGCGGCGGGGCGAGACGGGTGTGATCTCCCTTACCCTCAGTGAGGCCTCAGCAACCTTCACGGCTTCCTCTGTTGCCGTCAGCGGCGGCACCCTCTCAGGCTTCACCGGCAGCGGCAGCAGCTACACGGCGCTTCTGACGCCCAGTGCTGGGGTGACCTCGGCCACGGTCTCCGTGGATGCGGGGTCGTTTAAGGATCTCGCTGGAAATGCCAATACGGTGGGTGCAAGTCTCGCGGTCGCTGTCGATACCGTTGCTCCCACGATCCTTGTCACGTCCAGCCGGCTGGCTCTGCATCGGGGCGAGACGGCGGTTATAACCTTCGCGCTCAGCGAGCCGGTGGCCACGTTCGCACTCGGGGCAGTAGCCGTGACCGGCGGTACGTTGTCTTCGCTGTCTGGGAGTGGCGACACTTACACAGCTGTCCTGACCCCTGCGAACGATTCTCAGGCGCCAGTCGCCATCAATGTGGCTGCCGGCGCTTTCACCGATCTCCTCGGCAATCCCAACGAGGCCTCGAATGCCCTTTCAATCGCTGTCGATACGGTGCCGCCGACAGTTCTCATCACCTCGGCCGCAGCATTTCTCCGTTCCGGGCAAACAGCCTTGATTACGTTTGCGGTGAGTAAAACCGACACCGCTTTTTCCCTTGACGCAGTGACCGTTACCGGCGGAGCGCTGTCGGCCTTCAGCGGAGGGGCGGGCCTCTACACCGCTATCTTTACGCCGGCGGCCAATGCCGCTACGGGCATCGTAGTGATTGAAGCGAATGCCTTCACCGATACAGCCGGGAATGGCAACATTGGGGCTTCCACTTCGATCGCCATCGATGCCCTGATGCCAACCATCGCCATCACAACGAGCCCCGTGGCCCTCCGGGCTGGTGAGACGGCGACGATTCAATTCATCCTCAGTGAGCCCTCCACGACATTCACATTGGCAGATGTGGCGGTGAGCGGCGGCGTGCTCAGCGAATTCAGTGGCAGGGGATCAGCCTATACGGCAGTTTTTACGCCAGCAGTGAACTCAGCCATCCCGGGTCTGGTGGCGGTGGCGGTCGGTGCCTTCACCGACAGTGCCGACAATCCCAGTCAGGGAGGGGGCTCTGTGTCGATCGGGGTTGATACGGTCCTGCCCGCGATCACCATAACGGCAGGCTCCGCTGCAGTTCGGAATGGCGAGACTGCGACGATCGTATTTGCCCTGAGCAAGCTCTCCACCACATTCACTGCCGCAGATGTGGCCGTGGACGGCGGCAGCCTGAGCGGATTCTCCGGGAGTGGGGCAAGCTATACGGCCACTTTCACTCCCCGTGCCGACTTCGTTGGCACCGCGACTATCTCTGTGGCTGCGGGCACGTTCACCGACGCTGCCGGGAACCCCAACGGCACTGGCGGTTCGACGGGGATCGCGGTCAACACCCAACTGCCGACGATCGCTGTCACCCCCGGTGCTACGATTCTTGGACGAGGGCAATCGACCCGCCTCGGATTCCTGCTCAGCCAGGACTCGACTGACTTCACGGCGTCTGACATCAGCGTGGTCGGGGGAGTGCTGTCCGCATTCGTTGGCAGCGGGTCAGCCTATTCGGCAACCTTTACGCCAGCAGCCGATTTCACCGGCACGGCCAGCTTCACGGTGGCAGTGAACGCCTTTACCAATGCGGCAGGGAATGGCAACCAGACGGGAGGCGCAACCTTTACGGTCGATACGACGCCGCCTCGCGTTGTGATCACTTCAAGCCAGGAATCGCTCAAGAGCGGCGACACGGCAACGCTGACATTCAAGCTCAGCGAGCCGTCAAGCACGTTCACGCAGGCCGGGGTCTATCCCACGGGAGGAACCATCTCCGGGTGGCGGCGCATCGATAGCACAACCTATCAGGTAACATTCACGCCACTGGCCGACACCACAGGGACGGCCTATGTCGTTGTATATGACGGGGCCTTCAGCGACGCCGCCGGCAATCCAAACGTTGGAGATGCAGGATGCATTATTCGGTATCTTGCGGTCGATACCGTCGCCCCAGCGGTGGCCATTGCCACCACGTCTGCCCAATTGAAGAAGGATGAGGCAGCCACGCTCACCTTCACGCTCAGCAAGCCCTCGACCACATTCACCGTTGAAGACGTCTATCCGACAGGTGGTTCCGTATCGGATTTCACGCGTGTTAGTCCGAGTCTTTATACCTGCAGGTTTTCTCCCTCGCCGACCACCAGGACGGGATACGTGGTGGTCTATGACAACACTTTCACCGATATCGCGGGCAACGGCGTACGGAGTCGTGACGGGTATGTGATTCAATACTTCTCAGTCGACGCTGTGCCCCCGACGGTCGAGATCAGTGCCAACATCACCACACTTAAGGCTGGTGAATCGGCTCAGGTGCGATTCACGCTGAGTGAGCCATCGGCCGATTTCAATGCCGGTAAGGTGTATGCCAATGGCGGGGTGTTGTCAGGATTCACCGGCAGCGGCACGAGCTATACAGCCACATTCACCCCCTTTGCCAACACCAGTGGTACAGCAACATTGGTGGTGTACGACAATACATTCACCGATCTGGCTGGCAACGGGAATGTCAGTCCCGACGGCTATCGGATCCAACTGTTTTCAGTCGACGCGGTCGCCCCGGCAGTCGTCAGCCTGGCCCACACCGGTAGCGGCACCTTGGGGGTCGGCGCTACGGTGGCGATCACCGCGAATCTTTCCAAGCCGGTGCAGGCAGGCGGAGCGATTGATGTGACGCTCGATACTGGCGACGTGGTTCGTCTGACAACTGCGACGGCTGGGCGAGTGTTGTCGGGAACCTATACGATCCAGCCGGGGCGGAGTTCGACGAATCTGCGCCCGGTCGCGTATGGGGCGACGGCCTTTGTCGTGAAAGACCTGGCGGGGAATGTGCTGGCAAGCCCGGTTCCTACCGAAGCCGGCTGGCGGGGAGATGTCATTGCCGTCAAGGCGGAGATAGCAGCCACAGCGGCCGGCTTCAGTTCCGACGCCAGACGAGTCGACGACAAGAGAACGGCAGTAAAAACCGTGACGGTGACATTCTCAACCGCCGTTTACGGTGTGCAGGCATCCGACTTCAAACTGTATTTCAACAACCGACTGCTGATCATGAGCGGAGTGGGAGTTCGGGGGAGTGGAACAACGTATACAATCACGCTGCCTTCTCGGTATACGTCGGCAAAAGGCATCTACACGCTGCAGATCGGGCCGGGTGGTGGAATCAGGGCCGTCGCCAATGGGGCTCTCATGACGGTGGCGGGCAGCATCTACTGGGGAAATGGCAGCCGACGCTAGAAGACTTTGGGCGGCTATGACCGGCTCCAGTGTTCAGGGCTTGGAAATACTGTCGGCAGGTCGTGGGTGAAGCGGGGCCGCCGTCGGCGTAGAGCGGCGTTCGCCCCGGAGAGCCGTGGCAGTTTCCGGCGTCACCATAAGCCAGACCAATCATGTCGAATGGTAGAGGCGGCCGTCCGGTGTTCTTGAGGGGGAGTCCATAAGTAGGAATGGCTGCTCTCCCCGGAGTACCGCCCTCTATTTGATATGGAGCTCTACAGCCCGCTCCTCTGACCGGCCTGGATTTCACATACCAAGAGAAATGAGTGTTCAGGGATCCGCACTCGCGGCGGCGAGCCTGGCCGGGGGCTGAAAACCGAGAGAACTGGGAGGGCTCCGGTTGGTGGAGTCGTCCCTCCAGTTTGCCGCGCTCGCTCGGGCATCGCGAAAGCCATAAAAAACCTTCAGTGCCAGGCACTCACCAAGGAAACGACTGGAGAAGCTCTCGGCGTAGCCGTTCTCCCTGGGGTTGCACGGCTTGATGGAGAGCGTCGAGACGCGGACGCGGTCGTGCCGAGCGTCGCCTCATCCGACCGCGGCTTCGCCTTAAATCTCTGACTGCTACGTGGCTGGCCGATCCACCTTGCCCGCCCGTTGCTCGGAGACGTCACATTTCGTCTGAAGAACAACGACCGCTGCACGCTTTCTGCAAGGGCCACCCGTTTTCCTCCGAGAGATACTTCAGAATCTTGTGGTCGAGGACAAGGTCGGCCGCGAGTTCCTTCAAGCCGCCGGTTCTCGTCCTCGAGGGCCTTGAGCCACTCGGACGGC
>CAISJI010000063.1 GCA_903885565.1 uncultured Planctomycetaceae bacterium
ACCGAGCAGAGCGTGCCCACGGCCGACATCAATTTTCTGACATTCGCGATCGATGGAGCAGTGGCCAAGGCCCGCACCGGGGCCTTCTTCTCCAACGGCCAGGCGATCCTCACCTCCCGTACCGTCAGCCACATCAGCCAGAGCACGATCACGCAGCGGGAGGTGGAGGCCGACCCCAACTCCTCCAATCCTTTCATCAACGGCCCGGGCTATGTGGCGCCGGTCGGAATTGGCGGGGAGTTTCCTCCCGGGATCGTCCGCCAGCCGCTGGTCGATCTGTTTGCCATCGAACACACCAACCGCACGAGCATCACCGTTGGCGGCACCAAGCTCACCAACCGCGATTCCTACGGCGTCCAGTCGGGATTGCTCCCTGGCGCCATCTCCCGCGGCATCGCCACGCTGCCCGGTGGCATCGGTATCTACCGGGCCGGCACCAACGAGTTGATCGGTGGCCTGGGGGTTTTCTTCCCGGGGCCCAGCGGATTTGCCACGTTTGAGCAGGGGTTTGTGCCGAGTGCCAAGCAGACGCGCACCGACCGGCTCAACGCAACCAAGGCCCTTGAAGCCGAGACGATCGCCCTGAAAACACTGCTCGATCCCGTCATCACCACCGGGAACCACCTCGCGGTGGCCCCGGCTCTCATCGTTCAGCGGGCCCGCCTCACCTCCAGAATGTCGCCACAGGCGCAGGTCAATGCGATCAATGCGGCGGCGCGTATCAATCTCGGGGGCATCGCGCTGCAGAGCTTTGGCCCTCAGGCCGGCCCGCTGGGGGTGCAGACGCTGTTCAATCTGGCCAAGTCGCTGGGCAAGGGGAGTATCAACGGCACCGACCAGCAGGTAACGCCGGGAGGGGTGAAGTTGCTGCCGGGGATGGCGCAGGCCGACGGCTGGTTGGTGGCTCCCTCCGCAGGCACAGGCCTTTCAGCCGCACAGGTGACCCAGATCATCCAGCAGGGGATCGTGCAGGCGGAGCACACGCGGGCGCAGATCCGCGTCCAACCCTCCGCCACGAGCATGGTCTTTGCCGTGTCTGATTTCGACGGCAGGCTGCTGGGGGTCTACCGGATGCCCGACGCCACCGTGTTTTCGATCGATGTGGCCGTGGCCAAGGCCCGTAACACGGTCTATTACGCCTCGGCCGACCTGCAACCGCAGGACCAGATCTCCGGCATTCCGCTCGGAACCGCCTTCACCAACCGCACGTTTCGCTATCTGGCGGCGCCCAAATATCCCTCCGGCTCTTCCACCGCGCCGCCTGCTCCCTTTTCAATCCTGAACACCCCGGGCGTCAATCCGAAGACGGGCCTCAACACGGGAGCCCCGCTGCCGGCCTCGGCCTACAACGGCACCGTGCTCGGATTTGACTCATTCAATCCCGGCCGCAATTTCAGCTGCCCCTTCACCGTGATGCCCAAGGCCAACCAGAACGGCGTTGTGTTTTTCCCCGGCAGCACGGCGGTCTACGCTGCAGGAAGACTGGCGGGAGGATTCGGCGTCAGCGGTGACGGCGTCGATCAGGATGACGTGGTGACGTTCTACGGCATCGCTGGCTACGCCGCCCCACAGCCGCGGCGGGCCAACGAGTATTTCGTCCGCAACATCCGGCTCCCTTACATCCAGTTTTCGCGAAACGCCCAGGCGGGGCTGTAACAGGCTGCGGAAGCTTGAGCGACGACTGGGGCAATATGTCGAGCGATGGAGGCGAAGGGATCGGCGAACGCTTGACGAGCACCGAGCCGCTGCGGCCCAAGTGACGAAACTTTTTTCCGC
>CAISJI010000064.1 GCA_903885565.1 uncultured Planctomycetaceae bacterium
ATTTGAAATTCATCGGCTTCACGACTGAGGCCCCGACAGACCCCAACGGGTGGAAATTCGCTACGCATCCGATGGCTCCAGCAGTTGGGCTTCGTGCAGGCCCACATTTTCTCTGCATCTATGCAGACTATCCCGCCGGCGACAACGCAGTTGCCGCGTATCAGGACCTTCTCCGTGAAGTGAACCGGCTTAACGCCGTCCAGTGGCTGGTCCGCTGCACGTTGGTCACTCACGAAAGGGGTGCGAGCGGGCAGCTCTCGATTCGTCTCCAGGCGAACCTCCCAATAGGCCTACCAACGGAGGAACTGGGAGCGTGCCTTTTTGCATGGATACGCGAGTCAACTCACATCGAACGTGCAGCAAGGCTTCGGGCTTGGGCTTCAGAAGATTCAATTGCGAGGAACTGATCGCCCGGCGTGCCCCTAACGACGATCAACCAGTCCAGACGTTCGAGCCCAGTGCGTCCTATTCACGAACCAGAGGAACAAAATATGAACGCAGAAGACGCAGACGCCATTCACTTCATGGAAATTGCCTCGCATCTCGGGTACCTCGGCTACACGGTCACGGCTCCACCTGCTGGAGCGATGTGGTATTCGGCTTCGCATCCCAGCCGATGGAAATTTTCTTTCACTCGCTGGCGCAACTTTCTTTGGCTGAGGTGCGTTGTGAATCTACCCGGGGGTATTTCCTCGGAATGCCCTCAAGCACTGCATCGTGTTAACCAGCTACGCATCGATTCACGCGTCGTGGCCTACCACCTGGCGAACGATGATGGAGAGCACGTCATCGAAGCCACGGCCTTCCTCCCAATCGCTTACGACCGGCAGGTATTTGGGGAATGGATGCTTCTCTGGATTGAGGAAACTTCCCAAATCTCAGCAGCCGTGTTCTTGGACTCCATCTCTAAGGAGCGCGTTCCATGACCGCATTCTCTGGACTTACCCTCGACAAACTCGAGCAAGAGCATCAGCGCTGCAGGGGCAACGCGGTCGCCCTGGCAGACCTGCACCGTGAACTTATGGACCGGATGCGTCGGCGAGAAGCCGGCGGAAAGGCCGAGAAGCCGCGTGCCGCGAACTTGAGGAAAATGATTAGTCAAGAGTTAGTCGGGCGCGACAAGCCCTCGATGGATAGCCTCAGCCTGAAGGTTCGTCCCTCGGAGGTACGGCCAGCAGCGGCGAAGGCGTCGGGCCCGCGTAGCCAACGCTATGAATCCAAAGATCTGCCAAAAATAAGCCCCACTGATGAGCAGATGGCAGCTGTCCGTGCGTTTCAGACCGGTGAAGACGTGAAAATCAACGCATTTGCAGGCTCCGGAAAGACATCCACGCTCGCGCTCTTGGCGGGGGCCACAGAGGGTTCTGGTCTGTATGTCGCATTCAATCGCGCTTGCGTAAAGGATGCCGCCGGTCGTTTCGGCGATAATGTGCAGTGTCGCACGGTCCACGGCGTAGCCTACCGTGCCCTGCAGGGCCATTTTCGGACAGATAAGATGGTCGGCAGACTGAATCCAAACGTAGCGCTCAGCCATGTCTCTATCGAGCCATTTTCGTCCGATGGCGTGAAGCTTACGGACAGCCAGATGGCGGGAGTCGCACTAGCGACCCTACGGCGTTTCGCGCAAAGCAGGCTGTCGGACGTTCGCGACATCCATGTGCCTCGGTACGGTTTGCTTTCGTGCATGCCGGCCCATCTCGAGAAAGAATTCACTGCCGCGGTACACCGAGTCGTGGAGGAGATGTGGACAAAGATGTGTGACCGATCGTCGTCAATGCCGCTTGGGCATGACGGATATCTGAAGTACTGGTGTATGCAACGCCCGGCACTCGGCTTCGACTACATCCTGCTTGACGAAGCTCAGGACACCAATGACGTTGTGCTTGGTCTGCTTGAGCATCAGAAATGCCAGGTCGTTTACGTTGGCGACAGGCACCAGCAAATCTATGAATGGCGGGGCGCCATCAACGCACTCGACAAGGTCTCCACTTCTAAGGAGTGTGCACTGACGCAGTCTTTTCGGTTTGGACCGCGGATCGCGGAACTGGCGAATATCGTGTTGCATCGCCTTGGCGAAAAAAGCGCAATTCGCGGCAACAAGAACATGGCGAGCGACGTGGGGCTGACGACACGTCCAGATGCCATCGTCGCGAGGAGCAATGGTTCTGTGCTTCAAGCAGTCATGGCATGCCTCGACGGAGGCACCACTCCGTACGTAGAGGGTGGCACACAGGATCTCAAGCGACTTATTCGAGGTGTGTATGAATTGCGTGACCAAGGGTTCTCAACAGTGCCGGAGTTCTTCGGGTTCACCTCATGGGGGGAGGTCGTCGAGTACTCGGAGACAGAGTACGGCCAGGAACTGGCCACTTTCGTGCGCCTTGTGGAGGCCTATGGCCCCGGCACGCTCTGGCATCTTCTGAAGCGAGTAAGCGATCAGCCTGAAACCGCCGACGTGACGATCTCGACGACGCACAGGGCAAAGGGGAGAGAGTGGAGTTCCGTTCGCCTCGAAGATGACTTTGTGCTTGCTGAAGAAGATAACGAAGGCAGGCCACGCGAATTGGCTGCCGAGGAAATGCGAGTTCTGTACGTCGCTCTCACGCGGGCGAAGGCACTACTTCAAATAGGCGATCAGACTTCCCGGTTTCTCGGGCTGTGACAGTCTGACCAGCGCCGACGAACTCGTCCCGTGCGGCGTCGGCGCGGTGGTGGGCCCATCCCTCCCAAAGAATCCTCACATGTGGCGGCGGGCTCGGCATAGCGCTGAGACTCGCGCGTCTTTCTGAGCATTGGCTTTGCTGAAGTGGCGTCTGAAGATCCCGCTAAAAAAGAGCAAAAAAGTTTTCGGCCCTACGTGCGTTGTCTTCAGTGTGACCGACGGTGGCCCGCTCGCCGAGCAAACTGCGTCCGTCGGGACGGCCGGTCATATGTTGTGACCTGCAGCCAAGGTAATTGGATGTCGTTCTTAACCCCCTGTAGCAAGGAGACGGTAGAAAACATGCGAGAAAGAAGTAGAAACAAAACTATCGATCTTCACGGCAAGACAAGCGACGACGCCA
>CAISJI010000065.1 GCA_903885565.1 uncultured Planctomycetaceae bacterium
GGCCAGAGGCAAGAGCGACATGCCGGCCGCGGCGCCACCAGCCGCCTCGCGCAGCCAGACCGATGCCAGAAGCATCACCGCCGCTCCGCACAGCCCCACGCAGCCCATTGTGCGGCGGGCCGTGGCTGTGCTCCCCAATTGGCGCGTCAGGCGGGCCGCGAGGAGCCCCGCCACAAACGAGCCGATGCCGCCAAAAAAGAGCGGGATACAGCCGGCGAGGGCCCGCTGGATGTCGGTGAAATGGGGAAAGGTTTCCTGCAGGAAGGTGGGCATCCAGGTGATGTAGAAATACCAGGAAAAGTTCTGGCAGAAATACTGTAACCAGAGCAGCCGCACGCTGGGGCTGGAGAGAAACGCCCGCCACGGCACGCGGCCATGGCCGATCTCGCGGTCGGCGGTGTCGCCAATCAGCCGCAGCTCTGCGGCGTTGACCCCCGGATGGAGCCGCGGATTATCGCGAAACCAGCGGTAGAAGAGCCCCGCCCACACCAGCCCCAAGGCGCCGAAGAAGAGAAACGTCCAGCGGTAGTGGAGATGGAGGTGGTCTTTGGAGAGCATCCAGCCAACGAGGAGCGGCGTGAAGGCGCCTCCCCAGCGGGCGGAGAGCCACATGATCCCCTGTGCCTTCACCCGTTCCTGGGCCGGCATCCAGAGCGAAAAAACCTTGGCCAGATTGGGAAAGCAGCCCGCCTCCCCCATGCCGAAGAAAAATCGGCAGGCGATTAGCGCGGGGAGGTTCCAGGCCCAGCCGGTGGCCGCCGTGAAGATCGACCACATCGCCACCACCCGCATCAGCACGCGGCGGGGCCCGATGGTGTCGCCTAGCCAGCCCCCCGGAATCTCAAACAGGGCATAGGCCACGCTGAACGTCGTAAACACCCAGCCCATCTGCTGCTTGGTGAGCCCCAGATCCTGCTGCATCTGCGGAGCCGCCTGCGAGATGCAGACCCGGTCGACATACGTGATCACCGCCAGCGTGACGGCAAACAGCAGCACGACATGGCGGGCCCGCGAGGGAGTTTCCTGAGCAGCGTTGGGCATGGTGCGCACCGTCGGAGGGACGAGATCAGGCGAACAGATCAAGCGAACAGATCAAGCGAACAGATCAAGCGAACAGATCAAGCGAACAGATCAGGCGAACAGATCAGGCGAACAGATCAGGCGGAGAGGGATGCGTTTTTATCGCGTGCCAGCCAGAGACCCCAGCCGGCAAAGAGGGCGGCCAGCAGGGCGTAGGCGGCGGCCAGTTCCAGCGGGCCTCTCCCGGCGGCGGCGGCGGGGAGATCGGCCAGATTCCAGGGGAGAAAGAGCCGGCCATCGGCATAGGGGGAATGGATGATGCCGCAGAGCGTCATGCCGGCGGCCACCAAGCACCAGCCGGCAGCCTGCCGGAGATGGCGATCGACCAAGGCCACCACCAGCGCCGCCCACACAAGGCTTGTGACGATGAATCCGGCCGAGAGCACCCGCAGCGAAAAGAGCTGCCGGGCCAGGTCTTCCCCCGGCATCGCCCCCGCGGCCAAAAGCTTGTCTGACTGGATCATCACCAGGGCTGCCAGCGCCGGCACGCAGGCGATCGCCACGGCAGGGAAGTGGCGGGGGGGCGTGGCATGGAAGCTCTGCGCCGTGATCTCCAGGCCGATAAAGACGAGGATCGGCAGGATCGCCGGGCCGGGAATGATCTGGTAGAGGTAGGCGAACGTGCCGGTGAGGCCGGCGGTGCCGATGAAGGCCGCCGTGGCGAGCGTGTAAGCCGCCCGGCCCCCCATCGCCTTGTAGGCGGGGTGGCCGATGTAGGGAGTGGTTTGGATCACGCCGCCACAGGCCCCCGCCACGATCGTGGCGATCGCCTCAACGCCAATGATCTGGCCGGTGGGATAGTCGTCGCCGGCTGCGGCGGCGCTCTCTGTGCAGTCGATCCCTCCGACCACGGTGCCCAAGGCAAAGGGAATTACAATCGGCAGATATTTGAGCGTGTCGGGCCAGGCCTCCAGCCACTCGAGGCGCAGCGCGCTGAGCCATTCGCTCGGCCACAGCGCCGCCTGCGGATCGATCGCTGAGTGGGAGAGATCGGCGGGAATCCAGCCGAGGGATGTTCCTGTAAAATGGATCAGCCCGCCGGCCAGCAGGGCGGCCA
>CAISJI010000066.1 GCA_903885565.1 uncultured Planctomycetaceae bacterium
ATCGGTCTCCTGCCCACGGCGTCGAGCAGGCTGTCCATGGAGTGGCACGGCACGCACACCGTCACCCCGTCGGACTCTCGCCGCAGGGGCGTCGCCTCGGCATGGTCGCGTCCCACGCAGGCGTTCACCCAGGTGGCAGTCCTCCCGTTGATCGCGAGGTTCCGCTGCCCGCACGCCATGTTGTCGGGGTCCGGCTCGACGCAGACGGCGGTCGAACCCGCGACGGCACCCAGGTACCAATTCGTGTAGTAAGCCCAGAACGCACCCACTTCCACGATCCTCGTCCCAGGGCTGCAATGGCAGAGCAGGTGATGGAAGGCAAGCTCCTCCTGCGGTTCGTGATGCCCTTTCAGCTCGCGGATGATCTTCGTCATCCAGTCGCCGCAGTACCCGCCCGCCGCGATGAGCGTGCCGTCGTGCATGATCTGCAGCTTCATGCCATCACGCGTGATCACCTCCCCGGCCTGCGGCACCTTCGGAACCGGGGCCGTGTCGCGACACCGCACCGTCATCGCCACCCGACGGGCCGCCTCGGGGTCGAGGATGTCCTGGCTTGCGGCGCGGCCGCGGCCCAACGACGCTCGGAGCAGGTCGGCCCACCGCGTCAGCCGATCCACGAAGGTCATCGTTGGGCTCCCGACCATGCCCCTGGCTGGGGCGAGCGCTCGACACCGCCCGACGGCACGGTGCGGGGTGGGCGACGGTTCCCGGCAGCCGCGGCGAACGCGTCGAGATATTCGCGATACGTGTCGTGCGCAAGGTGCCGGCGGGCATATTCCTGGCCGCGTCGGCCCATGGCGTCGCGGGCCGCAGGGTCGCCCAGAAGTTGCACGACGGCAGCCGCGATCGCGTCGGCAATGGGCTCCACGAGCAGTCCGCCGCCGGCCTTGCCGATTGTTTCCTGGAGCGCCGGCTGGTCGATGGCTACCACAGGTTTTCCGCGTGTCCACGCCTCGAAATAGACGATGCCAAACGACTCGCCCTCCGACGGCACGCACAGCAGATCGCAGGCGGCCAGTGCATCGTGTTTCTCGGCCTCACACGCGTCGTCGATATCGAGGATGCGATCTCCGTGGGACATGCGGCACTTGCCGTCGGATGGTCCCATGAAGGCGACCGTCGCATCGGGAAACCGGTGGCGCACGGCAGGCCAGGAATCTGCCAGCCTCCGCACGCCCTTGGCCTCCGTCTTTCGGCCGAGAAAGAGCACGAGCGGCCCGCGGATCCCATGCTTGGCCCGAAACGCGGCCGCATCACCGCCGTCGCGGAAGTCGCAACGACAATGGATGCGGTGAACTCGATCAGCGGCGACGCCCATCCCGCGGATGACCGCGGCCTCACACTCGGAGTACGCCAGTACGGCATCGGCCATGCGGTAGAGCGCGGCATCGATCCATCGGTCGCCCCAGCGGCCGATGTGAATCGCCGGCTCGATGGAAAATGTCGCGCCGACCTCCCGCGCGGCAGTCTCGGCGGCGAACCCAAGCATGTCGAGGCCCGTGCCGAAGTAGTGCACGGCGTCGGCGCCCCGGCACTGTTCGGAGATCGCGGCACCGAGACCCCGATCCTGCAGGCGACGAGCGAGCGGCAGCGTGGCATGCGACTGCATCGCCGTGTAGATCGCTGCACCCCCCAAGACGCCGAACGGCAGCGGCGGCAGGATGCTCACGGGAATCCCGTTGCACTCAAAGTGCCTCGGCGTCTCCCGCCGGAGAAATCGACCGCGCAGTTCCGGACGGCTAGCGGCGAATCGCCCCACGATGCCGACATCATGACCGTCGGCACGAAGCCGCTGCGCCAGCCAGAGGCAGATGTTTTCCAGGCCGCCCACCAGCGGCGGCGTGAACGGTGAAACGAGGACAAATTTCACAGCCGTAAGCCCAACAACGGTGCATCCGCCGGCTCGACGAGTCCGACGTTTGACCAGAGTGTAACACGCGTCCGTCCTGCTCTCCTGGCTCCGGGCCAGACTGGGCAAACGTTGCCCGCGCATCCCGTCGAGAAACCTAACGATCTGCATGGGTCGCATTGGTCGTGATGCTCAACCCACGTATCGCCGGGCAGGCCGCCGCCCGTGCGATGCGTTCCCCGAGCCAGCGATCCAGGAAAACCTCACCTACCATCGGCGTCAGGGAAAGAAATCCGCCGCCGATCGCGGCGTACTCGTTCAGTAGATGCTCGAACAAGTCCATCGTCATGGTGCCCTTGGATCGCGAGTGCACCGAATAGGGGCAGATGATGCAGTCGTTGTTGCAGATATTGACCGTTTCGCAGATCAGCATCACCGGCCGGTGGCGGCCTTTGTGCGACAGTCGGCGGAGGTAACGGCCGCGTCCCAGGACGGGGTGGTTGCGGAGGGGATGGTCAGTCAACACGGCGGACGCATCATCGATGAGTCTTTTGACTGAAGCGGCGGCGTCGCGGAGTGCCATGGCGATCGTCTGCATATGCGTGAACGTTGGCAGCGGCCGAAGATTTTTACCTGAACGATAGCCCGGTCAATGGCACTGCCGCAAGGGTCTTCCGGCTGATGAACGACTGTTGAGCCTCGGGAGGAGCGGCCCGGGCGTACGGAGCGGGTTTCTCGAAACGCCCCGCACCCGCTTTGTTGGCGTTTTTCTCGCGTCTGCGCAGACCGCGTCCCGGTTCGCAGTTTCCCGACATGCGTGGGTCGCGTCCGGCACCGCTCAAAGGCTGCGGATGTCGATTGCCGGCAGCTCGTCGGGCGAAGGTTAAAAGACGGCGCGCTCATCATGCACCTGCACAGGTTCGCCCCAGTCGGTCTGCGGGCCACGGGCGGGCGATACGGGCGGCGGAACGAGAAATGGGGAGAACGTCAGTGAGCTGTTGCCGGCGTTTGCGGCGCCAGTGAATGTTTTCGATCTGGCGGCTGGCTGCGAGCTCGATATGGCCTCCCCTTTTGCCATGCGGAAAAAGGAGCAGGCACTGGAGAAGGTGGCGCAGTTGCGAGGGGAAGTCGAAGCGATGCGAGCGAGCTGGTCATGGAGGATCACCGCGCCACTACGATGGATGGTCGACCGCGTTACCGAAAAACAAGCGTGAGCGAACGTGGTCACCCGGCGAATGGCTTTTTCCACCGACAGTCAGCGCCGGGTGCCAGGTGGCGATCATTTCCAGCCGGCGGCGGATCCGCTGGCCAACGACCTGCGGATCAAGCTGCGTTCGAATCGTCTCGCGGGCCCGGTTGCCCAGCCGCGCGGCCAAGCCTGAGTCCGTGGCCAATTGCCGCAGGCACCAAGCGGCATGATCGATGTCGGCCTCCGCCCAGGGCAGCCCGGCGACATAGGGCCCCACAGCCTTCTCGAGCGGCTGAAGGTGATAGCGAACCGGCATCGAATTGGTGTCGTCCATGAAATCCATGTTGGCCGACCAGCCGGTGGCCACCACCGGTTTGCCCAGATACATCATCTCCGCCGGCCCGAGGCCGAATCCCTCCGCCCGGTGCAGCGAGAGCAGAATATCGCAGCAGGCCTCCAGATCCCAGGTCTGCTGCCGGCTGAACGTGCTGTCGATAACGGTGGCCTGCGGCAGATCGCGCAGGCTTTCCTGCAGGGCAGCCACGCCTGCTGGATTGGCAGCCCCGTTCATTGTCTTCACAACCAATGCCAGAGCCGGCGAGGCCGCGGCGGCGAGCCGAAATGCGGCGATCGCTGCCTGCGGGTTTTTCCGCTCCTGCAAGGAATTGAAGTCGTACATCACAAGCACCAGCAGGCGATCGGCCGGCAGCCCAAACAGCTCGCGACGGGCCTGTGGGCTCGGCTCAAACCGCACCGCATGCGGCACACGAAAGACCGGCACCGGAGAGATCGCAGCGACCGCCTCCTGAACGAACATCGAGGGTACCCAAACCTCGTCGAGTTGCGAGAAGGCCACATGGTGGCTCGCCGGCAAGCTTGTCTGTTCCCAGTGCCAGAAGCCGATCGTATAACGGGCCGACCCGTGCCCCGTGAACTGGAGGTGGTGGATCGTGGCCCGCGTTTGAGGGGCGTTCACATAGAGGAGATCGATCGGGTGGTTGCCGGTGGTGGCTGGCTCCCCGCAGCGGTCATCCAGCTGGCGGTTCGGTGACTGAAAACCAACATCGATGCCGCTCCAGGGAATACCCGCCTCAGAGCAGGCCTGCGTCAGGGCCCGGGCCGCCTCACCCAGCCCCAGTTCTGCCCGCAGGTAGCCGACCACATTGAGTCCCGGAACGCTGGCCGTTGGGCCGGTGGCAGGATCGTGGCTGGAAACAGGGGGGGCGACGGTCTGCTCCACTCTCTCGATCAGCCCGCGTCGCAGGAACTCAGGCCCGATGCCGGCCACGCGGATCGTGCGGAGCATGCGGGAAAACCATCCGGGAGTGCGCCGCGCTGCGCGTGACAGGGCCAAGCCCAGGAGCAACCGGAGCGTGCCGCGCCGTGTGGAGATTGCTGCCAGTCCCTGCCAGAGTTCGCGAGCGCTGGGGGGCCTGCGCAGGAGCGTCATGTAGATCGTTTCGAGCCGCTCGAGTTGGTAGTGCACATATGACTGTTCGCGGCGGCGTTCCTCTGCGGCATTTGTGGCGGCGATGTTGCTCCCGCCATGGTCACCGGCGGCCTCCGCAGCGGCATGGCTTGGTGGAGAGAGTGTCATGAGCCGATCCTTCCACGCCGGTTGCAGATACCGTCCGCAATTCCCGTGAGCATCGTCAGGCCTATCTGCCGATTGGGACGCGAAAGCAGATGGCGGACCGCATGGCTGAAGGCGTGGTAGATCACGCGGGGGGCGCGGGAGGGATGGTGGCGCCTGTGGAAGAGGATGCGGTTGCGGATTTCATACCGCAACTGCAGCAGATCGGCTCTGCCGGGAACCGAGCCCATTGAGGCGCCCACCTTGTGCCACACCCGTGAATCGGGCACATAGAGAATCTGCCAGCCTGCGGCCGCGGCGGCGGCATTGAAATCGACATCCTCCCAATACATGAAATAATCTTCCCGCAGCGGCCCGATGGTGTCGAGAACCTCCCGGCGGACCAGCAGACTGCAGCCGGTGGCAAATTCCACATCCTCCGGCAGATCGTATTGGCCCACATCCCGCGTGCCGATCCCGCGGCTCTCAGCAAAGCCGTAGGGAGTGGTGTAGCGGCCGCCGGCTGACCAGAGCGTGTCGGGCTGGGCAGCATAATAGATCTTGGAGCCGGCTATTCCCGCGTCGGGGCGCTGTTTCAGTGCCGCAACGAGCGCTGCCAGGGCCCCGGAATCGACCGTGGTGTCGTTGTTGAGCAACCAGACAAACTCGGCTCCCAAGCCGATGGCGGCCCTGATTCCAGCGTTATTGCCGCCGGCATAGCCGAGATTCGCCCCCGTTTCCAACAGCCACAAGTCGGGAAACTCGGCCCGCAGGCGGGGGAGTGAATTGTCGGTTGAGCCGTTGTCCACGACGAGGATCCTGTTTTCCACATCGCGCAGCGCCCGGGCGGAGCGAACGCATGCGATCGTATCGTCGCAGCCGTTCCAGTTGAGAATGATCGTCACGACCGCAGGCGGAGGCTGGCTCATGTGGGGCGTGCTCCCAGAAGACGACGAAGGAATCCCGGCCAGCCACGACCCTGTGGCAGTGAGCGTGCCAGCCCTGACAGGCGTTGCCAATTTTTACGGCGTGCGATAACTGCGCCCGGATCGGCTGCGTTGGTCGCCAACTGATCGAGGACGGTGAAGACCTCTCCGCGGAGCACATCCGCCTGTCGAGCGAGAGCCGATCGGCCGGCGCACTGGCCAAGCTCTGATCGAAGCAGGGGGTCTGTGGCCAGCCGCCGCATCCAGCCGGCCGCATCGCTCACCCGCGGCTCGGCCCACACCTGCCCGGGGCCGATCGCCTCCGGTTGGTAGGCCGGATGACGGGCCCGCACCGGCACGAGGTCGTATCCCACCGGGCAGGAGTCGGTGCGCGACATGAAATCCATGTTTCCCGACCAGCCGGTGGCGATCACCGGCTTTCCCAGCAGCATCGCCTCAAGGAGATTGAGCCCCAGCCCTTCAGAGCGGTGCAGCGAGACGTAGGCATCGCACGACGCTGCCAGAGAGAGCACGTCGATGTAGGGGAGTTGCCGGTCGATCACGAACGTGCGCGGGGTGGCGGCGATCTCGGCCAGCAGGGGAGCCGGATCGGCCCACGAGAGCCCGGTGCGGGCGTGGCTGAGTTTGATGACCAGCCCTACGTTGGCTTCCTCAGGGAATGCCTGCCGGAACGCCGCCAGAACCGCCTGCGGATTTTTGCGATCGAGATCGCTGGTGACGTCGAGGCTGAGAAAAAACAGCGTCGTGTCATGCGGGAGGCCGAAGGAGGCTCGGCTGGCTCGCACGCCATCCGGCAGAAACACCGTCTGTGGATAGTGGATAGCGGGAACAGCAGGGAGCGATGCCGCAACAGCATCCAGAATGAAGCGGCTGGGCGCGAGCACGAGATCCATAGCGGCTACGGTCTCCCGCCACCCCGGCACAACAGGCAGCAGCGGCAGTTCCCAAAACGGCACAATGGCGTTGGCGTGCTGCTCCATGTCGAGCCAGGCAGGCTGCTGGAGCCGCAGTGCCAGAACCTCGGGTGGATTGAGCTGCCACAGATTGACCCGATGGGGGGCGACCGGCGGGGAGAGCAGGAGGTCTGCGAAGGTTGGATCGGCTCCCTGCCGCCCGAGGCCCGGATCGATGTCGATTGCGGCACAGGGTCTCTGCCGAGCCTGAAGAATCGAGAGCGTATTCCGTGCCGCCACACCCAGCCCCATGTTGCCGGTGATGTGCCCGATCAGATTCACGCCTGACGCATTGGAGTCGCAGGCGGAAGTGGCAGCGTGGCGTGATGTCATAAGACGAGAGATACTTCATGGAGGGCGTGGCTGTCGCCCCGCACGGCGGGAGAATAGGGGAGTTTAGCCGGCTGGGGAAAAAATGGGGCGCTCCAAAGGGAAGCATCGGGGGCCAGTGCGATCCGGCGTCCTGCTCTCCAGGATGATCCCCCTCCGCCTCAGGAACGCTTCGTTGCATCGGACGGGTCGAGGCTTCAGAAACGGTGGCTGCAGAACAGACGGGTAAAATCAGTCCAGCCGGCTCAGGGCTTGTGTCGCCCAACGGCACCACAGATACTTGGACAGATACGATTTATGCCGGGTGAAATCGCAAACTTCAGGGAACACCGGCACTCTCCCACTCCGGCCTGTGCGGCAACGCAAAAAAGCTGTCGCTGGGGCAGGCTTCGGCATGAGACGTCATGCCGAGCAAGAACCAATTCGATGAGAAAGAGTCCAGGCCATGATCAAACGAATCATTAGAAAAATGCTCTGGATTCCCAGAAAGATCTATCGCACGTCAAATGCAAAGCGTGTGGCCGCGCGTCTTGCATCCAGCCACAATCCCAAGCTGAAGGCGATAGGAGAGGCGCTGGGAGAGGCTCTTGCGGTGTCGCTCTCGCCGGAAGAAAAACAGCTGGTAGACCGGATTGAGCAACGACGGGCTCTCCTGCTCCGATCCGAACAAACCATCGAGGCGATCGACTACGGGGCAGGGAACGCCGATTCCCGAAGGACCAGAGAGGAGATGAACAAGGGCGTTCGGTCAACGGCCCTCGTCGGCAAAGTGAGCCAATGGAGCAAGCCCGCGTTCTGGGCCCTGGTTCTTTTCAAATTGGTTCGAAAACTGGAGCCCAAATCCTCTGTGGAGCTTGGGACATGCGTCGGTATTTCTGCAGCGTATATGTCTGCTGCGCTCAAGCTCAACGGCAAAGGCCGCCTGCTTTCCCTGGAAGGCTCACCTGCGATTGCCGATATCGCCAGAGAAACGCTGCGAGGCATGAAGCTTGAAAACTGCTCAGTGATCACGGGGCCATTTTATGAAACGCTGAAAGCCTCAATGGAGTCAGCCAAGCCGATCGACTTTTTTTTCAACGACGGCCACCACGACCATGATGCGGTGATTCAATATTTCAGCGAATCGCTGCCAAATCTTGCAGATCAGGCGGTCATCGTGTTCGACGACATCTCATGGAACCCGGGAATGAGAAAGGCCTGGGTTGAGATCGAAAGCCATCCCCAGGTGAGCGCAACCATTGACCTCGAAACGATCGGTATAGCACTTGTTTCAAGCCGTCCAGCGACAAAAAAGGAAAAGTACAGGATGCCGCTGTAGGCGCCCGGGAAGACCTGGTCTCAATCCGGCACAGTGAAGCCGGATCAAGTGTGGGCGGATTCTCCATCCAGAAGTCCCGGCTTCATTCCTTCCCGACCGATTTGCCGGAACGATTGAAACGGGATTTGAACCAGAGGCCTGCGAGGCAGTTGTATGCGAATGCCGCAGTGGCGGATGGGAAGATGGCAGTCAGGCTATTCGGACCGACTATTGATCCTCTGGGTGACGGTCTGGGCGACGGTCACGGTGGCTGGTATGGCTGCCGAGGCTCAGGCCCACCCCTGGCACCACCATCGGTCTGGCGGGAAACAGAATCCGGCGGTGGAGCAGCCAGCAGCGGGCCTTGCGAATGAGACTGCCGCGGTGGCTCCCGCAACCGAGCATCCCTTTCGGCTCGTGGCCGCTCCCAAGCCGCAGATGGGGGCTGGAATCGATATCGCCGACGCGTTCGCGCCGTTTGAGAAGCTCAAGACAATCTCCTGTCGCAGCGATGCCCGCTGGTTGTACGTCGAGTCCAACGGCATTCCAGACCACCCCCTGATGATCGGCATCCGCTCCTGGCAGCAGCAGGTGCCGCTGCCGCAGAAGTATGTGGGGGATAACGCTTGGCAGATTCCGCTGAATCCAGTTCCGGCGGCCGATCCGGCGACCACCAAAAACAGGTTTCTGCGCGGGGCGATTGCGCTGGCCGTCAACGGCATTCCGATTTTCAATCCACTCAACAACCGGGGCGAGGATGCATTTCTCGTTGGCGAACTCGACGAGTATGGTGGCCACTGTGGCCGCGCCGATGACTACCACTACCACCTGCCACCAGTGCATCTGGAGAAGCAGGTGGGGGCGGGAAAGCCGATCGCGTATGCCCTCGACGGCTACGCAATCTACGGCTTCACCGAGCCCGATGGATCGCCCGTCAGGAATCTCGACCGTCTTGGTGGCCACGAGGATGCTCAGGGCAACTACCACTACCACGCCACGAAGCAGTATCCCTATCTCAATGGCGGCTTTCGGGGGGAAGTGACCGAGCGCGATGGGCAGGTCGATCCGCAGCCCCGGGCGGAGGGACTGCGTGAGGCGCTGCCGCCGCTGCGGGGAGCGAAGATCGTCGGCTTTGATGCCCCCCGCCCCGACACGCGTCGCCTCACCTACGAGATCGATGGCCGCCGGGGAACGGTGGAATATTCTGTCGCCGCCGATGGAACAGCCAACTTCTCCTTCACCGATCCGGCAGGGCGGACGACTCAGACCACCTACACAGCGCGGAGGCGCGGGCCGGGCGAGGGACGCCGTCCGGAACCGGGCGGGCCTCCCCCCGACCGTCGGCCACCTCCGGGTGGCCAGCGTCGCCCACCGCCGCAGAGCGAGGGTGCCGCTCCGGCGACACAGAGCGTGGCAGAGGGGGCGCTCAAGGTCACCAGCCCCGCCTTCGGGCCGAATGAAAATCTGCCCGCGGAATTCACCTGCGATGGAGCCGGGATTTCGCCCCCTTTAGCGTGGAGTCCGGGGCCGCCTGACACGAAGTGCTACTGCCTGTCGCTCTGGCATCAGGCTCCCGATCAGCTGAAGTCATACTGGGTCGTGCACGGAATTCCGGCCACGGTGACAGAACTCGAGAAGAATTCCCGCGGAGTCGGCACTGCCGGTCTCAACGACAGGCGGCGGGCCCAATACGATCCGATGTGCTCCCGCGGGCCGGGCGCCAAGACCTACCACATCACGGTCTATGCCCTGTCGGCGCTGCCCAAGCTGCCGGCCGGCGGCGCGACGCGGGAAGCCCTGCTTGAGGCGATTCGGGAGATCACGCTTGACCAGGGCACGCTCACTTACACCTACGAGCGCAGCGGACGTTGAGCTATAGCGACGACTAGGTAAATTGGTCGGGCCGTGTAGGCGGAGGGGTCGGCTGTGCTCGGGATAGGTCGGTCGCCCTCGGATTCACAGTCTGCGATGCCGGCGGGTAAATCCATTCCTATCCAGTCTGGAATCTACGCCGCAGAGGTGCTCGTCCACGGCCGCATCTAGCGACGTGGGCTCGATGCAAACGGTACGTCTTCAAACGAAGGGTACAGTCGCTTTCTTGAGGCCTACAAAGCAGGCTCCGGCCGAAGATGGGTTCGAATCGAAACGGATAAAGCCGGGATCCGAGACCTAAAAGGCCACTCGACTGGGGGATTATCAGATTCCACGCATCCGGCCTTCGCCCTAGGCTTGCATTCCCTGTATTCTCGCTATAGAATAACCCGGAGTTGCGATTTCGACTTGTATTCGGCCGCGTTGTTGGAAAGCGATGGCGGTGGGGTTCCGAAAGCCAGTAGGCTCGCGTGGTTAGCAGAAAAAGGAGAACGTCTCTGGTCAGCAACGCGCTGAGGCCAGTTCTCTCGGGGAACAATGGTCTTGTGGTCATCCGTGTCCGAGACATAAGAAAGTTCCTGTTCTAGCTGTAAGTCTTTTTCTGTCGATGCATTAACTCAACGCCTTAATTTCCAGAAGCCGCGGATAGGAAGATGATAAGCCGTATTGAGTCAGTTATTGCAGTGTTCGAAAATGATGCCTCGCTGGCGTTGCAGCCTTATCGCATTCTGCCGGCATTGAGTTAGGAGTACGATTGTCGAGGGCTTGAGTAGCAGAATCATGTCACCCCGGCTTCGGGGTAAGGGCCCTTGAAGTGCCGGAAACTTCAAATTCAAAGACGCGAACCTTCTCTCCTGCAGCTGTATGTGGCTCTATCCGTGAAGGACGATACGACTTTCATGAAGACTTGGGAGCGGGCGACCACAGTTTTAGAAGAGGCCGAGCGTGGACTGTTTAGGATCGCTGCGGAGGCTGGCGAGGCGCGGGCGTATGGAGAGGCAGCTGCGCTGATGGAGGTTGCTAGGCGAATACAAGAGATTGCCAAGCTTATGGTTCCCGGTTGGCCCGGATTTGAATCAGAGTCGGGGGGAGGTTTTGCCTACGCCGGCCCGAAGGGCTCTGCTTCTGCGAGTTCAGTGTTAAGTGTTCGGCTTCGGTCGCGTAAGAGGGCTAGGCGTTCGCCTTATCCGCAATTTTTCCGTGACGGCGATTCATTGATAAAAGTAGGGTGGTCAAAAGCGGAGGGAACTGCCTACGAACATAAGTGCCCGAAGAGGATTATCGACATTCTGGCGAACGAGTGTGCGAGGGTCAATGGTTCCGGTAAGCGATTTACCATGGACAAGATTCTTCCTCTCCGGGGCCCGGATAGCGGCGGGGATCTACCAAGCTATCAGGCTTACGTAGCGCTCGCATTTCTCAGGCATGCCGACCTAATACAGCAGCATGGGCGAAGCGGATACTCGATACCGAAACCGAAGACTTTCATCATTGACGTAGCAACGGCCTGGGTTCGAAGCAAGACTAGGTAATTGATCGTTTTTAGAAAAAGGGGAGTTCCTTGAGTCGATGGCATTTCCAAACGCACGACGGATACCAGGATATTAATCAGAGTTCGTCAGCCGAAGCCTTTGAGGGCACGGCGCTCAAAGGGCTGGCGACGATTGTTGTTCGTGAGAGCATACAGAACGTCTTGGACGTATCGCTGGATCCAGCGATACCCGCCCGTGTGCGTTTTACGATCGGAACTCACGAAAGTTACAAAAGGAGCAAGTCGGTTTGGTTTGATAGCCTGATGGAACACCTACAATCACCTAGCGCTGGGGTGCCTGAGCCTCCCTGTCCAGAGGACCCGTGTAACTATCTCTTGATTGAGGACTTCAGCACCTCGGGTCTGGTCGGCGATTTCACCGCCCCCTACAGGCCGGGAACTGAGAACAACTTCGTCAATTTCCTGTATCACGATGGTCTCACGGGCAAGATCGAAAAGAAGCTGGGTAGCCGGGGCGTGGGTAAGATCGTCATGCTGTTGGCGAGTCGCGCGCGCGCGTTTTTTGCGTATACGATTCGTGCTGGTGATCCTAGCGGTCGCCCTCTGTTAGTCGGCAAGTCGCTGCTTAAGTTTAGGGAAATTGAAGGCAAACTTTACGCCCCAGCTGGTTACTTTGTTGAATCGTGGGAATACGGTAAGCCCCGAAAGCCGGTCACGGAAACTACGGTGCTTGCCGATTTCAGGCGACGATTCAAGCTTTCCCGCTCAAACGAGACGGGCCTGAGCGTAGTGATACCATATCTCGACCAAACTATTACCTTAGGCGAGCTCCGGCGGGCGGTCGTTGAGGAGTATCACTTCGCCATTCTTAGCGGCCGTTTGATTGTTGAGGTTTCTGACGGCCTTACCATTGAGAAAATCGACCATGAACACATTCCTGATGTCGGTGACAACGATCTTTTGTCGCGTGTTGCACTCGCTCAATACGCCATAATGAACCACGAACCGCAGCTGCAGACCAGCGCTCCGCCCCCAAACGAAACTCAAAAGCTCACCGAGGCAAACTTGCCTAGCGACGTTCGGGTCGCGATACTTGAGGCATTGAACCAGAACGAACGTATAGCAATTCGCTGTTGCCTGCACATTCATCCGAAGGGCGGCCCAGCGGTGCCCTCCCACTGCGATGTGTTCCTTGAGCATGCAGAAAATGTCCATCAGCGGCCAGTATTTATACGGGAGTTGCTACCAATATCCGGCGAAGGCCGGCCCTGCGCTCAGGTCCGGGCGCTCGTTATGGTCCGCTCAGGCCCGCTCGCCGACCTTCTTCGCGCCGCCGAGGGAGCCAATCATACTCAATGGAGCCCGCGCACCGACAACTATAAGAGGGGTTATAGGGGCAGGCTTGGAGAACTGGAGTTTGTGACCAGTTGCGTCAACAGCCTAATTGAGATTGTCCGCGGCAATGCAACAGAGCCTGTGGGCGGTATATCTACCTTTTACTTTTCAGCGCCGCGGGACGACGAAGGCCGAAAGGCGAAGCACAAGGGGAAGAAAAAGCTAGGTGATAAGCCTGAGATCCCAGACCCACCGAAAGACGAAGCAATTCCGATCGGGTATCTCTTTACCCAGGAAACGGGAGGATTCACACTTCGCGGCGACCCTGACAAGCCACTGCCAAAGCGGATTACCGTTCGTGTCGCGTACGACGTTATACGTGGTTCTCCTTGGTCCGACTATGATCCCGATGACTTCGACCTCCGCAAGCCCAAGGGAGAGGTGAAGGTCATTTCTACCCACTGCAACATTGAGCGGACCGATCCCGGGAACCGTCTCGTAATAAAGCCCACGAGTGATGAATTTAAAGTCGTTGTCACCGGTTTCAATGAGCAACTAGACTTGGTGGTCGACCATCGAGGCGATTCTGGTAAGGCTCGCAAGCAAACAGGAGGAACGTGATGCCGGTCAGGCACCTCAACTTCACCAACCGCAGTAAGCTAACCCGTGAGCAGGCCAACGTCCTGATCCATTCTGGAAACCCAGCGACCTTTGAGGCTCAGTTGAGCCTGTCGCACCTGCCCGAGACTGCTGGCGCGGCGCGCGTTTTCGTCGAGGCTTACCACCGTACGACGCGGATGCGCTTTGACTTTGGCACCGTTGCCAAAATCGCATCGCCGCCACCGCACGAGCTACGATTGACCGAGTTCGCCGACTGGAAGAATATCAGCTTTCGTGTAAAGGTGACGTCCGTTAGTGAGCTTCCTGGTAGGATCATTGCTTGGGCAAACAATATCCATCCTAGAGGGCCTGTAGATGATCCGCAGAGTGACTTGGTTCGCTGGAAAGACACTGATCTCGGAGGCCTGCTATGGGATCTCGAATTTGATGAACGAGGCCCCGTCGTCCTGATAGAGAAGACCCTCGGTCACGCGACGATCGGCCAAGACGGATGTTTTATCGCCTCCGCCTATCCAGAAATCTTCCGTCGCGCACTGAGCGAAGCGGTTCTAGCTGACAGGACATCCGGTGATGACCCAGATCATTGGTTTACCGAATGGAGTAGGGATTACCTCACTGCCAAGCTCCGCTTACCGCCCGTTCCTCAGGATGCAAACGACGTCGAGCAACGGCGTGACTGGATTGAGCAGGCCGTCACCGCCTTCGGCCGGCAGTTCAAGGTCATTGATCAATGGCGGGCGGCGTCCATTATTAGGGGGGCACAGCAATGAAGTTCAGGCGATTTAATGAGGCTGGAATCGCTGCGTTCGGGGAGTTCTTGGCGACGTTGCGAGCCTCCCCGGCCGCCCCCGTACCGAACGATCTGCTGACTAACCCACAGTTGACTGAACCGCTTGCAAACCAAATCGAAGCTCAATTGCCCGCGGCCTTCGCGAGTCGAATGGAGTTCGCCCGCTGGCTACATGCCGGCGGATCTGCGAGCCGAGCGGATGTCCCCCGCGATGATGTCGGTTTCTGGGCTTGGCTTTCATTGGCGCTATTCGATCAAGTATGTCCAGCCGATGTAGCGGGAAAGCGTAAGCCAGGTGCCGACGCCCGGCACATCATTCATGCTGCAGATTGGAAACGTCGGTATCGCCACCTGCTTCAGAACGCATACGAAATATACTATCTGCATCGCGACGATCCCAGCCGCGCGCTAGTAGGCCTTGTGAACCCACTTCACAAACCTGGTGAACTAACGGAGCAGATAAATGGTCGGCAGGAGATCGTGACTTGCCCTGGTTGCATGTCACTTGCCACTTTTCTCTGCGTCGATTCTCAAGGGAACCGACGTAAGGGCGCGTCTGGGGAATTTGCCAATAAATTCGGCAAGTCTGTTAATAGGATCTCGCGAACGTTTGATCTTCCTGCGATGCAGCCTGTAGAGTCCGCAAAACTTTTTCTCCACCAGCGCAAGCTTAAGAAGCTTGTAGAAGTAGCTTTGGCTGGTGAGGCTTCCGGATGAATGCATGACAAAATCAAGCTAGTCGACTTTGTTGAGCGGCAGATAAACCGCAGGGCTCACTCGAAGACCTTTGCCACGGACTCGGCGATCTGCTTAGCGAGTAGAGGCGGTACGGCATTTCCTACCTGTGTATATTGGGCCGTGCGGGGGCCTTCAAAAAAATAGTTGTCCGGGAAGGTCTGTAGTCGGGCTGCCTCTCGTACTGTTAGGCTTCTACATTGCAACGGGTCGTAGTGAATGTAGTAGTGGCCGTCCTTGCTGATGTGCGAAGTGATGGTCGTCGACGCTCTGCTTCCAACCTGTACCCGAAAGCGGTCAGCAAAATGGGTGCCGCCCATAATCCCGAACGCATTCTGATGATTTGGCAGTAGCTGTATTGGAAAGTCGGACAAGTCAGGCGAGCAGTTGTGCTCGCTTGCGTATAGAGATGCAAAAAAGTACCTTTGCAGGTCCGCGCGTATGTGCGATCGCGAGCGGTGATTACAAAATCCCTTTAGTCGCGGATCTACGAACCAGTCGTTGCGGTGAAACTGAATGCCCGCCTCTCCTTTGACAAATTCGTCGCCACGTGTCTTGGGAAACAGTCTGCTTTCTTTTGAGAGTAAATGACTGATTCGTCGGCCTAGGTGGGTCGGGAGACCGTAGGCTTTGGTACTTGTCACGGCGGCACGCCAAGATTCAGAGGTGTCGATTTCCTTTGACAGCCCGCTTCGGATTCGTGGAAGGTCTTGCAGCATCTCTTGCACGGTCGGCCCTTGAGTTAAGGCAAGCAGCGGCAACTGGCCGTGAATGTCCTCACGTATTCCGACAACAATGACGCGGTGCCGTGATTGAGGAATCCCGTGACGCTCACTTTTCAGAAGAAAGTCAATTCCAGACTGAAATAAGCCTTCCTGCGCTAGAGCTCGAAGCACATATTTGCGGCTCCTCTGCCCGGGCCGGGGTTGTCTGCCGTTGCGACGGAGGGCGGCCGCGGGGTCCTGTAGGTCGGCGAGAATCAGATCGATGACCGGTTGGCCATCAAATTGGGCCGAGAGTAGGCCACGCACGTTTTCCATCACGAAGACAGCAGGCCAGAAGTCGCCTATGATCTGGAGGTATTCAAGATATAGCCGGGCGCGTGGATCGTCTTCTAGCCTGTAGCCAGCCTTGCCGCGGTTGCGCGATCGTCCGACCAAGGAATACGCTTGGCAGGGCGGTCCGCCAATAAGCGCCCATCGGGATTCTCCGTCCGAGAAGGGGCGGAGGGCATCCTGCACTCGCCGACGTAGCAAAGGAAGGGGCGTTGTCGCTGAATCGCCAAGCGTGGCGTTCCACGCTTCTGCTCGGGCGGCGGCGGCTTCCCGCGGGTAGGCAGCGAGAAGCTCATCGGTGGTAAGTTTTTGCCGGAGCTTTTCGTAGTAGGCAGCAGGAGCAGAACCAGGCTCAAATTGTCGAAAGAAGCTGCGCAGCAGCAAAGTTTTATGGGCGATTGAGTCTTTCTCTATCGAAAGAGCAGTCTTGAATATGCGTTGCCCTTGGGTGTTAACGAATGCGTTGAATCCTTCTCCAAGCCCACCTGGGCCAGCGAAGAGATCAAGAACGGGGATAGGATGGTGGCTCATATGCGAGTCCATCAGTCTAGCAGTTGCGGAAGATTGTCGTTCGTCCAAGCCATATCGCTATTCGTCTGGCCAGAGTGTTTGGGGGAGCGCTCTACCGGCATGCAGTCACCTTCCAGCGTTCAACCGCCGTCTGAACCGCACTCTCAAACCCGCTTGCGCCAGCGGCGGCCGGTGGCGTCGGCATCTCGAATGGCTGCCGCGACCGATTCGCGGGTGACCGGAAAGGGCTCGTGGTGGATCGATTCCTGCGGGATCACAGCCCGGCTGGCGATTTTCTGCAGCTGGGTGTCGCTGAGATCTGGCAGGCCGATTTCC
>CAISJI010000067.1 GCA_903885565.1 uncultured Planctomycetaceae bacterium
GCTGGCCGCCTACGCCGGCTCCTGGGGCACGGGCAGCCCCTCCCCGAACATCGATCAGGAAGGGTGATGGAGGAAGGGTGATGGAGGAAGGGTGACGGAGGCGGAGGGATCGGCGAACGCTCGAGGAGCGCATGCGACGAGACTTTTGCCGTCCCGCAGCCGGTGCGCATTGGAGGTCGGATGCTCGCTCCCCCACGGAGCTGTCCCGACCGACAGCTACGCCAGCAGTTGGCGGATCACCCGTGCCGGTTCAACGCCTGTCAACTTCTGTTCCAGACCCTGGAAGAGATAGGTGAGCTCTTCGTGGCCCAAGCCGAGCAGATGGAGGATCGTGGCATGGAGATCGCGGATCGGCACCTTGTCTTCCACGGCCTGGAAGCCGAAGTCGTCGGTGGCCCCGTGAACCATTCCGCCACGCACCCCTCCGCCAGCCAGCCAGACTGAAAATCCGTACGGGCTGTGGTCGCGGCCGTCGGAGCCCTCGGAGGTTGGCGTGCGGCCGAATTCCCCTCCCCACAGCACGAGCGTTGAATCGAGCAGTCCCCGGGAGGCCAGGTCCTCCAGGAGGCCGGCGATCGGCCGATCGGTCTGCAGGGCGTTGATTTGGTGCTGGCCGTCGTTGTTGCCGTGGGTGTCCCAGCCGACATTGTTGCCACCGTGGTAAAGCTGCACGAACCGCACGCCCCGTTCCACCAGCCGGCGGGCGATGAGGCACTGCGTGCCGAAGGCACGCGTCTCGTCGCGATCGAGCCCATAGAGCCGCTGGGTGGCGGCTGTTTCACTGGCTAGATCGATCGCCTCTGGTGCCGCAGCCTGCATCCGGAAGGCGAGTTCGCCGGCGGCGATTCGGGCCGACAGGCGATCGTCGCCGGGCCGGGCCGCCGCATGCTGCCGGTTGAGCGTTTGGGCGAAATCGAGGAGCGCCCGGGTGTCGAGCGCGGGGGCGGTGGAAGATCGATTGAGATGCAGAATCGGGGCGCCAGCACTGCGCAGCTCCGTGGCCTGATGCACCGCCGGGAGAAATCCCGCACCATATGTTTCCGGGCCCCCCTTGAGCGGCCCGTCGCGCATCACGACATAGCCGGGCAGATCCTCCGCCTCCGAGCCGAGGCCATAGGTGCACCAGGCGCCGAGGCTCGGCCGCCCCATCTGCCGGTTGCCGCCATGCATAAAATAGAGGGCGGGGGAGTGGTTGAACTCGGTGTGGTGGCAGCTGCGCACCACCGCCAGCCGGTCGGCATGGGCCGCCAGATGCGGAAAGAGATCGGAGATCTCCAGGCCCGACTGCCCGTGGCGGCGAAACGTGCGCTGGCTGGCGAGCACCTTTGCCGTGGCTGTTTTGGTGAATTCCAGGTCGAGTTTGCCAAAGCTCTCCGGCAGCGTCTGGCCGGCGTAGCGGGCCAGCAGCGGCTTGGGATCAAACGTGTCGAGCTGGCTCGGGCCGCCATGCATGAACAGCGAGATCACGGCCCGGGCCCGCGGCCGATGGTGGCTGGTTCGGGGAGCCAGCGGGTGGGCAGCCACCCCCTCCCGACCGAACATGCCAAGCGCCGCCAAAGCGCCGAACCCGAGGCCTGCCTGGGCGAGGAGATCGCGGCGGGAGAGTGGTCGATTGGGTTGGCAGAACATCGGGTTTTTTCCGCGGAGTTGCCGCGAGGCCAAGGCTTGAACGCAGCCGACCACGTCGCAGTTCAGTCTACATAGACAAATTCGCTGGCATTGAGCAACGCCAGGCAGAATTCCATCCAGACGTCAGCCGGCGGTTTTTCCGGGCGTTGGCCCAGAAACTCTCGGGCCTGAGCCAGCTCAGCCGCTTGAATAGGGCGGGCAAAGACGAGCATCCAGGCCCGGTTGAGACGGTTCTCGATCGAAGCGGGCTCCTCACGGAACAGACGCTCCCGCAGCGCTGTCGCCTGCTCGAGCGGAATGTCGCCATTGAGCAGCGCCAAAGCCTGCCCCGGCACAATCGTTGCTTGTCGCACCGGACAGCTGACGCTGTTGGACGGCTGATCGAAAGCTTCCAGCAGCGGCATTCTGAAGGAACGGCGGTTGAGCATGTAGATTCCCCGCCGGTGCTGCGCCTCGGTGGTCTTCCATTTGTTCTCGCGGGGATTCCCGCTGATGTCGTAGAGCCCCTGCAGTTCTTCGTCTGTCAGCGGCGGTACAAACGGTTCATCGACCGGCCGCCGATCGAGCCAGCCGGAGGCCTCAAGAAGCCGGTCCCAGACCGCCTCGGCCTCCATCCGGCGGCGCGGAAAACCGGCCAGCAGGATGTTCTCCGGATCAGCAGCGAGCGCCGCAGGCTCACGCCGGCTGCCTTGGCGGTAGGTCTGGCTAAGCATGATCGCCCGGTGCAGATTTTTCAGGCGCCAGCCATCCTCCCGCAGGTCGGCCGCCAGCCAGTCGAGCAGCTCCCGATGGGAGGGGGCGGCGCCCTGGGTGCCGAAATCATTGGGAGTGGCAACGATTCCGCGGCCGAAGTGCCACTGCCAGATTCGGTTGGCAATCACCCGCGCCGTGAGCGGCTGCTCAGGGGATGTGATCCACTTGGCCAAGCGTGCCCGCGCCTGGGTCAGGTTTTCGGCCCCGGCAGGGAAGAGCGGCCCGCCATGGGGCAGGAAGGCCGGAGCCGCGGGGGCCATCTGCCCGGCCGGCTGGCTCAGTTCACCGCGCCGCAGCAGATGCACCGGCGTGGGCTCGGCAGCATGGCGCAGCCCCCGAAAGTGCGCTTTCTCACCATTGACCCAGGCGACGTTGCCGGTGGTGCGGTTGAATGTCTCGGAGCCGGCGAAGACCGCCTCCAGGCCGAAATAGTCGCGCTGGCTGACAGGATCGTATTTGTGGTGGTGGCAGTTGGCGCAGCCCACGGTGAGACCCAGCATCGATTCGCTGAGCGTGACGACCTGATCGTTGCGCCGCACATAGGCGAGCTTGTCGGGGAAGGCATCGAAGGCATTGGGCCATTGGCCGAGCGTCCACACTGCGACCGCATCGGCCATCGCCTCGGCCTGCTCGGGCCAGAGTTCGTCTCCGGCCACCTGCTCCTCCAGAAACCGATCGAACGGTTTGTCCTCCTGGAAGGAGCGGATGCAGTAATTGCGGTAACGCCAGGCCTGCTCGTAAAAAATGTCGGTGTCGTAGCCGCCCGAATCGGAATAGCGCACCACATCGAGCCAGTGCCGCGCCCAGCGTTCTCCGTAGGCAGGGGAGGCGAGCAATTGCTCGATCAGCTCCGGATAGGCCTCGGGACGGGTGTCGGCTGCGAAGGGGAGAATCGACTCGGGGGGCGGTGAGAGCCCGGTGAGGTCGAACGTGGCCCGGCGGAGGAGCGTGATGCGGTCAGCCTCCGGTTGCAGGTGCAGCCCTTTGGCGTTCAGACCAGCCGTTACAAAGCGGTCGATCACCTCGCTGGCCGAGATTTCTCCCGGAGCACCACTCGATTCCGCCGCTGCCGCCGCGGGCACCGTCGGCTTGACCAGCGGCTTGAAGGCCCAGTGGTCGGCCGCCGCGAGACGGCGTGGATCGGCCTCGTCGGCACTCGCCGGCCAGAGGGCCCCCTGATCGATCCAGGCCTTCAGCAGATCAATCTCGGCGGGGGAAAGGGGCTCTCCGTCGAGCGGCATCGCCGGAGGCTGGCTGCCGGTCACACGCTTGAAAAGCAGGCTCGTGTCGGCCGATCCAGGCACCAGCGCCGCACCGGTGTCGCCACCGGAGAGGGCGGAAGCATGCTCGGCGAGCGACAGGCCGCCCCGTTCCTGCCCCGGGCCGTGACACTCGTAGCAATGGTGCAGGAAGATTGGCTTGATGTCGCGCACGAAATCGATCGCCGGCGCAGTGGCGTTGGATGCCGGATCATCCGCCCCGCTGCGGCCCGCCACCACCGCGACCACCAGCAGGGCGGCACAGGACAGCCGGCCGATGGGCGCCTTGAGCAGTCGCAGGAATGGCAAGCATATGCCTCGCATCAGGGCACCGCCGAAAAAATGAGATCGACCTGCGTGCCCCGGGGGGGCACTCTTCCCGTAAAAGCTTCAAAGAGCAGCGCCTCGTTCGACTGCGAACTCTCGATCGGCAGATCGAGAGTGGCGGTGGGGAAGTTGGAGACGCAGATCAGATCGCCGCCATCGGCTTGATAATAGGCATGGCCGTCTTGGGGATCTTTCCAGATCGAGCTTCCGGCAAATACCCAATCGGTGGTGAGCGCTTTCCCGGTGCGGGTGTCGCGAATCCAGTCTCTGGCATCCGACTCCTGCCGGGCACCGGCCTTGTTCTGCCAGCGGAGCAGCACCCGCACCCGCGGCCCGGTGGCCTGCGTGTAGGAGGGATCGAAGGAAACCGGTTTTCCAGGTTCCAGGCCGATCGCCAACAAAGACGTATGGACGAGTTGGGCGGTCGATCGCACCGCGATAACAGACTCATGCTCTTTGGTCTGCTGCGGGCAGGCGAAAAATTCGATCGGTCCCCGATCGAGGGCCACCACGCCCCCCACTACCGCCCGCTTTCCGCGCAGATCGACCCACACTTCGGCGGTGGGCGAGAGGCGTTTGAGCTCGGGGTGCCGATCGACCGAGGGGGAGGGGGGCTCCTGCTCCTCGGCCCGGCAGAAACCATGGTCCCAGCCACCCCAGCAGACAAGCGTCACAACGCCGGTCAGGAGGGCCCGCCGGCAGTGCGGGGCGCGGCTGAATGGGGGGTGGAGCTTGGTCATCGGGGCTGCCCGTGGATGGTGGATCGTTCCTCCGCTACGATACCGCGCACTCCCGACCACCTCCAAACTCCGTTGTGCGGGGTGTCCGGCTGAAGAAATCCACCCTCGGTAGAACGGATCTGCGATGACGGCGACGGGCAGACATTCCAAGAATGGACGGAAACATTCCTCGCAGCAGGAGGGAAGCAAAACGCTCCCCCTCGCGGTCGCGGCGGCCCGCACCGAGGCACCGTCCGCCGCTCCCCCACCCGATGCGAGTGGGAGTTTTTTGGAGCAGGATGAGCCAGATGCTGCGCCAGAGCACAAGCGTCCCGTGCGGGTGAAGAGCCGCGCCGCAAGCTGGCGGATCCGCGAACTGGCCGAACGGACCGCGGCCCTCGAGCCGCGTCGGCTTCTGCGCCGGCTGGCCGATCAGGTGGCGGCGGGTTCGCGGAGCATCAAGGGGATCGCCGCCATCGAGGCGACGATGGGGGAGTGCCTCGATGAGGCCGCGGTGGCCGGCACCGCCGGCGGACGCTGGCTGGTGTGCGAGGGGGCTACCTGGGCGTTGGCCTGGCTGGCGCGCACGAAGCGGGCCGGGGTAGCGGCCGGCGGACTCCTGGAGCGGCTGGTGCGGGAGGCACGGAGTGCGCAGGAAGCTCTCCGCTCCCGAGATTGCAGTTCGGCGCAGTTTGTCGTCGCCCTAGCGCGGCTGTTTTGCGATCTTGAGGCCTGCCGGAGTCTGGAATCTGATGCTGCCCACGCCCTCGACAGCGAGATCAATCGGCTGGTGACTGCCGAGGGGATGGTCGTGCTGTCGGGATCGCAGGAGGTGGTGGAACGGGTGGCAGAGTGGGCCGCAGTGCGGGAAGTTGCTCTGGCGACAGGAAATGAACCAGTCTGGGGGACCGCTGCAGAGGAACGCTTTGAGGGTGCCTGCGGCATGGCGCTGCGTCTGCTTGGCGACGCTGGCCGGGGGCTGACCCGCTGCGGGCCGTTGCCGGCAACGGCGACAGCAGCCGTGCTCGCTGCCGCTGAAGGAGCCACCAGCAAGCTGCTGCGGCGCACCGCTGAAAGGCATCTTCAGGTCGATGACTCCAGCACCAGGACCAAGTCGGTCAAGAAACTGCTGCCGCGGGCGATCCACTGCGCTGATGCCCATGTGGCGGTCATCCGCACCGGCTGGGGCAGCGGTTCGCTAAGGGTGCTTCTGGAATACCGGACGGCTGTGCCGCGTCTGGAGATTGCCGCGGGGGATCGGCTGCTGGCCCAGGGGGACTGGACCTTTGGTATCGAGATGGATGGCCACCGAGTTGAAGTGGAAGGCCCGTGGAAAGTCGCCTGTTTTGAGTCTGACTCCAAGGCGACCTACCTTGAGATCAGCGCACCGCTTCCGGGCGGCATGCAGTTGGAACGGCAGGTAGTCGTTCTGCCCCGCGACCGGATCGTACTGCTCGCCGATTCCATCACCGCATCTGAAGGAGCATTGGAACCGCGGCGGCCGCAGGAGATTGTCTTGGAAGCGACTGTGCCGCTGGTCGATCTCCAGATGGACCGGGCGGATGAATCGCGCGAGATCCTCGCCCGCGACACCGCCCCGCGGCTGACCGCTCTGCCGCTGGCCCTGCCGGAGTGGTGCAGCAGCCGGGGGGCCGGCGAGCTCTCTGTCGCTGCCGAGGGACTGCGGCTGCGGCAGCAGGGGCAGGGAGGGCGCATCTTTGCGCCAGTCTGGCTCGATGTCGATTCCTACCGGATGGGGAGTCAGCTCACCTGGCGGCAACTCAGCGTCGCCGACTCCCGGATGAATCTGGCCCGGCATGAGGCGGTGGGATTTCGCGTGCAGGTGGGGCTTGAGCAGTGGCTGCTCTATCGGGCGCTCGACACCGTGCGCAACCGCACTGTGCTCGGCTGCAATCTCGCCTGCCATTTCCTCATCGGACGCATCGGCCGGCAGGGGCAGGTTTCTCGACTGATGGAAATCGGTTGAAACCGATCATGCCGATGTCGCTCCCAGAACATCTCCTCCAGCGGTGCCGGGCCAACTACGCGGCCGTGCAGGAGAGCGTGGCCGATGCCTGCCGCAAGGCTGGCCGTCCGGTTACCGACGTGCGGATTGTCGGCGTGACCAAATATGTGTCGGCTGAGTGGGCGGCGGAATTGGTTCGAGCCGGCTGCCGCGATCTGGCGGAGAGCCGGCCGCAACTGCTCTGGGACAAGGCGGAGGCTCTGGCCGGCGCCCCGCCCCTCCGCTGGCATCTGGTGGGCCACCTGCAACGCAACAAGGTGCGGCGCACGGTGGGGTTGGTGAGCCTGATTCACTCCGTCGACAGTCTGCGGCTGCTGGAGGCGATCGCGGCCGAGGGGCAGCGGATCGGCTGCGTGAGCGACGTTTTGGTGGAGGTCAATCTGACCGGCGACGCGGCTCGCAGTGGCGTGGCGGCGGCTGATGTCGCGCTCCTTGTGGAGCAGGCGTTGCACCTGCCGCAGGTGCGGGTGCGGGGTCTGATGGGCATGGCCGCCGAGCCGGAGGGGCCCGATCGGGTGGGAACCGCCCGAAGGCAGTTTGCCTCCCTGCGCGAGCTTCGCGATCAGACCGCGGCAGCTTTGCCGGAAGCCATTGGGCTCCCGGAACTTTCGATGGGAATGAGCGGCGACTTCACCGAAGCGATTCTGGAGGGCGCGACGCTGGTACGGATCGGCTCGAGCTTGTGGGAGGGGATTCCCCGGCTCGGGGAATGAAGGCCGATACGTGGCCTGGTAAACCGCAGGCATCTGCAGCGGACGAAACGGCCTCCGCTACAGCGCGCCGCGGAGGAAGGCGAGGAGGTCGCGCATCTGATCGACCGTCACCGACTCCTCCACTCCCTCCGGCATGAACGACCGGCCCGTTGATGAAAACTCTTCAATCTCGCTGCGGGCGATGCTGCGCAGGGAACCATCGGCGAGTTTGAGTGTCACCGCACCGCCGGTCTCCGTGGCCAGCAGGCCGGTCACCACCTCGCCGGTGCCGAGAATGCAGGTGTATCCGGAATAGCCAGGTTGGATGTCGGCGTTGGGGTCGAGGATGTTGGCCAGAAGCCGGGCCGGGGCATGCTCCTGCACGGTTGCCAGATTGGGCCCCAACTCCCTGCCGAGATCGCCGCGGCGGTGGCAGTTGGCACAGACTCGCGTGTAGACCTCCCGGCCCGCTAGAGGGTTGCCATCGCCCTCGAGAGAGCCCTTGTAGCGTGTCACCAACTCCTGCCGCGCCGGGGTAGCACTGCCGGCGAGCACCTTGCCAGCGCGCTCGGCGAGAGCGGCATCGGCGTGGCGCAGGAGCCGGTCACGCTGCTGGAGTGAGAGATCTCCTGAACGAATCAGGCCCGCTTCGAGGCGACTGACGAGATCGGCCGCCCAGCCAGCCCGCGACAGCCAGGCGTCCACCGCCCGGTTTCGCACGGCGGGCCCGCTGCCCTGCCAGGCTGCGGCCAACACCGCCGGCACCCCGTCTGCCCCCGAACGGGCCAGCACATCGACGACGTGCGACTGGGTCTCGGGGGCGCTTTGCGGCACGAGCCACTCGGCCAGCAGATCGGCGGCTGAGTGGCACGTGGGGGTAGCGCGGGCGAGGAGGATCGCTGCAGCGAGGCGCTCGTCGCCGGGAGCGGCCCGATCGGAGGCGAGCGCGAGGCACCTGGCCAGCTCCCGGTCGAGATCGGCCACGGCGGTCTGGAGTGCCAGCCTGCCGCTGTCGGTGGCTGTCGGGCTGGTGCCTGTGGCCGCAGCAAGGGAGAAGGGATCGGCTCCGAGTCGCTGCATGTCGGCCAGAAACGAATCGAGCGCTGCGGGGCCTCCCTGCAGCGCCCCGGCCAGCAGAATCGCGAGTGTGCCTTGATCACCGCGTGCCAACGACTGTCGCAGGAGCGGTTCACGAAACGCTGCCACGACGTCGGGCGGTGAGGAGGCGATGCCGGCCGCGAAGGCGTCAGCATGGGGCAGGGCCGAACTCATCACCGCCGTGCGAAGAAACGGATCGGCACAGAACTTTCGGGCGATCTCCACCAGCGCCTTCCCTGCATCTGGCGTCTTCCAGTCGCCGCAGGCCAGCGCCAGCTGCAGGCAGACCTTGGCGTCGGGATCAGCGGCAAGAGAGAGTGCCTGCTCCACGACGGCGGGCGATTGGCTTGCTGCGGCGATCCGCAGCGCATTTTCGCGGACGCCTGAATGCCTGTCACCTATCGCTGCGATGAGAACGTGCGTGTCGAGGGCCTTCAGCCCAGCGAGCGTCCAGAGGGCCTGCACCCTCGTCTCGGCCCGCGGATTGCCCATGGCGAGTTGCTCAAGGGGCCCCACGGCTTGCTGCTGGGCCTGCGAATCGAGCTGTTGGACGAGCAGTCGCTGCGCCAGATCTCGCTGCCAGGCATTGGGAGAGTCGAGAAGGGCGACGATCGCCTCGGGGGAATTCGCGCTGGTGACGGCGGCGGGAAAGCAGCGCGGCGGCGCCCCCTCACGCACCACCCGCCAGATCCGCCCTTTGTCGTCCCCGAGGCGGTACTGCGGCAGGAGTTCTGCCTGCCCCTCGGGTGGCAGCCAGTCGGGGTGCTCGATCATGGCCCGGTACATGTCGGCAATCCAGAGGTTGCCATCCGGTCCAATGCGCGTCATCACCGGGCGGCACCAGGAATCGTCGCTGGCGAAGAAGTCGAATTCTCCTTCTCCGGCGGGGCGGGTGGCGTGAAAACTCGCCCCCTCGTCGGCGAGCAGATTGTGCTGCACGAGATTGTGGAACGGCTCGCAGGTAAAGGCGTGCAGCGGGGCACGTGCGCCAGAAGAAGGGAGCGGAAACAAAACGGTTTCGCTGTCGAGCGTGCTCCCGCAGGCGGACGTGAACCGGCCCTGCTGCTGAAAGCTGTGGAATCGTTTTTCCGGAGGGCTGGCGGGGTGGACGACTGGGCTGTCGGGCCCGACCACATGGTGGATCACGCTGCCGGCAGGAACGAAGGGATTGCGGGGCGTGGCCCCTTCGGGAATCACCCAGTGCCAGAGCGGATTGGCGTTTTGCGTGCCGAACCAGTGGCCGAAGGGATCGCGATTGCGGCCAAACTGCGACGGTCCCGTCTCGATCCAGACCTCGCCAGAATCGGGATTGAAGCGGAAGTCGTGGCTGCCAATTGCGTATGGCTTCCCATTGCGAGTCGAGGTGATCACCGTCTGCGGCCCATGGCCGGGATGATGGCCGCCGCTGGCACACCACACGGAGTTATCGAGTCCCCAGCGCAGGCCGTTGACGCGGAGCTGCTGGTTTCCCTCCATGAAGCCGGCGAGGAGCACCTCCTCGGAGTCGCAAGATCCGTCGCCATCAGTGTCGCGGAGAAGCAGAATCTGGGGAGCGGCGGTGACGATCACACCATCGCGCCAACAGAGGATGCCGTTGGGAAATGACAGCCCCTCGGCGAACAGACGGCTCGTTTCATACCTGCCGTCATGATCCTGATCCTCCAGTACGCGAACCCGGCCACCAGGTTGGCCCTGGCCATCCATCCCGCTGGGATAATCGGCCATCTCGACAACCCACAGCCGGCCCTGGGCATCCCAGTCAAAC
>CAISJI010000068.1 GCA_903885565.1 uncultured Planctomycetaceae bacterium
GGCTTGGTCGACGCAGCCGCAATCACCTCCCAGATGTCGATCCCCATCGCGGCATAGACGAGCTTGAGTTCGTTCACCAGGGCGATGTTGACCGCGCGAAAGATGTTCTCCAGCAGTTTGGCGGCCTCGGCCGTCTGGCAGTCGCGTACAGCCACCGTCCGCTTCACGATCCGCCCATAAAGAGACTGGGCCTTTTGGCGACACGCATCCGTCGTTCCACCCACCAGCTTGGGAATGTCGGCAAAGCGGGTTGGATTTCCCGGATCTTCCCGCTCCGGCGAGAAAGCGAGATGGAAATCCCTCCCGGCCGTCAGGCCCGAGGCCTGCTCGAGGATCGGCCGCACCACCCCGTCGGTTGTCCCCGGGTAGGTGGTCGATTCAAGCACCACGAGAGTCCCACGCCGCAGGTGGGGGGCGATCGCCCGCGCGGTCGATTCGATGTATGTCAGATCGGGGGTGCGGTTGGCGGTCAGCGGCGTCGGAACGCAGATCAGAATCGCGTCGGCATCGCGCAACTGGCTGTAGTCAGTCGTGGCCCGAAAACGGCCCAGCCGGATGACGCTCGCCACGGCCTCCGACGGCACATGTCCGATGTAGGAGATCGACTGCGCGAGCGACTCAACTTTGGCAGAGTCGGAGTCTACCCCCAGCACCGACAGGCCGCCTTCCGCGAATGCCAAGCTCAAAGGCAGGCCGACGTAGCCAAGGCCGATGACCGCAACATCAGTCATCAGATCCCTGTCGGCACACGGGCGGTGGGCAAAGGCTACGGTTGCATGCCGAACGACCGGCATCTTCCGTTATATACACCGCAACTCGGCAGAATTCAATCCGGGGAGAACTCCCTCGCTCAGGCTGCCTGTGACGCCGCCGCACGAAGCCATCGGCTGCCGCAGCAGGTGGCGACCGGCTATGCTGTTCACGAACTCATTTCCTATCCATCCACCTCAGCCGGCGTCCGCCCGGCGCCGCCATGCGGATCGCCCATCTCACCACGGTGCATGCCAGAACCGACACCCGTATCTTTCGCAAGATGTGCCGGTCGTTGACGGAGGCTGGGCATGACGTCACGCTCTACGTGGCCGATGGCCGGGGGGACGATTCCATCAATGGAGTGCGGATTGTGGACGTCGGTCAGCCCTCAAGCCGTGCCGGCAGAGCGCTGCTGACCACAACACGGATGTGGTGGAGGGCCTTACGGTCGCGCCCCGACATTCTCCACTTCCACGACCCGGAACTGATCCCCGGCGGGATCGTCGCTCGTCTGGGTGGAAGCCGGGTCGTCTACGACATCCACGAATACTATTCTGCCCATCTTCGAGAGACTGCGGCATTGCCCCGCGCAGCCTCTGCGCTGCTCGCGGCGGTCTATGGCCTGTTGGAGCGGTGCGCCTCCCTCTGCCTCAATGCCTGCATCGTCGTTTCACCGCACATGCAGCGAGTGCTGCCACTGCGACGGTCGGTCGTCGTCGAGAATCGTGTGCGCTTGGAGGAATTCCGCTGCGGATCGCTCCCCTCCGCCGCGCGACCGGCAATGGTCTGCTATGTCGGCGTGCTGTCGGAGGTGCGGAGGGTGGACAGCATGGTCGCTGCTGCCGCAATGGCGGGCGCCAGGATCGCGCTGGCTGGAAAATGGTATCCCCAATCCTATCGCGAGCAGGTGGCCCGCGTCCCCGGCTGGAAAGCGGTCGAGGAGGCTGGCCAGATCGATCGGGTGGAGATGCAGCAAATGTTCGATAGATCGCGGGCCGGCTTGCTCATCGTCGACCTCGCAGGCGATGAAGTGCATTCCAGCAGCAACAAACTGTTTGAATACATGGCCGCAGGACTGCCGGTGATCGCCTCCGATCTTCATTTTGCCCGCGAGGTGATCGAGCGACACCGCTGCGGCCTGCTCGTATCGCCCCCCACCGATCCCCAGGCCCTCGCCGCAGCGATCGGATGGATCCTTGCACATCCCGAGGAGGCCGATCGCATGGGGCAGGCGGGACGCCGGGCTGTCGAGGATGAATACTCGTGGAACCGGGAGCAGGATCGGCTCCTGACCCTGTACGACGAACTGTGCCGCGACGGGGGCACCTCGTGAAGATCGTCACTGTCCTCGGCGCCCGTCCGCAGTTCGTCAAGGCGGCGGCCCTGTCGCGGGCGCTCGTTGCTGCCGGGGGCTTCGCGGAGGTTGTGGTACATACCGGCCAGCACCACGATGCCGCCATGTCGCAGGTGTTCTTCGATCAGCTGGGCGTTCCAGCGCCCAAGCACCATCTCGGCATCTCAGGCGGAACGCATGGCTCCATGACCGGACGGATGCTCGAGGGAGTGGAGCGAGTGCTCCTGGGCGAGCGGCCCGATCTCGTCCTCGTCTACGGCGACACCAATTCCACGCTCGCCGGGGCGCTCGCGGCGGTCAAACTGCAGATCCCCATCGCGCATGTCGAAGCTGGCTTGCGCAGCTTCGACCGGTCGATGCCCGAGGAGGTGAATCGGCTGCTTGTCGACGCTGTGTCGGCGCTCCTCTTCTGTCCCACGCAGACAGCCGTGGGGCATCTTGCGGCCGAGGGGATCACGCGGGGCGTGCATCTCGTCGGCGATGTGATGCTCGACGTGGCTCTCGAGCGGGCCGCTGGGGTGCGCAGCGACATCGTGCCTCGCCTCGGCCTCACTTCCGGCAACTATTACGTCTGCACCTGCCATCGGCAGGCCAACACTGACGCCCGCAAGCCGCTCGAGGCGATTCTCACAGCGCTGTCGGCCATCGCCAGCCACAGGCCGGTCGTGCTTCCCCTCCATCCTCGAACCGCCAAGGCCATTCTCTCGTATCGCCTCGAGGGCCTTCTCCAAGGACTGCGGGTGGTGGATCCGCTTTCGTACGAGGAGATGCTCGTGCTGGTGCGTTCATCCTGCGGCGTGCTGACCGATTCGGGTGGATTGCAGAAGGAGGCGTTTTTTCACCGCGTTCCCTGCGTCACGCTGCGCACTGAAACGGAATGGCCGGAGACTGTGTCTCTGGGCTGGAATATCCTGGCCGGCAGTGAAACCGAACCGATTCTTGCGGCCGTCGCTCAGCTCGACTCACTTTCCAAACGTGAGGGAAATCCCTATGGCGACGGCCACGCTGCCGACGCCATTGCGGGGATTCTTGCCGCGGGGGAGGTGCGGCGAGTGGCCTCGGCGTTGCCGCATCCGCCGCTCCAGATGCCCTAACTACCCGTGGAAAAAGTCATCCATGACCTTTTTCCACTTGGAAAACCGCCGGTTTTCTGGAGTGCTACGCACTCGAGACCGCCTCGTGCGGTCGGGCCGGCACTTTATCCACAGCCTGCCAAGACGAAGTGCTCAGGAAGGCCCCTGACAGCCCTCTCCCAAAATCTCCCGTACGGCCCGTTTCACGGCCTCCACCACAGTCTGGACCTGATCGTCGGTGAGATCGCAATAGACTGGCAGGGAAATCTCGTTGTGGTACTTCTCCCAGGACTCCGGGTAGTCGCTGATAGTGTAATCCCGCTTCCGGTAGGCGGTCAGCATTGGCAACGGGATGAAATGAACATTGACAGCCACTCCCTGGTCGTAAATGGCCTGGATGATCGCATCCCGCTGCTCCTCGGTGGCTCCTCGTACCCGCAACTGATAAACGTGGCAACTGCTCACCCTTGTGCCTGAGACAGAGGGCGGCAGCAATGCCCATCCCTCAGCTTGGAAGGCCGCATCGTAGGCTGCGAAGATATCCCGCCGACGGTCGAGGTTTCCCTGATACCGACCGAGTTCGACAAGCCCGAGGGCGGCATGAAGATCTGTCATGTTGCACTTGAATCCAGGCTCCTTCACATCGTACCGCCAGGTCCTTCGCTGCGACTTCGCCATGGCGTCGACATCCTGGCCGTGAAGGACGAGCGCGCAGAATTCACGGTAGATCGCCTCATGATCGAACGCGGCAGGAAGATTGAAGCACAGTGCTCCTCCTTCCGCTGTCGTCAGATTTTTCACGGCATGAAATGAAAAACAGGTCATGTCGCACAAGGCCCCGGTGCGCACTTCGGCCACCGTGGCACCAAGGCTGTGCGCTGCGTCACCGATCACGACGATCCGTCCCAACGATTCCTGCTGTGCGGAAGCCGGGCGAAAAAGCCTGCGGGCCCCGGCTGCGGCCACCACGTTATGGATGGCGGGATAGTTGCATGGCATCCCGGCCACATCGACAGCAATCACTGCCTTCGTGCGACCGGTGATGGCCCTCGCGATCGCGTCAACCGAGACATTGAAATCCGTCGGATTGATATCCACCATGACGGGCGTCGCTCCCGCCCGCACGATCACGTTGGCAGTCGCGCAGTAGGTGTAAGCCGGAACGATCACCTCGTCTCCCGGACCGATCCCCCACCAGTGCAGGAACACCTGCATTCCCATCGTCCACGAACTCACCGCCACAACGGCCTTGCAACCGCAATACCGGACCAACCGCTCCTCAAACGCCTTTGTCCGCGGCCCGGTGGTGATCCACCCGCTGCGCAGTGTTGCCACCACTTCGTCGATCACCTCCTGATCGATGTGGGGCCGCGAGAACGGAATCATTGTTGCGCTCCATCAATCATTGCTAAACTCCACCCGTCAATTTGATTTCGGCTCTACCGCTGCGACGGCCACCGCCCGCGAAGCAGGAGAATGGTCTTGTTACGCACTGCCATCATACGGCTCAAAATCCTCTGGCACCGCCGTCATTCGCCACGGATGATCAGGCCGTTTATCGGCAGGAACGGTAGGGTGCTGGAGCGCACGCGGGTCTCCAGCTCCACGTTCATCGATCACCCTGAGGGCCTCGATCTTGCTGACGACGTGTATATAGGCCATCACAACTACCTCGAGGCAAGCCATCAGATCCGCATCGGGGAAGGATGCCAGATCACCAGCTGTGTCACCATCACCACCCACTCCACCCATCACTCCATTCGCCTCTGCGGTGGCCATTGCGGTGACCCCCAGAAGATGTTGGGATTGGTCAGCGGGCCGATCTGCATCGGGCGATATTCCTTCATCGGCCCCCACTCGACAATCATGCCCAACACCACCATCGGGAAAGGGAGTATCGTCACAGCCTACAGCTACGTTCGCGGCGACTTTCCCGATTTTGCCGTCATATCCGGAAATCCGGCCAGAGTGGTGGGCACTACGCAGGACCGGGATCGGGCGCTGCTGGCAGAACATCCAGAACTGCAAACCGCCTACGAAGCGTGGGCACAAAACCACGAGCTTCCCTCCTGATCCTCTGGCGCTTACTTATAAAAGCTGCCGTCCTGACTGCCCGATCCGATCCAATGACGAAGGTTCACACCCCGCATTGCGGCAGGCACCTGTGACTCACAACCAACGACGCAAGCTTCTTATCATCGTCAGTTCTGGTGTTCATGGGCGACAATTCCACTCCCTCATCCGGCATGACTTTTCCGACATCCTGGTGATCACCGACGGCCCGATCGATTATTGCAGGCACACCACGATTTCGTTCGGGATGCGAAATCCCTTCCGACTGTGGCGCGAGATCCGGAAGGTACGGGCCATCATCGCGGACTATAGCCCTGACATCATCCACGCTCACCAGGCCAACAACTATGGATACGTCGCTGCTGTGGCCAACCGCGGACGCGTTCCTCTGGTCCTGACGACTTGGGGAAGCGACGTTCTCCTGCTCCCCAAGCAGGGGCTCGTTCACCGTGCTGTTGCCTGCAGATCGCTGAGGGAGGCCGACTTCATCACGGCCGACGCCTGCTTCATGGCGGATGCTATCCATCGCCTCGTCGGAAGAAGCGATGTAGCCATCGCCAACTTCGGGGTCGATGTTGCCGCCGCAGAAGAAGCACGCCCCAGAGA
>CAISJI010000069.1 GCA_903885565.1 uncultured Planctomycetaceae bacterium
GGCAGACCTCCAGTCGGTGGCAGACCTCCAGTCGGTGGCAGACCTCCAGTCGGTGGCAGACCTCCAGTGGGTGGCAGGCCTCCGGCAGGTGGCAGGCCTCCAGTCGGTGACAAACCTCCCATGGGCAGAAGACCGCCGACAGGCGCTCGGCCTCCGGCAGGTGGCAGGCCTCCGCTCGGTGAGAGACCTCCCATGGGCAGACGACCGCCCCCTTCCAAGCTCGGCGCCCCGCGCCGGTCGGAAGAGGGCCGCGGCGCCGGCGATGGAGAGGGGCGTCCGCCCCGGCCCGCCGCTGGTGGATTCCGGCGCCGCCGTCCGGGCAAAGCGTCATCCTGGCGGAAGAACAAGGCAGAATAAGCACCGACCCGCGAACGGTCGGGAGTCGCTCGAGGTTCAAGCAGAGGAGTGACAAGGGGCATCGGGCAGGGATGAGGTATTCCACCGATACTTGGACAGCGGAGGTCGATCGGCATGCATTTGTGGGAAACAGCTACTCGACCGGTTCCCTCGCCAGCGGAACCGGCCTGCAACGATTCCACCCCCCGCTATCTGACGGCCCGGATCGTGGCCCATCGGCAGATCGCCGCCGCCACGTTCCGGATCCGGCTCGACTGCCCTGAGATCGCCACTCAGGCTTTGCCTGGGCAGTTTGCCATGCTCCGCATCCCCGACCGCCTCGATCCGCTCCTGGCGCGTCCGCTGGCCGTCTACGACTCCTTCTCTGCTCCCGAAGGGGACGCCGTTCAAGGGCCGCCAAGCCAGCGTCGCTATGTCGATTTCGTCTATGTGGTGCATGGCAAGTTCACCACAGCGCTCAAGGAGATTCCCGCCGGCGAGAACCTCATTGTGTGGGGACCGCTGGGAAATGGATTTGTCGCCATCCCGGCCGTGGAGCACCTCGTGCTTGTGGCCGGCGGCATCGGCCAGACCGCCCTCCTGGCGTTGGGAAAAGAGCAGTGCGGTCGAGCCAGCTACGGCCTGCCCCCTCGCTCTCGGCCGACATCCCGGGTCACCCTCTGCTGGGGCGCCCGGACCGCCGCTGCATTTGGCGACGTGGCCGACTTCAGCCAGGCCGGGATCGACGTCCATCTGGCCACACTCGATGGCTCAGCGGGGCAGCAGGGCACCGTCATCGACCTGCTCAATACGCTCGAACCCGACTGGAATTCTCCCGAATCGCGCCATGTGGCCTGCTGCGGGCCGGAGGGGATGATGGAAGCGGTTGCTGCCTGGACGGCCGGGCGCAGAATTGGCTGCCACGTATCGCTCGAGGCGCCGATGGCCTGTGGCATCGGCATCTGCTTCACCTGTGTCGCCCGCGTCCGGGAGGCCGCCAGCGGCGCCTCGCCCGATGAACCACCCGCTTGGGACTACCGGCGCACATGTGTCGAAGGGCCGATATTCAGCGCTGCTTCGATCGAGTGGTAAGGCAACCAAACCATCCGGTCCGGAAGGGCTGGACGATCAGGCCGAGGGAGTGGCACCCTTGGCGACCGTCACAATGCGGGCGGAAAGACGCGACTTGATCCGCGCGGCACGGTTGGGATGGATGATCCTCCCGGCGGCAGCACGATCGACCTTGCTGGCCACCATTCGCAGGTGATCCTGAGCCTCTTTCGCATCCCCCGCGCTCAAGGCGCCGAGCAGTTTGCGGATGACCGTCTTGATTTCCGACTTGGCGGCGCGATTCCGCTCCCGATTCCGCACGTTTTGGCGAAGACGCTTCTTGGCGCTGACCGAATGAGGCATTCCAAATCCTTACACAGGTGGAGAAAGAGGGGGGCCCGGTACCGGGATCAGCCTCCTTTATCCTTCACGGAGGCAATCTTGTCCAGACGTTGAGCCACATCCCGGTATCCGTAGTCGAGTCCGGCCAGTTCCGAGAGGTATTTTCGGGCCGTATCGGTGTCTTCCAGGCCCGAGGCGAGCACACCAGCCCGGTAGAGGGCCCGCTTCCGCTGCTCGACTTCGCGGTCGCCAGTGAGCGATTCAACGGCCACCACGTAATTTCGCAGTGCCAGCTGATATTGCTTGATTTTCTGGAAACATTCTCCCAATTCGAGCGACACAACCCCCTTTCGCCGCGGCTCCTGAAGAACCTCCTGAAACTGCTTGATGGCCTCGCCGAAGTTGCCCGCCGCCTTGAGCCGCAGCCCCAGTTCATAGCGCCAAGCCAGGTTTTCCGGGTAGCGGGCGCAGCGGGCGGAAAAAACCTCCACCTCCTGCTTGACCTGCGCCGAGCGCAACCGCTCGAGCGTTCCCCGGTTGGCCGGAGTCTCTTCGGCCGCGAAGCGCTTTTCCGCCACCAGCACTTTCTGCCGCGCCCAGCGCAGTTGCCGATCCTCGATGTGCTCGCGAACCTTGAGATCGCCCCCCGAAGCCGACATCGCCTTGGCGAGCATCGCCTCAGCCTCTTCAACCGTGGCATCCCGCTCCAGCAGATCTGCCAGTTCGAGGTAGGCGTCGATCTCTGTGGGGCGTTCCACGATGGCCATCCGGAGTTCTGTTGCCCGGTCGACGGGCCCGGAGGCGGCCGCTGCGGCCGAGCCCGCCTTGCCTGCGGCTCCCGGCTTCACGGCGGCGCGGCCGGTCATGCCGTGGCCGCCGGCAATCGTTTTTTCCACCTGCAAACTGGCGATCGCCCGTTCCGCCTCGTCGGAGAGGCTTTTGACATTCGACACGCGCACCCAACAGGCGATTGCCTGGTCAAAATCGCCACATTCGGCCAGAAACTTCGCGCACTGCCGGTTGACCTCGGGATCGGCCGGGGCAGAGTCGAGGGCATTCTTCAGGTAGACCCGGCGGGCATCGGAAAGCCCCAGACCACCGCAGGCATCGGCCATCACCAACAGGCAGGCCACGTCGTAGGGATTGCTCCGCAGGGCCTCGGCCCCCTGCTTGAGCACCTCGCGCCACTGGGAGGCTGCGGCCAGCTTCCGCAGGGCACCAGCCTTCGACCAAAACGCAGCCAAACCGCCCGATTTCTTGGGGCCATGCTTCTTTTTCAGCACCCCCATCAGGCTCTGGATATAGACCGCATTGCCCGGATCGCCCACCACGCAGGCGGTGAACATTTCGATCGCGTAGTCGACATTGGCCACAATATTCTGCGTGCCACGCTGGTAGCACTGCGACAGCCGCGCCCGCTCCGCAGCCGACAACTGCGTCCCGATCGAAGACATGGCCTGATCGGCCGGGCTGACAGGGGCTGCTGGTGAATCGTTGGCCATGGTGGGTGACGGATGGTGCCTGTCTGGGTCCGATTCGTGTGCTGCGGTGCGGTATGCTCCGTCCCGGCGACGTGCCGCCCCGACGGCACATCTGCCTCCAGCCCGCGGATAGAGTACAGCTCAGTTGCAGGGCTCGCCCGCCAGTTGAGTCGACCCACCGGGCCGATCGCCGGACAACCGGCCCGATCGGCCAACGGTTTTTCCACGGACAGCTAAAGTGTAGTGCAGCCGCCTCATTGTCTCAATCGGTCTCATCACCGGCACCAGGTCAGTTCATTCTCTCCGCCCGACACACCCGTCCGGGCGTCCACTCATGCCCAACCCAATCCCTTCCACGCCCCTGCCGCACACCCTGCCGCCTGCTGCGAACGCTCCTGCAACGCTCCAAGGCAGGGTGGTGTTTGTCGGGGCGGGCCCTGGCGATCCCGAACTGCTCACCATCCGCGCCCGAAAATGGCTCGAAGCTGCCGACGCGGTGGTCTTCGACGCGCTGGTTCCCCCACCCGTTCTGGCTGTGATCAACCCGCATGCCCAGCGGCATCCTGTGCCCCGCGAACCTGCCGCCGATGCTCCGCCGACAGGGCCAGGATCGGTGTTCGAGCCGGGGGAGGCCGCCGGCAGACTGGCCGCCCAACTGGCGTCGACCGGGCGGCTCGTGGTGCGGTTGAAAGGGGGGGATCCGTCGGTGTTTGGCCGGCTGGCAGAGGAATTGCAAGCGGTGCGGGCTGCCGGCATTCCTTATGAGATCGTTCCCGGCGTCACCGCAGCGCTCGCGGCTGCGGCTGTGGCTGGTGTGCCGTTGACCAACCGCAGTTCCGCCTCCAGCCTCACCATTCTGACCGGCCACGAGGCGCTGGAAAAACCAACCGGCCTCGACTTTCAGGCGCTGGCTGACATGCCGGGCACCCTCGCGGTGTACATGGGTGTGGAGCAGGCTGGAAAATGGTCGCAACTCCTGCTGGCGGCCGGCAAGCCAGCCACCACGCCGGTGACGATCGTCAGCCGGTGTTCCTGGCCCGACCAGCAGGTGGCCGCGACGACCCTGGGAGCCTGCGCCGGTGAACTCAAGCGGGGTGGCTGGCGATCCCCAGCGGTGGTCATCGTGGGAGAGGCGGCGGCCGTGCCGGGAGATGCGGCCATGCTGCCGCTCTCCGGGCGGATCGTGCTGCTCAGCCGGCCGGCCGGCCAGGGGGACGACCTCTCGTTGGCAGTGGCCACCCTCGGCGGCAGGTGTCTCCAGATCCCCACCGTCTCGATCGAACCGCCTGCCTCGTTCCAGCCGCTCGACGAGTGCATCCGCGCAGCGTCCACCTACGACTGGATCGTCTTTGCCAGCGCCAATGGGGTGCGGGCTTTTCTCTCCCGGCTGCGCCATGCCCGGCTCGACGGGCGGGGCTTGGGCACTGCGCGGTTGGCAGCCATCGGACCGGCGACGCGACGGGCACTGGAGCAGGGGGGGCTCATCTGCGACCTCGAACCGGCCACCTTTTCCTCCGAGGGGATCGTGGAGGCCTTGGGAACCAGCGTCCGCAGGGGCAGATTTCTGCTCGTGCGGGCCGATCGGGGGCGGGATGTGATGCGGGTGTCCCTCGAGGCACAGGGGCACCATGTCACCGAAGTGGCTGCCTACACCAGCCGGCCGGTCGCCGCACTGGACGACACGACCCGGGGCACGCTCGAATCGACCGCCATCGACTGGATCACCGTCACCAGTTCCTCAATCGCCGAGGCAGCAGCCCGCCTCTTCGGCCCTCATCTGGCGCACTGGCGGATCGCCAGCATCAGTCCCGTGACCTCCGCGGCCCTGATTGCCTGCGGCTTTCCCCCCACCGTTGAGGCCTCCGAGGCGACCAGCGCCAGCTTGGCCGCGGCGATGGCGGCGTGGGAGCAGGCCCACCGGCAGAGCGTCTGCACAACCAACGCCTGACTCCCTTCTTCTGCCATCGGGCCGATACAACCGGCAGCCTCGCCGCAGCCACCCTTGTCTTCGCCCTCCCCACGGCGGCGACTCTGCCGAACGTGCGTCCGCAGCAGGGACGATTGCAGGCGAGGGAAAAGGGGTGTCGATACCGAGAGGTGGTGAGACTGCCCACGCCGACCTGCGAAGGAGATTGAAATGGGTGATGGAAGCAACCCGGCCACGGTGGTGATGTGCTGTGGAATTCCCCGCGGCCTGCCATCAGACACGCTTTCCGAGTGGATCGAGCGCAGCCGGCAGGCAGGTGCCTGCATGACATGGGTGGCAGAACTGGCCGATCTGCCCCGCGTCAGCCGGAGTGCCGGCCCGGATGCCGTGGCACTGGCGCTTGCTCCCGAGTCGCTCTGCTCCCGGCAGTTGCTGCGGGAGGCGCTGGCCCAGTTGCGGGCCGACGGCAGCCAGATCGATGCCGTGTCGGCGCGGGGCCCGCTGCCACTTGAGCACCGCGACCTGTTTGTGTCCGCTGGCATCCGCACGGTGGTCGTGGAGGAATTCACAGGCCCGACGAAAGGCTCGCGTCGACCGGCTCCCGCCGGCTGGCCCTGCCGCAGTGTCGTGTGGGGGCTGTGGGAGGTGAGAGCGTCGGCCGCCACTTCAGCCAGCCTCCCAGAGCGGCTCCTTCCCTGGCGCAGCCGGGCCTGTGTGCCGGCCGGCGGTCTGGCGGTGGTGTATGCCGATGCCACCGCCGAAACCGGGGCAGCCCATCTGGAACGGCTGCTGGCCTGGCACCGGCGCCAGGGCAAGCCAGATGGGGTGCGGGGAACGGAGTTGGCCGCGATCCCCAGCCTGCTCGGAGGGGCACCGCAGGGAGCCACTCAATCGGTGCTCAAAGCGGCCTAGCGGGCCTGGGGGCCCACAGCGTCGCGTCAGGCACTCGATTTTTCCACAATCGACCAGCTCAGATAGGCCAAAATCGCACTCGTCACGATGAAGCCCACGTCAAGCATGACACTGACTCTGCGGAAGGGAAACCCGACCGCCAGATCGGCCAGAAACAAAACCCCGACGATCCCGGCGACGATCATTCCGACAAGTGGCAGCAGTTTCGACACCGGACTCAATCTCCCTGCGCGGACCCCGATTGGCTCTCCAGACAATTCAATACCATAATCCACCCGGCTGGAAGCACCACCGGTAGCCGATTCTAGCGGCCAAATCCAGACTGTGTCTGCTCCCCGGCGCCCAGCCAGAGAGCGAGAGAGCCATTGAGGGACTGCCCCCTTGCCCACCCCGACGACCAAAACCGCCGTCTATACAGGCTCCTTCGACCCCATCACGCTGGGGCATCTCGATGTGATCGACCGGGCGAGCCGCATCTTTGAGGCGGTCGTGGTGGGGGTTGGCATCAATCCCGACAAGCAGGTTCTGTTCACGCTGGAGGAACGGGTCGGGCTGGTGCGGGCCTCCGTGTCTCATCTGGCCAACGTGCGTGTGGAACTCTTCAGCGGGCTGTCGGTGGCGTTCGTCCGGCAGCAGGGGGCCAGGGTTCTGCTGCGTGGCGTGCGGTCGCTGACCGACATCGATGCAGAGTTCACCATGACGCTGGCCAACCGCAAACTCGATCCCACGGTCGAAACGGTGTTCCTGATGGCCGATTCGCAGTATTCCCACATCTCATCGTCGCTGCTCAAGCAGATCACGCCGCTGGCGGCAGACGAGGCTCTGCGGCAGTTTGTGCCCCTGCCGGTGGTCAAGGCGCTGCGCCAAAAAATGGCCGACCGTCCGGCAGCCGATGCACCCGCCAATTGAAAGCGACAAAACCTGTCAGTTGACGCTGGAGCGGTTGCCAGCATCCCCTTCTTCAAAATACTGCCGCAGGTAGCGGGCCCGCTCGATGTTGCGATCGTTGGTGTCGAGTTCCACGCCCCGCAATTTCTGCAGGTGGGCGGGCTGCGTGCGGACCAGCAGCGCGTTGATATCGGCGATCTTCACATCACCGATCAATCCCAGGAGCACCCCCATGCGCACCCGCGAGAGAAGCTGCATCGTCTCTTCGGCACTGATCGTCTGTGCCGTCCGCAGAATCCCGTAGGCTCGGCTCACCTGATCATGGACATTCTGCTGGGTTTCCCGCACCAGAAACTCCCGTGCCCGGCGTTCGTAGTCGATGATCACAGGCACCACATCCCCCACCTGCTGCACCAACTCCTCCTCGGTCCGGCCGAGGGTGGTCTGGTTGGAGATCTGATAGAAGTCGCCCATCGCCTGTGAGCCCTCTCCATACAGGCCGCGCACAGCCAGCGAAATCTTATGCAGGCTGCGAAACACCTTGTCGATCTGCCTCGTGATCACCAAGCCCGGCAGATGGAGCATGACGCTCACCCGGATGCCAGTGCCGACGTTGGTCGGGCAGGCCGTCAGGTAGCCAAAGCGGGGATGGAATGCGTAGGGAACGATTTTTTCGATCTGGTCGTCCACCACCTTGATCTGCTCCCAGGCCCCGAGCAGATCGAGCCCGCTGTGCATGCACTGGATGCGGAGGTGGTCTTCCTCGTTGATCATCAGGCTGACCTGCTCCATCACATCGATCGCGACGCCACGGGCGCCCTGCGCCTCGGCATGCTCGCGGCTGATCAGCTGCCGCTCCACCAGGAGTTGGCGGTCGACCTCCTGCAGGTGCCCCACATCGATGTACTCAAGCGCCCTGCCGACGGGAACTGTGGCGATCCTGTCGCGGAGCATCTTCTCCACCTCCAGGCGATCCTGCTCCGAGGCGCGGCTCACAAACGGATAGTTGGCCACATTGCGGGCCAGCCGCACCCGGCTGCTCATCACGATGTCGGATTCAGGCCCCGTGCCGCGCAGCCACTCACCGATCGAATGGGTCAGCGTGTCGATTTTCATATGTCTTTCATCTTTCGTCAGCCTGTCTTGAGGAGGCCCTTACGGACTGGGGGCTCAGCCGGCATGAGTGCTTCGAGAGGGAACCGGTTGCCCGTCACCCCTCTTTGTGCAGGGGCGGAATCCACCGCTCCTCGATCGCCTTGATGGAATCCCTGTGCTCGCTGGCCTTTTCATAGTCTTCACGGGAGATCGCTTCCTTCATCTCCCGGCGCAGGCAGATGACGCCGGTCAGTTCGTCGGTCCCCTCCGGCAGTGCGGCCGCAGCGGCGGCCCCCTCGGCGCCGGCACTGCCGGCAGATGCCCCCCGCGAGGGACGCCGGCCGGTGTGTTCGATCATGCCATGGATGTTGGCGATGAGGGGCTCGAGTTCCTTCTCGAACTGAACATAGTCGTGCGGGCAGCCGAGCCGGCCCTGATTGCGAAACTCGAAGAACGTGATGCCGCAATGATCGCAGGCCCGCTGGTCGAGGATCGCCAATTCGTCGGCAGTCTGCCCCACATCGAGCGCCCCGGCCAGCCCGCCGGCTTTCGGCTTCCCCTCCTCGTCCGGGGCACCGCCACCGCCTCCCTCCGACTGATTGAGGTAGGTTCGGGCATGGTCCTCGCACAGATGGAGTTCGCGAACAGCCCCCGCCTCGAGTTCCGTGATGTGGAACACCGCCTGTTTGTCGCACTGCTGGCACTTCATGGATCACCCGTCCGCCAAAGCCTCGCGTTTCCGAACCCCCTTGATCATAGCGGGTTTGCCCCGCAAGGTCGCCCTCGGTTCACCGGCGGCCCCCTGCGCCTCTCCCGCTCCGGCCCCACGCCTGCTTGTTGCCCCCGCTCTGGCCAGCTAGTCTCAACACGACACAGTCCTGTCGGCCCCGCTTGGTGGCCGGCGGGTGGAACGCCGGGATTGATCCTCTCCATGCCACATCTCCCCGAACTGGAGCGTTTTGCCCGCCTGGCAGCAGCGCATCGGCTCGTGCCGGTCTATCGCCGGCTGTTCGCCGACGACCTCACCCCGCTGTCAGCCTTTGCCCGGCTCGATGCCGGGGAATGCGGCTGCCTGTTCGAGAGCGTTGTGGGGGGAGAGAAGGTGGGTCGCTACAGCTTTCTGGGCGCCGATCCTTTCATGCGGTTCGACGCCTACGGCAACGAGATTCGCATTACCCGCGACGGCGTCAGCGAAACCTTCACCTGCCCCGATCCGCTCGGTGAACTGGAGCGCCGCATGGCGCCGTTTCGCCCCGCGCATCTCCCCGAACTGCCCCCCTTCACCAGCGGCGCGGTCGGCTACGCCTCCTACGATGCGGTGCGGTATGTCGAGCATCTCCCCGACTGCCCGCCAGACGACCTCAGCCTGCCCGATCTGAGCTACGCCTTCTACGACCGGCTGGTGGTCTTCGACAACGCTACCAAGTCGCTCGATGTCGTGGTGCTGGCCCACATCAACGATCCATCGCCTGAGGGAGTGGCCGCGGCCCACGCCGAGGCCTGCCGCCGGATCGATGCCACGATCGAGCGGCTCTTCACGCCGTCCTCCTGGCCGCCGCCGGCCGATATCGACCGGCACGCCACGCTCCAGAGTCTCGATCTGGGCGCGGTTCCCTCCACGTTCACTCCAGCGGCGTTTCTGGCGGCGGTGAACCGGGCGCTCGATTACATCCGCGCCGGCGACATCTTCCAGGTGGTGCTCAGCCGGCGGCTGGAGGTGCCTTTTGACCAGCCGGCGATCGAGCTTTACCGCACGCTGCGCGTCGTCAATCCGAGCCCCTTCATGTTTTTCCTGCGCACCCCCGAGGCCACGCTCGTGGGCAGTTCGCCAGAGATCATGGTGCGGGTGGTGGATGGCACCGTCACCGTCCGCCCGCTGGCTGGCACCCGCCCCCGCGGCGCCACCGCCGAGGAGGATCGGCAACTGGCCGAGGGGCTCCTGGCCGATCCCAAAGAACGAGCCGAGCATGTGATGCTGATCGATCTGGGACGCAACGACGTCGGGCGGGTGGCGACGATCGGCTCGGTGAAGCTCAGCGATGTGATGACAATCGAGCGTTACAGCCATGTCATGCATCTCACCAGCAACGTCACCGGCACGCTCGCCCCCGGCGCAACTGCCTTCGATGCCCTGCGGGCCTGCCTGCCGGCCGGCACCGTCTCAGGCGCCCCAAAAATCAGGGCGATGCAGATCATCGATGAGCTCGAGCCCCGCCGCCGCGGCCCCTATGCCGGCGCCGTCGGCTACATCGATTTTGGCGGCTCAATGGACACCTGCATCGCTCTGCGCACGATCGTGGTGACCGGCGGCAAGGCCTATGTGCAATCGGGCGCGGGAATTGTGGCCGACAGCGTGCCGGAGAGCGAATTCCAGGAAACGCTCAACAAGGCGAAGGGGTTGCTCGTCTCTATCGAGATGACGACCGAGCGGTTGGGCCGCGGCGGGGCTGAAAAAACGGCCCGCGCCACGCCCCCACGACGATGATCCGCTTCGAGCGGGTTTCGATCCGCGGCCGGGTCGGCCTCGCCGTGGAGGATGTCTCGTTCGCTGTCGCGCCGGGAGAAACCCTCGCGATCATTGGCTCGAACTCAAGCGGCAAGAGCGTGCTGCTGGCGGCGCTCGCAGGAGCCGTGCCGCTGGCCGGCGGCGAGATCGAGGTGCTTCAGGATGGTGTCAGCCGGGCGGGGGCCGAAACCAGACAGCTGATCGGCTATGTGCCGGCGAATCTGCCCGGGTGGCCGGCGCTGCGGGCCGATGAATTTCTCGAACTCTTCGCCACTGCCGCCGGCCTCTCCGGCAAGCCGTTGGCCACGGCGATCAGCAAGTCGCTCGCGCTGGCCGGACTCGAGCAGCGTGGGCAGGAGCGTGTCGACAGGCTCTCCGCGGGGCAGGCCAAGCGCTTGCTCGTGGCCCGCAGCCTGCTCCACGACCCGCAGGTGCTCGTGCTCGACGATCCGTTCCGCGGTCTTGATCCGCGTGGGCGGGCCGATCTGGAACGGCTCATCAGCGATGCGGCGCTCATGGGGAGATGTGTCGTTGCCGCGATCGACGATGGCCTCGTGCCCGACTGCTTCACAGATCTGGCGGTGCTCTCCGGCGGCCGACTCTTGGCCCGCGCCCCCGCCCAGCCGGAGCGATTCATGCCCGCAGCGGGCTGGATCTACCGGATCATCTGCCGCGGCCGGGCCGACGCCGCCGCCACGCTCCTGCACGGCCGCGTGAACGATCTTCACGCCAGCGATGAAAACTCCCTCGACTGCCGACTTCTGCCGGGGGGCATGCCGCCAGAGACGCTCGTGCAAACCCTCGTCGCCGCCGGCTTTCCCGTCTCCTCCGCTGGTTTCCACCCCGCGTGGACGGCGCAGCTGCTGCTTTCCCAGA
>CAISJI010000070.1 GCA_903885565.1 uncultured Planctomycetaceae bacterium
AGGTGAGAAGGGTGCCGGTGAGAAGGGCGCAGGCGAGAAGGGTGCAGGCGAGAAGGGTGCAGGCGAGAAGGGTGCAGGCGAGAAGGGTGCTGGCGAGAAGGGTGCAGGTGAGAAGGGTGCAGGTGAGAAGGGTGCAGGTGAGAAGGGCGCTGGTGAGAAGGGCGCTGGTGAGAAGGGCGCTGGTGAGAAGGGTGCTGGTGAGAAGGGTGCAGGTGAGAAGGGCGATGGTGAGAAGGGCGCTGGTGAGAAGGGCGCTGGAGGTCAGGAGGAGGGTGGAGAAGCGGGAGCGCAGTCGGATCAGCCCCCGGTTGGTCAGCCAGGAGCGTCGCCAAGCCCCACGGGGAGCGGTGGTTCGTCAGGCAGCGATGCAGCGGCGTCTGCCGCCGCAGATGCCGATGGGCCGGCCCCATCCAAGGAGACAGAGTGGGGCGATCAGGATCTCTCCAATGCCCGTAATGCCGCCAGCCTGGCCATCGAGCACCTGCGCAATGCGGTGGAAAACAATCGCACCGATGTGCTTGACCAACTCGGTTGGACACGCGATCAGGCCCGGGCGTTTCTCCAGCGGTGGCAGGCGATGCAGCAGATGGCCGGCAGCAACGATCCGGTGCAACGTGGTGAGTTTGAGCGGGCGATGCGGAGCCTGGGGCTGCGGGCCGGGGGAGTGAAAAGCGGGCGGGATGTCCCTGCCGACGTGAAAGGGGGGCAGGCTGAAGGCCGCCGCAGTCGGCCGCCGAGTGAATACCGCGAACAGTTCAAAGCCTACACGCAGGGAACCGCAGACGAATGAACAGCATGTTCGAAGGCCCGCGGTATCTGACCACGTTTGGTCCCAAGCGAGTGCCGCACTGTTTCACCGACGTGCTCATCCTTGGGGGTGGGCTCGCCGGCCTGCGAGCCGCGCTGGCGGTGGCCCCGGAACTCTCCGTCACCGTGATCACAAAAGACGATCTGCGCACCTCCTCCAGCCAGTGGGCGCAGGGTGGCATTGCCGGGGTGGTCGATCCGGAAGATCGATTCGACAACCATGTCGCCGACACGCTCACTGCCGGCTGCGGGCTGTGCCATGCCGATGTGGTGGAGGCGGTGGTGCGCGAGGCGCCGCAGCGGATTGCCGAGCTGATCGCCTGGGGCACGAAGTTTGATGAGCGCAACGGCAGCCTCGAGCTGGGACGCGAGGGGGGGCACAGCCATCATCGGATCGTGCATGCGCTCGGGGATGCGACTGGGCGGGAAGTGATGAGGGCCGTGATCGAGCGGACGAAGCTGCTGGAAAATCTGGAGGTTTGGCCAGAGACGTTCTCGATCGATCTGCTCACGTTTGAAGGGCGTTGCCGCGGAGCGCTGGTCTGGAACAAGGCCCACGGCAAAACGCTCGTGTGGGCCCGGCGGACGATCCTGGCCACCGGCGGCGCGGGGCAGCTGTACCGCGAGTCGACGAATCCTGAAGGGGCCAGCGGCGACGGCATGGCGCTGGCGTGGCGGGCCGGGTGCGAGCTGCGGGATATGGAGTTCATGCAGTTTCACCCCACGGTGCTCTATATCGCCGGAGGTGCCCGCAGCCTGATCACCGAGGCGGTCCGCGGGGCGGGAGCGCACCTGGTCGACCGGGAGGGGCATCGCTTCATGCCCGACTTTGACCCCCGGGCGGAATTGGCACCGCGCGATGTGGTGTCGCAGGCGATCACAGTGGTCATGCAGCGCACCAGGCATTCCAACGTCTATCTGGATCTGGGGCACCTCGATCCAAAGGAAGTGCACGCCCGCTTTCCGGGCATGGCGCAGATCTGCGCCAAGTTTGGTCTCGATCTGGCCCGCGATCGCATCCCCGTGCGTCCGGGGGCCCACTACATGATCGGCGGCGCCACGGTCGATGCCAACGGCCGCACCACCCTTCCCGGCCTCTTCGCCGCCGGCGAGGTGACCTCCAGTGGCTTGCACGGGGCCAATCGACTGGCCAGCAACAGCCTCCTTGAGGGGCTCGTGTATGGGGCGCGGGCCGGCGCTGTGGCAAGTGAGGAACTGCTCAGCGCGGCTGCCGTGGAGGAATTTCGCGTGCCGATGCTGTCGCTGCCCAAGCGGGCCGATATCAACGGCCCGCTCGATCTCGCCGACATCCGCAATTCGCTGCGCAGTCTGATGTGGCGGCATGTGGGCGTGGAACGCAGCGGCGGCACGCTCGCCGAAGCGGCCGAAACGGTCGAGAGCTGGTGCCGGTATGTGCTGCCGAGGCAGTTTGGCGAACCGGAGGGATGGCAACTCCAGAATATGCTGGAGGTGTCGCGACTGATGATTCGGGCCGCGATCGCCCGCAGCGAGACCCGGGGAGTCCATGTGCGGACCGACCACCCCCGCGCCGACCCGGTCTGGATGGCCCATCTGGCGTGGCAACGCGGTCATCCGGAGCCACGGTTGGAAAGGCGTCCGCCCGCGGCCGCCCCCGTGCCCCTGCCGGGCTAACTCTCCGGCCAGCCGGATTGCCCCCGTGCGTCACTGCTGCACAAAAATCGTCCCAGCCGGTATCATAGGGATCCGGAATCTGTTTCGAGATGAACCCTGCCGAATGAAAAAGAGCCATGCGGGAAGCTGAAAGTATGGGGGGCAGCGCGGAAGTCCGCCCAAGCCGCCAGACGGTCGGTGAAGCGATGATCGAGGCCGACGGTCTCACGAAGTATTACGGCGCGTTCATTGCCGCCAAGGATATTTCGTTTCGGGTGCCACGCGGCGAAGTGGTGGCCTTTCTCGGCCCCAACGGTGCCGGCAAGAGCACGACGATGAAGATGCTCACCGGGTATCTGGCCCCTTCGGCCGGAACGGCGCGGATTGCCGGGAAGGATATGTCGACAGACCGGCTCGCCGGAGCCGCCCGGCTGGGCTACCTCCCCGAAAACGGCCCGCTCTATCCCGACATGACCCCCCGCAGCCTCCTCGAATTCTTTGCCGACGCGCGGGGGCTCTCGAAGGCCAGGCGGGCGGAGCGGGTTGATGCCGTTGTCAGGCAGTGCGAATTGGGGAGCGTCATCGGCAAGGCGATCGGCAAGCTCTCCAAGGGCTACCGACAGCGGGTGGGCATGGCGCAGGTGCTCCTCCATGAGCCCGATGTGCTCATTCTCGACGAACCGACCAGTGGCCTCGATCCCAACCAGATTCGCGAGGTGCGGGAGACGATTCGTCGGCTCGGGGAGAGCAAGACGATCCTCCTCTCGACACACATTCTGCAGGAGGTGGAGGCGCTCGCCGACCGGGTGATTCTCATCGCGGAAGGTCGCCTGCGCTTCGATGGAACGCCCGCCGAGTTGCGCCGCGATGGCCGCACGCTTGACGAGCACTTCTACGAAATGACCCGCCCGGCGTGAGCCGGGGGCAGCGGCGGCGGGCCACCGGAGGCTTTCGCCACAGGCAGCAGGATGGTTCATCAGCATCGTTCAGGATATTTTTCACAAGCGCGGTCAGGACTGAGGCACGATCATGAAGTGGCATGTGCTCGATGCGGTGTTCAAGCGGAATTTTGTCGCCTACTTCTCCAATCCCACCGGCTACGTTTTCATCTGCGTGTTCGTGCTGCTGGGCTCGCTGGCCGCCTTCTGGCCGCCGGAATTCTTCAATTCCAACCTCGCCAATCTGGATCAGCTCAACCGCTACCTGCCCTACATCCTGCTGGTGTTCATTCCCGCCATCACGATGAGCGTGTGGGCCGAGGAGCGGCGGCAGGGCACCGACGAGCTTCTCCTCACGCTCCCTGCGAGCGATTGGGAAGTTGTATTTGGAAAATATCTGGCGACGGTGGGCATCTACACCGTGGCGCTGATGTTTTCCTGCATCTGCAATCTGATCGTTCTGCTGCGCTGGGGAACACCCGACGGCGGGCTCTTTTTCACCAATTATTTGGGCTACTGGTTTGTCGGTCTGGCGATGCTGGCTATCGGCATGGTGGCCAGCTTCCTCACCAGCAACCTCACCGTGGCCTTCATTCTCGGTCTGATTCTCAATGCCCCCTTTGCGGTGGCCGATCAGGCGGGGGCGGTGATGGGACCGTGGATGGCGGAGCGCGTGCGGGGCTGGAGCCTTGCCGAGCATTTTTCCGATTTTGGTCGGGGGATCGTCAGCCTCTCCTCGATGGCCTACTTTCTCGGGGTTGCGGCGGTCTGCCTGTATGTGGCGATGGTGCTCATTGGCAGGCGGCATTGGTCGGGGCGGCGGGATGGGGCGAAGATGGGGGTGCATTATCTGGCCCGTTCACTCGGGCTGGCCGCTGCGGCGGTCGGAGCGGTGCTGATCTGCCGGTCGATGGATGTGCGGGCCGATCTCTCCGAAGAGCGGATCAGTTCGCTGTCGCCCGATACTCGGCGGCTCCTGGAAACGCTCGACAGCAGTCGGCCGATCGATATCAAGGCCTATGTCAGCCCGACCGTTCCGGAAGACTACACCCAGACGCGGCTCACGCTGCTCAATATGCTCCGGCAGTTTCAGCGGCTCGGGCGTGGCAAGGTGAATGTGGAGGTGATTTCCACTGAGCCGAAGACCGATGCCGCGGCGCTGGCCAGCCAGCAGTTTGGCATCGAGCCGGTGAACGTGATGTCACGGGTGCGCGGCACCTACCGGGACGAGGAAGTGTTTTTGGGGTGTGCCTTCACCAGCGGGCTCGAGAAGGTTGTGGTGCCATTCTTCGACAAGGGCACTCCGGTGGAATACGAGCTGATCCGCTCGGTCTGCACCGCAGCCCAGCAGAAGCGGAAGCGGCTCGGCGTGCTCACCACCGACGCCGATCTCTTCGGCGGATTCGACATGACGACCGGCCAGCAACGGCCGCGACAGGCGATCGTCGATGAATTGGAGAAGCAGTACGACGTGGTGCAGGTCGATGCGTCGGCCCCGATCACGGAAAAGTATGACGTTCTCCTCGCCGTGCAGCCGTCCTCACTTGGGCCTGAGCAGATGGCACATCTGGTGGCGGCGGTGGCAGCCGGGCAGCCGGTGGCTGTTTTTGAGGACCCGCTGCCGGTGCTGATGACCGGCGTGCCCGGAACAGCGCAGCCGCGGCGCGGGCCGTCTGGGCCGATGGCGATGTTTCAGCCCCAGGGACAGCCCAAGGGGGATATCGGCCAACTCTGGCAGGTGCTGGGGATGAGAATGGCCGCCCGTGAGGGGCGCCCTTCGATGGGGCAGGTGGGTTCCGATCCGCTGCTGGTCTGGCAGGACTACAACCCGCATCCCAAGCTGGAACTCCCCAATGAGTTTGTCTTCATCGACGCCGATTTGGGCAGCAATCAGACCGGCAAGGTGCCGAGCTTCAATGCTGATGATCCGATCACGGCTGGCTTGCAGGAGGTGCTCTTCCCCTTTCCCGGCGCTCTGATGAAAGACGACACCGTCGACGTCGCCTGGACCCCGCTGGTGCAGACCGACACCCGATCGGGCACGATCGAGGTGGAGCAGGTGATGGGCAATCGCGGAGACAGCCGATTACTGCGCAATTTTGAGAAGCAGGGAAAACAGGCGATGGTGCTGGCTGTGCATGTGGAACGCAAGCCACCGCAGGTGGAAGGGGCGGAGCCGGCCGCCAATGCGCCGGTGGTCCGGGCGGTCGTGGTGGCTGACATCGATCTGCTCGACGGCCGGATTTTCGGTCTCCGAAACCGTCCCGATGAGGTGTTCGGCCTCGACTTCGACAACGTGAGCTTCGCCCTCAACGTGCTCGACTCGCTGTCGGGCGATGATCGCTTCCTCGACATCCGCAAGCGGAAGCCGAAGCACCGCACGCTCGAGCAGATCGAGGCCACGGTGGCGGTGGCCCGCGAGCAGGCTGATGTTGAGCGGCAGAAATTCATCGAGCAGTTCGACGTTGCGGAGCGGGAGGCCAACGCCGAAATGCAAAAGGAAGTTGGCGAGTTTGAAAAGAAGATCAAGGAACTCGAGACGGCCGGTGATGCCGATCCGCAGGCTGCCATGCAGGCAGTGCAGCAGCTCGCCAGTCGGCAGCGACTGGCTCAGCGGCGGCTGGAAACCAAGACCGAGCAACTCAAACGCAAACGCGACACCGAGGTGGATGCGGTGGAGAGGCAGCTCGGTTCCCAGGTGCGGCAGGAGCAGGATCGGCAAAAGTGGCTGGCGGTGCTGCTGCCGCCGATTCCACCGCTGGTGGTGGCGTTTTTCGTCTATTTCCGGCGGCGGGCGCTGGAACGCGAAGGTGTGTCGAAATCGAGGCTTCGGTAAGGCGTAGGGCAGCCGCCGGGAGTCTGTGAGGCTTCCGGCAGCGCCGTCCAAAAGGAGTGAGGTCCATGGCCCGGGAAGAGCAACACAGTGCAGCACGGAAACAAGGTGGGGGCAGTGGCACGCGCGGGCGTGACACGCTGCCGCTTGGGCCGACCCCGAGGCTGCGCCCCGAGACCCCGTCCGACCTGCCTGTGGAGGCGGGGGGGCTCTCGAAGGCGACGGTTCGCACCGCTCTGTTCCTGCTCGGTGGAGCCGGAATGCTGCTCTTGGGCATGGCACTCCAGCCGCGGTTTACCAGCCGCGTGGTCGAGCCTGAGGAGCAGCGGGTGCTGTTCCCCGAGCTCTCCGATGCGTCGAAGGCAGCCAGCCTGGAGGTGGTGAAGTACGACGAAGACTTGGCGACGCTCAATCCTTTCAAGGTGGTGCAGACGGGGGGAGTGTGGGTGCTCCCTGCGCATCAGAACTATCCCGCCGACGCCAAGGACCAACTCGCCGCCGCCGCCACGGAGCTGGTCGATCTGGAGGTGCTCGATGTGGTGAGCACGTCGCCGGCCGATCATGAGACCTACGGCGTGATCGAGCCCGATCCGGAGAAGCTCAAGCCAGGCATGACCGGAATCGGCCAGCTCATCAAGATCCGGGACGCCGCGGGGCTGCCGCTGGCGCGGTTGGTGGTGGGGAAGGAAGACAAGCGGCCCCAGGGGGCCGAAGGGAGCGGGCGGGTGCTGCGATTTGTGCGCAAGTCGGATCAGGATCCGGTCTACCGGGTTGAGATCGACACCTCCAAGTTCACCACCCGGTTTGATGATTGGATCGAGAAGGATCTGCTCAAGCTCTCGCCGTGGGATGTGCGCCGACTCGTGCTCGACGACTACACGCTGGCGGCTGTGGATGCGGGAGGGCGGGTGCGCGTGGAGCAAAACCGCAAAAACAGAATCGATCTGGCCTACAACGATAAAGACGCCAAGTGGTCGGTTGTCCAGCTGGAGGGATTCGGCGCGGGCAATGAGACCAAGGCAGAACCGCTCACCGATGCGGAGGAACTGGCTGTCGGGAAGCTCAACGATCTGCGCAACGCTTTGGGGGAATTAAAAATAGTGAACGTGGCCCGGAAGCCTTCCGGCTTCAGTGCCGAACTGAAAGCGGAAGAGTCGTTCACGAATGATCCCGAGGCAGTGACCTCGATGCAGCAGCGCGGTTTCCTCCCCCTGAAATCGGGCGACATCCTCTCCACCGATGGCGAAACGATCGTGGGGATGAAGGATGGCGTGGAATATGTTCTGCGTTTCGGCGCGGGCACGACCGTCGCTGGCGAGGGGAGCGGGGAGTCGGCGCCCGGATCTGAAAAGGAGCCTGCGGGTGGCGGCGAGACGACCGGCCGATATCTGTTGGTGATGGCTCGGTTCAACGAATCGCTCCTCGGCAAGCCGCAGATCGATCCTCTGCCGGAGGTGCCCGCCGGCCAGCCGGCGGCTGACGCTGCTCAAGGGGGCGAGGGCTCTGACAAGCCTGCCGAGGGGGCGGCCGCCGAGGCACTCAAGGCAGCCGATGAGGCGGAGGTCAAGGCTCAGGCGGCGCTTGAGGAGCGGCGGCGGGTGGAACGGGAAAACAGACGCCGGCAGGACGACTACGACGCGCAAGTGAAGGCTGCCCAAAAGCGGGTGCGCGATCTCAACAGCCGGTTTGCCGATTGGTATTACGTGGTGTCAGACAAGGAATACGCGAAGATCCATCTCAACCGCGCCGGCATCGTACAGCCGGTGGGGGCCGAGGCTGCCGCGGGGCCGCCGGCACCACCCGCCGGCGGATTGTGATGCCGTCGATTGTGAAGCGTTTGGCTGCGTTTGATTCTGTCTTTGCACCGCTGGATCCGGTTCTGTCTGTCCGTGGAAAAAGCCATCCATGGCCTCTGGTTTGAATACAGTCCACGAAGTCGACCGGTGGAAACGCCGAGGGTTACCACGGTCGACGGGCATCGCATCCGGCGATGCGGCACTTTATCCACAGCCTGCTGTCTGTCCGTGGAAAAAGCCATCCATGGCCTCTGGTTTGAATACAGTCCACGAAGTCGACCGGTGGAAAAGACGAGGTTTTCCACGGTCGACGGGCATCGCATTCAGCGCTGCTGAACTTTATCCACAGCCTGCTAGGATAACGGGCCCGAGCGGCAGCCTCTCGGGGAGAATTGTCCGTATCTCCGGTAGGCACCATGTCTGACATCCTCACTTCTCCGCGGGCATCCCGGTTTGGTCGGGCGGTGGGGTTTCGTGTGGCGGGAATCGGCAGCTACGTTCCCACGCAGGTGGTCACCAACGCCGATCTGGCCAGACTCGGCTGTGATCCGGAGTGGATCGTGGCCCGGACGGGTATTCACGAGCGCCGCCACGCCCCGCCGGACATGGCCACCAGTGACATGGCGGCCGCTGCCGGCCGGGCAGCCCTCGCTCAGGCTGGGGCCGATCCGGCGCAGGTTGACATGCTGGTCGTGGGTACGTTCACGCCCGACACGACGATCCCCTCGACTGCCTGTATCGTCCAGGAGCAGTTGGGGCTCAATGCCCCGGCGATGGACATCACTGCCGCCTGTGCGGGTTTTGTGTATGCGCTGGTGACCGGTGCGCAGTTTGTGGCCTCAGGATCGAGTCGGTCGGCGCTCGTTATCGGGGCCGACACCAATTCGCGATTTGTCGATCCCGAGGACATCACCACCTGGCCCCTGTTTGGCGACGGGGCCGGGGCCGTGCTGCTGGAGCCAACCGGCCCCGTTTCCCCGGGAGAGGAGCGGGGGTTGCTCGCCTATGCGCTCGGCTCTGATGGCCGTGGGGCGGGCATGCTTGTCTGCCCGATGGGCGGATCGCGCCAGCCGGTTTCGGCCGAGGGAATGGCGCAGCGAATGCAGTACATGCGCATGGATGGCAGAGGTGTTTTCAAGTGGGCTATCCGGCTCGCCGAGGAGAATATCCGCGCAGTGGTGGCCCACGCCGGCCTGACGCTGGAAGAGATCGACTGCTTTGTGCTCCATCAGGCCAATGCCCGGATCATTCAGGGTGTTCAAGGCGCGCTGGGACTCTCAGCGGAGAAGTGGGTGATGAACCTCGACCGCTACGGCAATACCTCCAGCGGTTCGATTCCCCTGGCGATGGATGAGGCCTGGCGGGCTGGCCGCATCGGTCCGGGCAGCACCATCGTCGTCTGCGGGTTCGGGGGTGGCCTGGCCTGGGGCAGCGCCGTGTGGAAGCTGTAGGGGTCGGATGATCCAGCCTCGACTGCAGGTTTTCAGTCGCTCACATTCAGGAGACTTGACGTTCATGGCAGCCCCAGTCGAGACGCGATCCCCCGTCAGGTCCCTCCCTCCCCGCGCCGCCGTGGCCGCGAGCGATACCTGGGATCTCTCCAGCCTGTTTGCCTGCGATGCCGACTGGGAAACGGCCCTCACCGAGTGGGAGGGTTTGATTCCAGGTTTTGCTCCGTTTGCCGGCACCCTTGCCTCGGCACCAGAGCGACTGGCCGAATGCTTCGCCTACGATGTGGCCGTGGATCGCGCGGGAGACCGGTTGGGCACCTATGCCCACCTGCGGGCCAGCGAGGATCAGGGGGCGGCCGAGGCGCAGCGGATGGTGGGACGATTCCAGCATGTCTCCACGCTGGCCGGGGAAAAGGCGAGTTTCATCCGTCCGGAGATCATGGCGATCGCCCCCGCCACGCTAGCCTCCTGGCTGGAACTGCCGGTGCTGGCCCCCTACCGGCTCAGCTTGGAGCGGTTGGTGCGCACCAGGCCGCATGTGCTCTCAGAGCCGGAGGAGAAGCTCCTGGCGATGCAGGGCACCTTCGCCGGGACGGCGGCGAAGGTCTTTCGCCAGCTGACCGATGCCGATCTGAAGTTTGGCAGCATCACCACCGGCAAGGGGGATGCTGTGGAGCTCTCCAATGCCACCTTCATAACGCTCCTGCACGACACCGATGCAAGCGTGCGGCGCACCGCCTTCCATCAGTATTACGCCCAGTACGAAGCCCACGCCAACACCCTCGCGGCCACGCTCTCCGGGTCGGTGGAACGCGATGTCTACGCCGCTCGGGTGCGCCATTACCCCAGTGCCGTTGAGGCGGCGCTGTTTGCCGACAACGTGCCGCTGGCGGTGTACGACCAGCTCGTGGCCGCCGTGCGGGGCCATCTCCCTGCGGTGCACCACTACTACGATCTCCGTCGGCGATTGCTCGGGCTCGATACCATCCACCATTACGACTGCTACGTGCCGCTGGTGCCGGAACTGGAGCAGCAGCACTCGTGGGGCGAGAGCGTGAGCCTGATTGTGGAGGCGCTGGCACCGCTCGGAACAGACTATTGCAGCCGACTCAAGCGGGGGCTCTCCGGTCGCTGGTGTGACCGGTATCCCAACGCCGGCAAGCAGTCGGGGGCGTTCAGTTCCGGGACCTACGATTCCGATCCCTACATCCTGATGAATTTCCAGGAAGAGGCCATCGAGCACGTGTTCACGCTGGCCCATGAGGCGGGGCACTCGATGCATACCCGCTATTCGGCCGAGGCCCAGCCCTACCAGCTTTCCGGCTACACGATCTTTGTCGCCGAGGTCGCCAGCACCTTCAACGAGCAGTTGCTCACGCGGTTGCTTTTGAAGCGGGCCAGTTCGCCGCGGGAGCGGGCCGCGATCCTCACCCGCGAGATCGATGCGGTCCGCAGCACGATCGTGCGGCAGACGATGTTTGCCGAATTCGAGCGGCGCACCCATGCCTCGGCGGAAGCGGGCGAACCGCTCACGCTGGAGCGATTGCGGTCGATCTACCGCGAACTGCTCAATGCCTATTTTGGCCCCGCGTTCGCGATCGACTCGCAACTTGAGCTGGAGTGCCTGCGCATTCCCCATTTCTACAACGCATTTTATGTCTACAAATATGCCACCGGGCTCTCTGCTGCGATTGCGCTGGCGGAGCGGGTGGCCGAGGGGGGCAAGAGCGAACTGCAGGCCTATCTCCGCTTTCTCCAGGGGGGGTGCTCCAAGTGGCCTCTGGAACTGCTGCGCGATGCCGGAGTCGATCTGGAGAGGCCCGAACCGGTGGCCACGGCGCTGACTCGTTTCAGCCAACTCGTCGCGGAACTGGAGACCGTTTTGGCCGCCTGCTGACTGTCCGTGGAAAAATTCCGCCATGCAATTTTTCCACTTGGTCGACCGGTGGAAACGCCGAGGGTTTCCACGGTCGACAACCGCCGCATCCAGCGGCGGATCACTTTACCCCGGCCGGTGAGCGGCGTTTCAGGGCGAGGGGGCGCCGCGTGGTACACTCCTGCGATCGTCCTGCAACGTGCGACGCGGAGCTTTTTGAGTCGATGACAGCCCCCTTTCCTGCCGCGGTTGGCAGTCCGCTGACAGCCGGTCCCTTCAGTGGCTACCGCGTACCAGAGGGCTGCTACGACGAATTGAGCGCCGCCGACGGCCGGCCCCGGGCCCATTGGCAACGGTTGGCCGATCAATTTGCTGCCTGGCATCCGGCCGAACTGAGCGAGCGCTGGGAGCAGGCCCGCAAGCTGATCCGGGACAACGGCGTCACCTACAACGTGCACGATCAGGCGCTCGGGGAACAGCGGCCGTGGGTGCTCGACCCCATTCCGCTGGTGGTCGCGGCAGCCGACTGGGAGATTCTCTCGCGGGGGATCGCTCAGCGGGCCCGGGTGCTCGATAGCCTCTTGGCCGATCTCTACGGGCCGCAGCATGTGGTGCGCGAAGGGCTGATTCCCCCCGAGATGGTCTTCACGCATCCCGGCTTTCTGCGCGGCTGCCACGGGGTTGTGCCGGCTGGCGGCCGCCGCCTCCATCTCCATGCGGCGGTGGTGGCGCGCAACCGCAAGGGAGACTGGACCGTGCTGGGAGACCGGACCGGCGTGGCCCACGGCCTCGGCTATAGTCTGGAAAATCGGCTGGTGGTATCGCGGTTGCTGCCGGGTCTGTTTGGCGAGTGCCATGTCGAGCGACTGGCCCCCTTTTTCATCGCCCTGCGCAGCATGCTCCAAGGGCTGGCGCCGGGCCGGGAAAATCCCCGCATCGCCCTGCAGAGCCCAGGGCCGACAAGCGCGACCTATTTCGAGGACGCCTATCTGGCCCGCTATCTCGGCTACACGCTGGTCGAAGGTGGCGACCTGACGGTGCGCGACGAACGGGTCAATCTCAAGACGCTCGGCGGCCTGGTGCCGATTGATGTGCTCCTGCGTCGGGTGGCAGACAGGGAGTGCGATCCTCTGGAACTCGACAGTGCGGCGCTGGCCGGCACGCCAGGATTGGTGCAGGCTGTGCGGCAATCGCGCGTGGCGGTGGCCAACTCGTTGGGCAGCGGGTTGGTGGAGTCGGCTGGCTTTGTCGAATTCCTGCCGGCGGTGGCCCGCCGCCTGCTGGGTGAGGAATTGGTGCTTCCCTCGCCCCGTTCGTGGTGGTGTGGGCGGCCTGAGAATCTGGCACGTGTGCTGGGAATGCTGCCGGAACTGGTGATTGAGCCGTTGGTGCCGCGGCCGGGTGTGAAGCGGTTTGTGCCTTCGCTGCTGGCCGCTGCTGCGCGGGACGAACTGGTAGCCCGCATTCGTGCCCGGCCTGGGGATTGGGTGGGCCGCGAGATGGTCGATCGCTCCGTTGCGCCCTGCTGGGACGGCGAACGGATGGCGCCCGCTTCGGTCCTGCTGCGCCTCTTTTCGGTCGCCGCTCCCACTGGCTACGAGGTGATGCGGGGCGGTCTGGCACGGATGTCGGTTGGGCGTTCCAGTGGTGAGGAGTCGCTGCTGTCGGGGCAGGGCTCGAAGGATGTGTGGGTGCTCTCCTCGGGCCCGGTCGCGCCGATCTCGCTGTTGCCCCCACCTGGGCAGCCGCTGGCGCTGCGGCGCAGCGGCAACGATCTCCCCAGTCGCGTGGCCGATCATCTGCACTGGCTCGGACGCCACGTCGAACGGGCCGAAGGGGCGGCGCGGCTGCTGCGCACGGTATCGGTGCGGGTGGCCTCGGAGAGCAATCTGGAAACTGCGGCAGCGGTGGCTCTGCTCTTGGGAGCGATGGCTGATCCGCCGCTCCCGAGGCCTGAGTGGCTGGAACCGGGCAGGCGGGAGACGCCGGCGGAAATCACGGCGGAGATCGGGGCCTTGGTATTTGAAGAGTCGCGGCCGGCGAGCGTCTACGCATCCATTCGCAGCATGTGGCAGATGGCATCGGTGGTGCGGGATCGGATCTCGATCGATTCCTGGAAAATCCTCTCCCGTGTCCGGCGCGATGGCTTTCCGCGGCCACAGGCGGGGCCTGGCGGCGTGCCGGCGGTCCTCTCGCCGGGAGGCGATCTGGTTTCCCTGCTCGACACGCTGATCCTCGACCTCTCGGCGTTTGCCGGGCTGGGCACGGAGAGCATGACGCGCGGGCCAGGCTGGCGCTTCCTCGACATGGGCAGGCGGGTCGAGCGGGCGTCTGCCCTGATCCAGCTGCTGCGCAGTTCGCTCAAGCACGTGCGGGCCGACGAGCCGCGGATCGAGGAGATGCTGCTGGAAATTGCCGACAGCTCCATGACCTACCGCAATCGCTATCTCGGCACGCTCGAGGCGGCTCCGCTGATCGATCTGCTCCTCATCGATGAGACCAATCCGCGGAGCATCGGCTTTCAAATTGCGGCCTTGGCCGACCACACAGAACACCTCCCGCACGACGAATCCTCGCCTGTGCTCTCGGAGGAACAGCGTGCCATCATGGCAGCCACATCAATGCTGCGCCTGATCGACGTCCGGGAGTTGGCGGCCCCCGACTCAGATGGAACGCGGAACCAACTCATGCAGGCGCTTCTGCGCCTGGAGGGGTATGTCCGGGTTTTTTCGGAGAGCATCACCCATCGCTACCTTGTCCATGCCACGCCACGCCGGCGGCTGGGCGACATACCTGAATCGAGTGAGAATCGTGTCTGAAATTATTCCCCAGGTTGTTGTGGTGGGACGCCCCAACGTCGGCAAATCGAGCCTGTTCAACTGGCTCATTGAGAAGCGCATCGCCATCGAGGATCCCAATGCGGGAGTAACGCGCGACCGACTGGTCCAGCGGGTGGAGATGGAGGGCCGCGTCTTCGATCTGATCGACACCGGAGGGATGGGATTTGACGATCCCGACGGCCTCGCCGCCAAGATCGATGCCCAGATTGAGTCGGGGCTGTCGGGGGCGGCGCTGGTGGTGTTTGTGGTGGAGGTGCGCAACGGTCTTCTGACGGCCGATCTCGAAGTGGCGCAGCGGGTGCGGCGGTTGAATGTCCCGGTTCTGCTGGTGGCCAATAAGGCCGACGACATGAAATACGATCTCTTGGCGCACGAGTTCGACGCCCTCGGATTCGGGCCACCGGTGATCGTCAGCGTGCGGCAAAACCGCAATCGGGGGCTCCTTGTCGAGGCGATCACGGAGCGGCTGCCCGAGCCCTGGCCGGAGGAGCAGGCGGGAGCGGAGCTGCCGGAAATGAAGGTGGCGATCGTGGGGCGGCGCAACGTGGGCAAGAGCACGTTCGTCAATGCCCTTGCCCAGGCGGAGCGTTGCATCACCAGCCCCGTGGCTGGCACCACGCGGGACAGCGTCGATGTGCGGTTTGAAACCGACGGCCATGCCTTTCTGGCGATCGACACGCCGGGACTCAGACGCACCAAGAGCCGCAAGAGCGATCTCGACTTCTACTCCACCCACCGGGCGCAGCGCAGTGTGCGACGGGCCGATGTTGTGCTCCTGTTCTTCGATGCCTCCGAGCCGGTGGGACGCGTTGACAAACAGTTGGCCGACACCGTGATGGAGGGGTCGAAGCCGGTGGTGTTTGTCGTCAACAAGTGGGATCTTTACGCAGGGGATGTGGAGCGGGAGGAGTGGGTGCAGTATCTGCGCGACACCTTCCGCACGATGCCGTGGGCCCCGGTGGAGTTTGCCACCGCCACAAGCGGGCGCAATGTGAAGGCGGTGATCGACACGGCACAGCGGCTGTTCCGCCAGAGCAGTTCCCGGGTTCCCACCGCCAGGCTCAACACGATCATCCGGGCGGCCGTCGACGCCAACCCGCCGCCGCCCGACTCGCGGGGGCGTTCTGTTCGCATCTACTACGCCACCCAGGTGGAAAGCAATCCGCCCACAATTGTGCTCTCCACAAGCGCGGCGCGGAGCCTGACGGAGCCCTACAAGCGGTATCTGATCGGCGTGCTGCGCAAGCAAACTCCGTTTCGCGAGGTGCCGATCAGGCTGCTGGTGCGCGGCCGCACGGCGGAAGAAAAAGAAGAGGAATGAGGCGGCGTTGGCAGGGTTTTTGATGCCAGTCGCCCCCGTCTCAGGCGGGAGTCGCCCCGGGGATTTGCCCAGTCCGGGCCGGGGAGGGTAGGCTCCAAGGATTCTGGTCTTTGTTTTCCTGCATGGAGTTTCCCCTGCGATGAGCCCACTCGATTCGTTTGTGCCCGCTGGCAGCCAGTTCTCCCGTCGTGAAGCCCTCAAGCTGGCCGGTGGTGTGGCCGGGACGCTCTCTGCCATGTCGGCTGTGCATGGGCAATCGCCGTCGAGCGATGTGATCCGGATCGGCGTGATCGGGTGTGGCGGCCGCGGCACGGGAGCCCTGCAGCAAACGCTGTCGGTGCCGGGCTCAAACGTCAAAGTGACTGCCATAGCCGACGCCTTCGGCGACAAGATCGAAGGGGCGCTCAAGGCGGTGGAGTCGATGAAGGACAAGATCGACTGCCCGGAGGAGCGGCAGTTCAAGGGGCTCGATGGCTACCAGAAGGTTTTTGATCACTGCGATCTGGTGATCCTCGCCACGCCCCCCGGTTTTCGCCCCTTCCATTTCGAGGCGGCGGTGAAAGCTGGCAAGCACGTCTTCATGGAGAAGCCGGTCTGTGTTGACAGTTTCGGCGCCCGGTTGGTCCTCGCGGCCGCCAAGATGGCTGACGAGAAGAAACTCAAGGTGGTCGTCGGCCTGCAGCGCCGCTACGAGAACAAGTATCGGGAGACTCTGGCCCGCGTCCGGGAGGGGCTCGCCGGCGACATCATTGGCGGCCAGGTCTACTGGAATGGCGGCGGCATCTGGTATCGCCCGCGCACGCCCGACATGACCGAGATGCAGTTCCAGGTGAACAACTGGTACCACTTCAACTGGCTCAGCGGTGACCATATCTGCGAGCAGCATGTTCACAACATCGACATCGCCAACTGGTTTCTCGACTCCGTGCCCGAAACCGCCTATGGCACCGGCGGCAAGCAGCAGCGCATTCCCGGGCAGCCGGGCGAAATTTACGATCATCATTGCGTCAACTTCACCTATCCAGGTGGCGTGCGGATCGCCAGCCAGTGCCGGCAGTTTCCCGGCGGCGACGGCCGCGTGGCCGAGGAATTCCAGGGCACAAAGGGCTTCGTGAAGATCGGAGAGATCACCGATCATTCCGGCAAGGTGCTGTGGAAGTTCGAGGGGGACAATCCCAACCCCTACCAGGTGGAGCACGACGAACTCCACGATGCGATCCGCACCGACAGGCCGCTCAACAACGCCTACTACGGCGCCACGTCGAGCTTCACCTCCGTGCTGGCCCGCAATGCCACCTACAGCGGCAAGCAATGGAGCTACAAGCAGGCGCTCGAGCTTGAGAACAGGACCATGCCTGTCGATCCGACGTGGGAAACCAATCCGCCGGTCATGCCCGACAAGGATGGCAACTACAAGCTCCCCATGCCGGCCGACTACAAGCTGGCCTGAACCATGACCAGCAGAGTGCCACCGGCGGGCGGAACCAGCATGAAAGTCGGCGTTCCCAAGGAAACCAAGCGGGACGAATACCGGGTATCGATGCTGCCGGTGGGCGTCGAGGAACTGGTCCGCGCCGGCCACAGTGTCCTCGTGCAGCGGGGGGCCGGCATTGGCTCCGGGCTGCCCGATGAGGCCTATGCTGCCTGCGGGGCCCGGTTGGTCGACACCGCAGCCGAGGTGTTCGCCGAGTCAGACCTGGTGGTGAAGGTCAAGGAACCGCAGCCTCCCGAGCTGGCCCTGCTGCGCCCCGGACAGATCCTGTTTACCTATTTCCATTTCGCTGCCGACCGGGCGCTGACCGAGGGATTTCTGGCCAGCGGTGCCACGGCCGTGGCCTATGAAACGCTCCGCGATGCGCAGGGAAGGCTGCCGCTGCTGGTGCCGATGAGCGAGGTGGCGGGGCGGATGAGCATTCAGGAGGGGGCCAAGTATTTGGAGAAGCCGCAGATGGGGCGGGGGATTCTCCTCGGCGGCGTGCCGGGGGTGGCACCGGCCCATGTGACGGTGCTCGGGGCCGGCACGGTGGGGGCGAATGCTGCCAAGGTGGCCGCCGGATTCGGAGCCAATGTGGGCCTCCTCGACACCAGCCTCGAGCGGCTCCGCTATCTCGATGATGTCACGCCCCCCAATGTGGATTGTCTCTTTTCCGACCGGCACACGATCCGCGAGCAGATTGCGCGGGCCGACCTCGTGATCGGCAGTGTGCTCATTCCCGGGGCGCGGGCCCCGCATCTGATCGAACGGGAAGATCTCAAGATCATGAAGCCCGGCGCCGTGATCATTGATGTGGCGATCGATCAGGGGGGCTGTGTGGCAACCAGTCGGCCCACCACCCACGCCGCGCCCACATTCGTGGTGGATGATGTCGTTCACTACTGCGTCACCAACATGCCCGGTGCCGTCGGCCGCACCAGCACCTACGCTCTGTGCAATGCGACGCTGCCGTATGTGCTGCAACTGGCAGCAGAGGGGCTCGAGGCGGCCGCACGCCGCACCCCTGCCATTCTTTCGGCGGTGAATATCTACCGCGGCACGCTCGTCTATCGGGCGGTCGCCGACGCCTTCGGGCTGCCCTGCGGCGTGCTGCCGTTTGCGGGCTGACAACAATCCCTGTTTCCCGGAGTCGGCAGTCATGGCGGCAGAAGCGACGAACGTGCCTGAGGCTCTGCGCTGGATGGGCGACGCCGGAGGGCATCTGGAGCTGTTGGATCAGACCCGTCTGCCGCTGGAGCAGAAGTGGCTGGCCTGCCAGAATGTGGATCTGTTGATCGGAGCGATCAAGCGCCTGTCCGTGCGGGGAGCCCCTGCCATCGGCATTGCCGGCGCGTATGGCGTCGTGTTGGCCGCCGGCGAGGCAGCCCGGCAACGGCTCTCCCCAGCTGCGGCCAAGGCACATCTGCTGGCCAGAACAGAGCAACTCGCCGAAGCCCGTCCGACAGCGGTCAATCTGCGCTGGGCGGTGGAGCGGGTGCTGACCGCTGGCGGCCCCGAATATTCCCCCGAAACATTGCTGGCCGAGGCCCGCGCGATCCACGAGGAGGATCGCCGGCTCTGCTTGGCAATAGGCACTCATGGCGCGGCGATACTGCCTGCCGGAGACGTGCTCACGCACTGCAACACCGGGGCGCTGGCGACCGGCGGCATCGGCACGGCGCTGGGCGTCATCACCACCGCCTGGCGGCAGGGGAGACGATTTCGGGTGTTTGCCGATGAGACCCGCCCGCTGTTTCAGGGCTCCCGGCTGACCGCTTGGGAGCTGGTGCAGGAGGGGATTCCCGTCACCGTGCTGGCAGATGGTGCCGCCGCCCACCTCCTCTCCACCGGCCGCATCGGCGCCTGCATCGTGGGGGCCGACAGAATTACCGCCAATGGCGATGTTGCCAACAAGATCGGCACCTATGGCCTGGCCCTGCTGGCAGCGGCGCATGAAGTGCCCTTTTTCGTTGCCGCCCCCTCCAGCACGTTTGACCTCACGCTGGCCACCGGCGCCGGCATTCCGATCGAACAGCGCGGCGCAGCGGAGGTGCTCGAGCCGCTGGGAGTGCGTGTGGCTCCGGAGGGAGCAGAAGCATTCAATCCGGCGTTTGATGTCACCCCAGCGCGGCTGATCCGGGCGATCATCACCGAGCATGGGGTGATCGATCCGGTCACTCCCGCGCAAGTGGCCCG
>CAISJI010000071.1 GCA_903885565.1 uncultured Planctomycetaceae bacterium
CCAGGAAGCCGGTTTCGCCCGGGAGCACGGCCGCCATCAGGGCCGCGAACTTCAGCCATTTTTTCGTCTGCTGCACGATCCGCGTCATCATTGCCATCTCCGTGAGAAACTCCGAACTATCGGAAGAAATCGGTCGTGCCGATCCTGCGGCGGTAGGGTTGTGCCCACAGTTCCTGTCGGGATGGATAGGCAAAATGTGCGGCCTGCCAGTTCGGCTGCCTATCTAAGGAAGCGAACCTGTCGCGGCCGGAAATGTTTCGCGAAAGCCCCTGGATTCCCCATGTTTTTTGACCGGAACTCATGGAGGAACAGTCACGCCCCGCACGACCGGAAGTCGAATCCACCGAGGACAGATTTCCCAGGGAGGATCATGACCACATGAACGCTTGTCGCAACGGAGACAACTCCATGCCCCAGACGCATGGCAACGGCATCACTGGCGCCTCGCGCCGGCAGAGCAACAACTGGTGGGCGAAGCATTCCCGCACCGCCTCAATCGGCGCAACAGCCTGCATTCTCGGGATGGCTTTCGCCCCGCTCCCGGCCCGCGGCGGTGGTTTCGACGGCTTCATTGAGTCGCCAGGAACGGAACAGATCATTGGCGATCGGGAACAATCAGTGCTCGCGCCAGGCCCCGCCAGCGGCCTGCCGGTGGAACACAGCTCCACGGGCATCATGGACGTGGGCGATCCGGTCACAGTTTCGCCCCAAGAGGTGGAGCAGGAGGGCTTTCCCGCCACAACGGGCAGCGACGGCGCCAGTGAAGAGTGGCACGCGCCACCGAGCACTTCGTCTGCCGACGGCTCTGTCTCTGAGGAGATTGTGGAGCCGAGCGAGAGTGTGTTTGCCTCCGATACCACCGGCAGCTCATGGGATGGCTGGTATCCGGTGATCAGCCGGCCGACCCTGCCGGGCTGGGGACAGACGCCAGGCGCCATCAATCGGCTGCTCGGACCCGCGGAGCCTCGCTGGGTGACGACGATCGATCTGATGATGCTCTGGCAGAATAACATCCCCAGCCGTGTGCTCTACAATCAGTATGATCCGGCGCTGACTCCTCCGGAGCGAGGCCCGCAGGCACTCAACGCCAACGACGCCCAAACCGCGATGGCCTTGGGACCGCGCATCGGCACGATCTTCAATCTCGATAATGTCTACGCGATCGAAGGCAACTATTTTCAAGCTGGTCTGTTCAATGGCGACGCCACATCGCTGCCGATCGGGCCGCTGCAGGAAAACAACCTCAACGGCGGAGACTATCAGCCTGTCGACTCCGCGCAGCTGTTCACGACAGCCTTCATTCAGAGTGCCGAACTCAACTGGCGCCGCCGCACCTGCACCCCGATCACCTGGATTGGCGGCTTCCGCTGGGTGGAGTGGAACCAGCAGATGAACATCACCGAATATGCTGACGGCGCTGAGATCGGCTTCTTTAACACCGCCACAGGCAACAATCTCTATGGCGGTCAGGGAGGCGTTGATATCGCTCTCTGGAACGACAACAACGGTCCGGTGAAGGTGAATGCCGTCGGCAAGGCGGGCGTCTTCTACAACAACGCCTTCCAGCGGTCTTCCTTCAGCGATGCCAATGGCCCGCTGACAGCGGCGGCGACTGCTGACCAGACCGCCTTCTTCGGTGAATTCGGCGTCAATTCCTCGGTGCGGCTGACCAGCTGGCTCTCGTGGCGGCTCGGCTACTCGCTCTTCTGGTTGAGTGGTGTGGCGGTGCCCGCTTCGCAGCTCTCCACGACCGACCTGAACAACCCGAGTGCCACGACGATCAACACCAACGGCTCCGCGCTGATCCAGGGTGTGACGACCGGCCTCGAGGCGCGCTTTTAGGCTATACGCCGGCGAAGCCATCCAGCTTTACGCCGGCGAAGCCATCCATGGCCTTCGCCGGCTGAGGGGCGACCGCAGGAAACGCCAAGGGTTTCCTGGGTCGCCCGGGGCAGGACGCGGGCGACGGAGGCCTTCGCCCCGCTGAGAGGCGACCGCAGGGATCGTCCTCGCCAATGGCTAGTCAGCACACGGGTGACGGAGGCGGAGGGGTCGGCGAACTTTTCGTGCACGCAGGGCCGCTTCGGCCCAAGCGACGAGACTTTTGCCGTCCCGCAGCCGGGGGCAGACGGAAGGGGTTTTGTTCTGCGGATAGCAGCAGAACTTGCACGTCACACAGGTCGGGAGTGCCCACGCCCCATCGCCGGACGTTCGCTACGGCCCTCCAGGGCCTTCCGCTCACTCGAAAGTCGGCTGCGCTTCGCCTTCCATGGCTCCGCTGGCCGCCTACGCCGGCTCCTGGGGCATGGGCACCCCCTCCCCGAACAGCGCTCAGGAAGGGTGATGGAGGCGGAGGGGTCGGCGAACGCTCGACGAACACCGAGCGGCTGCGGCCAAGTGACGAAACCAGTGCCGTCCCGCAGCCGGGGGCAGACGGAAGACGGACATGCACCAGCAGATGTTCACTGCATTCAGCGAGGGCTGCATTCAGCGAGGGCGGGGAGCGGAACTCGCGGCAAACTTGAGCAGGGCTTCGCCGGTGTGGCAGCGGAGCAGTTTTTCGCCGCCACTTTTTGCCGAGCTCTGCTTTGTAAATCGCCCGGCATGAATGGCAATATCCTCCGGTGGTCCCTCCGCCACGATCCTGCCACCGCCATCTCCCGCCTCCGGGCCCATGTCGATCACCCAGTCGGCCGCCGAGATCACCTCCAGATTGTGCTCCACCACCAGCACCGTGTTGCCCGCCTCGACCAGTCGCTCGAGCACCGTCAGCAGCTTTTCGATATCGGAGAAGTGCAGCCCGGTAGTCGGCTCGTCGAGAATGTAGAGCGTGCTGCCGGTGCCCGGCTTGGCCAGCTCGCGCGAGAGCTTCACGCGCTGCGCCTCGCCGCCCGAGAGCTGCGGCGCAGGCTGGCCGAGCGTCACATAGCCCAGACCGACATCGACCAGCGTGCCGAGAATCCGCGCTATCTGCGGCACCGTCTCAAACAGATGCGCCGCATCGGCCACGCTCATCGAGAGCACGTCGGCAATCGATTTCCCATGCCAGGTGGCTTGCAGCGTTTCGCTCGAATAGCGGCTCCCCTTGCAGGCCTCGCACTCCACCCACACATCCGGCAGGAAGTGCATCTCCACCCGCCGCTGCCCCAGCCCCTCGCAGGCCTCGCAGCGGCCCCCCGGCACATTGAACGAAAACGTGCGCGGCGTGAAGCCCCGGGTGCGCGATTCGGGCACCTTGGAATAGAGCTGGCGGATGTGATCAAACACGCCGGTGTAGGTGGCGGGCGTGGAGCCGGGGGTGGAGCCGATTGCATCCTGATCGACGAGGATCACCCGATCGATCGCATCCAATCCCCGCACCGCATCGTGGGCCCCCGGCTGCTCCCGCGCCGCATGCAGCCGCCGGGCCAGCGCCCGCCAGAGCACCTCCAGCACCAGCGATGTTTTGCCACTGCCGGAAGGGCCAGTGACGGCGGAGAGCACGCCGAGCGGAATCCGCACATCGATATTTTTGAGCGTGCGGTGGCGGATCCCCTTGAGCTCGATCCATTTTTTCGGCTCGCGCCGCCCATGCTTCGCCTTCGTCGCCAGCACCGCATCGCAGGCCCGCCGCTTGAGGAGAAACGGCCCGGTTGGGCTCTCTGGCATTTTTGCGAGGAGAGCAGGGGTGGCGCTGGCGACGATCCGGCCCCCCTCCCGGCCGCTGCCGGGGCCAAAGTCGAGGGCGTAGTCGGCGCTGGCCACCACATCGCGGTCGTGCTCCACCACCACCAGCGTGTTGCCAAGATCGCGCAGCTTGCCGAGCGCCGTAATCAGCTTGTAGGTATCGCGCGGATGGAGGCCGATCGTCGGCTCGTCGAGCACATAGAGCACGCCGGTCAGCCCGCTGCCGACCTGCGCTGCCAGCCGAATGCGCTGCAGTTCGCCGCCAGAGAGGCTTCCCGCCGGCCGGGAAAGCTCCAGATATTCAAGCCCCACATCGACCAGAAACGCCACCCGCGAGTTCAGCTCGCGCAGGAGATCTCCCGTGATCTTCTTCTCGGCGGCAGAAAGCTCGATCGTGGCCAGCACACTCTGCAATCGGCCCAGCGGCATCCGCCCCCACACATCGAGCGAGCGGCCCCAGAGCGTGACGGCCGAGGCGACATCGGCCAGCCGACTGCCGCCGCACTCGCTGCAGGGCACCTCTCCCATCACCGCATCGACCTTGCCACGCAGGCCGGCCACCTGCCGGGCCGCCTCCTCGCAGGCGTTTTCCAACCCCTTGAACTGAAAGGCAAACCAGGGCCCGCTCCCCGCCACGCCCCGCGGCCGCGGCACGCTGATCCATTTCTCTCCCGTCCCCTCAAAGAGCACCCGCTGCTGCAGGCCAGACAGCTCAGCCAGCGGCACGTTCTGCGGCAGGCCGGTGGCTGTGCAGAGTGCTTCGAGCATCGCCCGGGAAACAGGCACCGTTAGTGTCGGCCAGAGATCGAGCGCTCCTTCAGCGAGCGACACGGAAGCATCCCGCACCAGCGCCCCATGCTCCACGCCGGTGCGGGTGCCGAGGCCATCGCAGCGCGGACACCAGCCGAGCGGGCTGTTGAACGAAAACTGCCGCGGCTCCAGCGGCTTGAATCCCCGCCCACACTCCGGGCAGGCGAGCAGCCGGCTGCAGACTTCGATCGGCCAGTCGGTTTCTTCTACATCGTCGAGCGCTCTGGCCACGAGCATCGTGCCATTGCCGGCAGCAAAGGCAGCTTCAATGCTCTGGGCGATCCGGCTGCGGCCGGCGGGATCGACGCTCACCCGATCGACCACGATCTCGATCTTGTTCTTACGTTTGCGATCGAGCGTCGGCTGCTCGTCGAGATGCACCGTCCGCCCGTCGATCCGCACGCGGACATAGCCCGCGGCGCGCAGCGATGCAAAAAAGGCCTCGGGAGTTTGCCCCACCCGGATCTCCACCGGGGCCAGGAGCAGCAGCCGCGCGCCGGCCGGATGCTCAAAGAGCCGCTCGACTGTTTGATCGACGCTCTGCGCGCCGACAGCCACCCGGCACTCAGGGCAGTGCATGGCGCCGAGGCGGGCCGCCAGCACCCGGAAAAAATCATACATCTCCGTCAGCGTGCCGACGGTAGAGCGGGGGGTGCTGCCAGTGGAACGCTGCTCGATCGCCACCGCCGGCGAGAGCCCCTCGATCCGTTCAAAGAGCGGCTTGGGCACCTGCCCCACAAACTGCCGGGCATAGGGGCTGAGACTTTCCACATAGCGGCGCTGCCCCTCGGCATAGAGCGTGTCGAAGGCGAGTGAGGTTTTGCCACTGCCGCTGGGACCGCAGCAGACAGTCATCGCCCCGCGGGGGATGTCGGCATCGACGCTCTTTAAATTGTGCTGCGCCGCGCCCCGCACCACGATATTCGGCGGGCCGGGATCGCGCGAGGCCTTTGTTATTGCGGCCAGAGTCGCCTCGGCGAGCGTTTCCGGATCGGTCACCCGCTTGCGTTTGACGGTCGATTTGCGGGCCGGTTTTTTGGCCGCCTGCTGCCGGGCTGCGGCTGCCTCTAGCAGTGGCACCAGCGCCCGGCCGGTGTGCGAGGCTTTACAGCGGGCGATCGACTCTGGCGTGCCTTCGGCCACGATCCGGCCGCCGCCAGCGCCCCCTTCGGGCCCCAGATCGATCACCCAGTCGGCCCGCTTCACCACATCGAGGTTGTGTTCCACCACGAGCACGGTGTTGCCGGCAGCAACCAATCGCTCGAGCACTGTCAGCAGTTGCCGCACATCGGCCATGTGGAGGCCGGTCGTCGGTTCGTCGAGGATGTAGAGCGTTTTGCCGGTGGAGCGTTTGGCCAGTTCGCGGGAGAGCTTCACCCGCTGCGCCTCGCCGCCGGAGAGGGTGGGGGAGGGCTGGCCGAGATGGAGGTAGTCGAGGCCGACATCGCACAGCGTTTCCAGCTTGCGGGCGATATCGGGGGCATCGGCAAAGAGCGTGCGGGCCTCCCCAATCTCCATGCCGAGCAGGTCGGCGACATTTTTTCCTTTCCAGCGCACTTCGAGCGTGTCGCGGGAAAATCTCGCGCCGCCGCAAACTTCACAGGTCACCCACACATCGGCAAGGAAATCCATGTCGAGCCGCACCGAGCCATTGCCCTCGCAGGCCTCGCAGCGGCCGCCGGCCACATTGAAGCTGAACCGGCCCGCCTTCCAGCCCCGCTTCTTCGCCTCGGGGAGCATCGTGAAGAGGTTGCGGATGTCGTCCCACACCTTCACATAGGTGGCCGGATTGCTGCGCGGCGTGCGGCCGATCGGCGATTGATCGATGACGATCACCTTGTCGAGCGCCTCGGCCCCCTCGATCGCGTCAAACGCTCCCGGCTCGGCGATCTCGCTGCCGAGCAGCCGCCGCAACTCAGGCTCGAGCACATCTCCCACCAGCGAACTCTTGCCGCTCCCCGACACCCCCGTCACACAGAGGAGCACGCCGAGCGGCAGGGCAACGTCGATGCCCTTGAGATTGTTGTGACGCACGCCGCGGAGCTGGATGCCCGCTCCTGTTGGCGTGCGGCGCTGCTCCGGCACCTCGATCGCATCGCGGCCGGAGAGAAAGGCGCCCGTCAGGCTGCGCTCATTGGCTGCCACATCGTCGGGCGTGCCGGCGGCGACCACTTCGCCTCCGCGTTTGCCCGGGCCGGGGCCAAAATCGATCACCCAGTCGGAGGCCCGGATCGTCTCTTCATCATGCTCGACGACGACGACGGTGTTCCCCTTGTCGCGCAGGGCTTCCAGGGCCCCGAGCAGCTTGACGTTGTCGCGGGCATGAAGGCCGATCGAGGGTTCGTCGAGCACATAGAGCACGCCGGAGAGGCCGGAGCCGATCTGGGCTGCCAGCCGGATGCGCTGGCTCTCGCCGCCGGAGAGCGTGGGGGCCCGGCGTTCCAGCGCCAGATATCCCAGCCCGACTCTGTCGAGGAATTCCAGGCGGGCCCGGATCTCCTTGAGCAGTTCGGTGGCGATCACCGTTTGCGTCGGATCGAGCACGATCTCTGAGAGGAACGTGCGGGCAGCGCTGATCGGCAGGGCGCAGAGTTGGTCGAGGGACAGCTCCGGCGGCCAGGCCTCTTCAGCGAGCGGCGCGGCGGCGGGCTGGCCCCGAGGGGGTTCGCCCCGAGAGGTTTTTTTCTTCGATGCTGTGCTGGCAGGAGAGGCGGGAGCGACAGCGGTGCGGATGCGGACGGCGCGGGCCTGCGGCGAGAGCCGGGCGCCGCTGCACACATGGCAGGGGGTGATGCGCATCAGCTTTTCGAGCATCCGCCGCAGGATCCCGCTTTTGGCATTCCGCCAGCGGTTGGCGAGCATCGCCAGAATCCCTTCGAACTTGGTGTTTGCTCCCCGCTCCGCCTTGCCCCGTTTCCAGGCGAGCTTCACTTCTTCCACGCCGGTGCCGGTGAGCCAGACCTTCTGCTGCTGCGGCGTGAGGAGGTGCCACGGGGTGTCGAGGAGCGTGCCGGCGGGGAGCTTGCGCTTCGCCTCGGCATGGGCGGCGACGCCGGTGAACAGCCGGCGCATCCAGCGGGGCATGTCGCGGAAGCTGCCGAGCACCCCCATTGCCCCCTTGCGCAGCGATTTCTCCGGCGCCGTGACGAGCTTCTCGGGATCGATGCCGTAGATGTCGCCGAGGCCTTCGCAGGCCGGGCAGGCGCCTTGCGGACTGTTGAAGCTGAAGAGCTGCGGCTCGGGGGTATCAAAACTGAGCCCGCAGGCCACGCAGGCATAGCGGCTGGAGAGCACCAGATCGCTGCTTTCTTCGGCGAGAGCGGGGCGAGCACTGCGGCGGGTTTTCGCGGCTGGCTTCTGGACAGATTTCTGCTCGGCTGCGGCTGGCTCGCTGCCGGCGGTGGGCTCATCGCTGGCCACGATCACCTGCCCGCCGCCGGTGCGCAGGGCCAGTTCCACCGCCTCTGCCAGCCGGCTCCGCCCTGCCGCGTCGGGCACAAGCCGGTCGACCACCACATCGATCGTGTGCTTGAGGAGCTTCTCCAGCGGCGGTGGATCTTCCACCCGCACGATCTTGCCGTCGACGCGGGCCCGCGTGAAGCCCTGCCGCACCAGATCGGTGAACAGATCGCGGTGCTCCCCCTTCGCCTCGCGCACCAGCGGGGCGAGCACGAGCACGCGCTGCCCCGAGCGGGCGGTGAGGATCCGTTCCACGATCGCATCGCGGGGCTGGGCCTCCAGGGGGCTATCGCACTGCGGGCAATGGGCCTGCCCCACCCGGGCATAGAGCACGCGCAGAAAATCGTGAATCTCCGTCATCGTGGCGACGGTGGAGCGGGGGTTGTGCCCCGCCGATTTCTGCGCGATCGAGATCGAGGGGGAGAGGCCGGTGACGCTATCGACATCGGGGCGGGGGAGCTGCCCGAGAAACTGCCGGGCGAACGTGGAGAGGCTCTCCACATAGCGGCGCTGCCCCTCGGCGTAGAGCGTGTCGAAGGCGAGGCTCGACTTGCCCGAGCCGCTCACGCCGGAGAGGCAGACCAAGCGCCCCCGCGGCAGGCCGACGGTGACATTCCGCAGGTTGTGTTCACGCGCACCGCGAACGACGATCGGTGGAACAAGCATGGGGTGGGACGAGCGGGAGGCTGGAGCGGAGGAAGGATGGCGGCAGGGGGATTGGCTGGCAGAATCGCCGGTTTCGGTCGGGCTGAGTTGGCTGGCAGCCCGAGCGGCAGTGCATTGTAGCGCTTCCGGGGCACCCCCGGCTGGACAGGCCCGCCGGGGCGTCATACGATCGGTTTTCCGAGGGAGTTTGCGGCTCTAGTTCTGCGGGCTCCTCCACTCGGGGCGGTAGCTCAATTGGGAGAGCGCGGCGTTCGCAATGCCGAGGTTGGGAGTTCGATCCTCCTCCGCTCCATTTTTCGGCCTCGGTGATCGGGGAGTGGTTGCATGGCGACGATCGCCGACCCAGCGGCAGATCTAATGCTCCGCGTGCAGGAAGGGGATGCGGCCGCTTTCGAGCAGCTGGTGGTCCTCTGGCAGGATCGCCTGGTCACGCTCTTCAGGCATCACACCGGCGACCACTCCACTGCCGAGGACTTGGCGCAGGAGGTTTTTCTCCGCGTCTACCGGGCACGGGCGGGCTACAAGCCGACCGCCCGCTTCTCCACCTGGATCCACACGATCGCCAACAACGTCGCCAGCGACCTCCGCCAGCGGGCCTACCGGCGGAAGGAACGGGGCGTGCCGGGCACCCTCTCAGCCTCGGGCAGCCAGGTGGGGCTCGATCAGCTGGCGGTGGCAGCCAGTGGCCAGCGACCGGCCCGGCAGGCCGATCGAACCGAGCTGCAGGCGATGGTGCAGGAGGCGATTGCCGGCTTGAGCGACAACCAGCGGATGGCCCTGCTGCTGGCGAAGTTTGAACTCTGCTCCTATGAAGAGATCGCCGCGGCGATGCAGCTTTCGGTGCCGGCGGTGAAATCGCTCCTGTTTCGCGCCCGCGACCAGCTGAGGGTGGCCCTTGAGCCCTACGACACAGAGGGGAAACGCTGATGGATACCCCTCCCCGCCGTTCCGCTTCGTCGGGCCCCGCCGCCGGCCAGCCTGCGCCTCTCGATCGCCGCGCCGCCGAGGAGATTTCCCGTGTGCCTGCCGATGCGCTGGGGGGAGTGTGGGAGCTGCTCGATGCCCTGCCGCGGTCGGTGGCCCCGCCGAGCCTCACCTCCACCACGCTCGAGATGGCGGCGGTGACGGCAGGGGGACGGCCGCTGGCCAGAGTTTCACGAGCGCCCATCGTGGCGCGGATTGCGCTGTGGAAATGGGGCGTGGCGGCGGCCTGCGTGGCGGGAGCCTTTGTGGGGGGCGTGGTGGCCAGCCGCTCGACGCTGCTCGACCCCGATCAGCGGATTCTGGAAAACCTGCCGCTGATGCGGCACTTCGATGTGCTGCGGGAGGCGGGATCGATCGGATTCCTGGAGGGAGTCGCCCGGGGCAACTATCCGCCGCCGCGGCGCTTTCCCTTTGGCCGCCCGGGAGAGCCCGGCCGGCCGGAAGGGCGCGGGGAGAATCGCCCCGGCGAGCGCCCCGCCCCCGGCGAGCGCGCTGGCGAGCGAGGTAGCGAACGCGCGGGCCCCGGCGAGCGCCGGCCGCCGCCGGAAGAGGCGGTGCGCTACCGGGAGTTGGACGCATGTATCGCGGAACTGCCCTCCGCCCCGTTTGGCGCCGTGGCGGGGGAAATACTCGCCGCCCGGCGGCTGGAGGTAGGGGATTTGAGCGCCGCCGCCCGGCGGAGTTTGGCCGATAGTGCCCAAGCCTTTCGCGATCTGACGCCATCCCAACGGCACGACATTGAAGAGGTGGCCCGGCTGTTCGCCGGCGGGCAAGCGGCCGATCTCCGGCGCCAGGAACTCCTCGACGCGGCCCGGCTGTGGCACCAGTGGGTGGAGTCGCGCGATCCAGCCGACCGTCAGGCGGTGATCCAGCTCAACGCTGCCGACCGGCTGGAATGGCTCGACCGCTACGCCCGCATCAACGCTCGCCCGCCGCGGGATTGGCCCCGGGGTCCGAATGGCCCGCCTGGCCGGCCGGGTGGCCCGGCTGACCGGCCACAACTCGACCGGCCACAGCTGGAGCGCCAGCCAGGCGATCCCCCTCCAGGACCCCAGCGGCCGCTCGATCGACAGCCACCCCGCGGAGAAAATCCTCCACCTCCGCGTTGAAAATCTCCGGCGCTTCCAGCGGCGTCATATGGCCACAGTCCGGCACGATCCGCAGGCGGGCATGCGGGAAGATGCCGGCGGCCCGCTCCAGACAGGCTGGCGGCGTGATCGTGTCGAGAGCGCCCACCACCAGCAGCACCGGGCACGCGACGCCGCGCATCGCTTGGCTCATGTCGGGCCGGGCCCCCAGGGCAGCAAGCGCCGCAGTAATCGTGGCGACGGGGCAGGCGTGGATCATCCGGGTGAGTTCCAGCACGCATTGATCTCGACGCTGTGCCTGAAGCGGCGGCTGATGGGCCGCATCTTCAGAAGCGGCCGCAAGCAGATTGGGGATCATCGCCCGAGCCACCACCTCCTGGCCGAGCCGGCTCACTTTGGCGGCCAGTTCGCCGCGACCTGCCCGGGCCTCGGGGGTGTCGGCCTCCAGTTTTGTGTCGACGAGAATCAGGCTCCCGACGAGCCGGGGATGCCGCACCGCCAGATGCTGCGCCACATAGCCCCCCATCGAAAGACCGCACACAGCGACCGGCCCCTGCACGCCCAGCCCCTCAAGCAGCGCCGCGGCGTCATCGGCCAACTGCTCAATGCTCGCCGGCCCCTGGCTGCCGGCAGGGCAGGAGTTGGCACCAAAGCCACGCTGATCGGGCATGATCAACTGATACGATCGCGCCAAGGGCAACTGACCGACCCACATCGAATGGTCGAGCGGAAAGCCATGCAAGAGCAACAGCGGCGGACCTTCTCCGTGGATCTCGACAGCGAGGCTGGCGCCATCGGGCAGGAGAACTGTTTGCAGCGGATGGTCGGCAGAGGAAGTCATCAGGGGGCTGCCGTCGCCTGCGTTTGAAACCGGCGGAGATTCGCCAGAATCATCCGGTTGTGCGGTTCCTGGCGGCGGGCGAGCGTCTGCCAGCGGATCGCCCCCTTGAGATCCCCCGCCGCAGCGCGGCAGTGGGCGAGGGTGTCGAGGTAGCTGGCGCTGTCGAACGACTTGGCCAGCGACTGCTTGGAGTAGCGGGTGGCTTTGTCGAGATCTCCCTGAGTGTTGGCGACGAGCCAGGCATATTCGTTGTAGCTGTTGGCATCCTCAGGGGTGGCCTGAATCTCGTTGTCGATCTGCCGCAGGGCCTCGTTGATCCGGCGGACCGCGTCGGCCCGCTGATCGGGCGTGTTGTCGGGGAGCGTGTAGAGGGCGATCAGGGCGTCGACATCCTTGGCATAGGAGCGCAGGGCAATTTCCACCGCCTGCCGGGCGGCCGGAATGTCACCCCGGGCCCGGGCGGCGCACGATTCAAAGAAGTGCATCCGCGATCTGACGGTGCGCTGGTCGCGCCCGAGCTGCTGCAGGATTTGGTCGACGTTGAGATCGGCGCGGCCCACCGTGTTGTCGAGCAGCTTCCCGAGGCAGGCGGCCGCCTCCGCTTCCCGCTCCTGCTCGTGGAGAAATTCGGAGGCGAGAATGGCAGCGAGGGCAAACTCAGCAGACGGGGTGCGGGCATTGTCGAGGAGCGCCGTATAGCAGGTGGAGGCCCAGTCGACGCAGCCCCACCGCGCCAGCAGAATCGCCATCTGCAGCCGGTCGGTGTCGTCGATGTCGGGGCCCTTTTCCGCCGTGCGGGCGAAGGCCGCCGCGGCGAGCGCTTCGGCCTGCGGCAGATTGCCCCGGCTGCGCTGGGCAAAGGCGGCGGCATAGCCGAGGCTGGCCTGCGTGCGGAGCGCCTCCGGCTGCGCCGTTATGAGATGGTCGACGAGTTCCGGCAGACCATTTTCGATCCCCCACACCAGCATCTCGACCGCCTCGACGGCATTGGCTTTTGTATCCCGGCCCGGCTGGAAGCAGGCATCAATCATGGCGATGGCAAGCGTGCGGGCTTCATTCTGACGCCCCGCCGACACCAGCAGGCGGATCCAGTCGCGGGCAAAGAGGCGGGTTGTCTCGCGATCGACGCTCGCCTCTCCTGCGCCCCCAGCCCGTTGCGTTCCCTCGCCGGCACTGCGATCGAGCAGCTCAAACGCCGCGCCGGCCCCTGCGAGGTGCTGCGCGCGGGCCGCCGGATCGGCCGCAGTGGAGAAACCGGCCAGCGCACGCAGAAACTGCGCGGTGGGACGCGTGCTCGCCCCGAGGCCGGCAGTGATGGCCGCGGCAGAGTTCGGCCAGGCCGGATCATCTGCCTGCCACTCCCGGGCCAGCAGGGAGGCCGCGATGCGCGAGCCACTGGCAGAACGATCGAGTCGCACAATCCGCGCCAGGGCCTCGATGCCAGCGCCGTCATCCAAACGCAGCAGCCGTTGCATCACCCGCAGCCGGTGGGGAAGATCGCGCCGTTGCTTGAGCAGATCGAGCAACTGCGTCACTTCGGGAGGGTCGTGCGGCATGCCCAACGGGATCGCATCGACAATCCACCGGGCGCGCAGGGCCACCTCCAGATCGGAGGCCAGTTCGGCGGCTGCCAGCAGGGCATCGACCGCCGCGGGGCCGATCGATTTCAGTCGGGCGGCGGCCGCTTCGCGCGTGTGGTAGTCGGCGGCGCCGAGATCATCGATCAGTTCAGCGATCGCGGCTGCCGAGGGCTCGCCCGGCGGGGGCGCCGTCGTGCCGGCCTCAAGCCGCTGCTCACACGCCGCCATCAGCCATACTGCCAGCCAGCAGGCCGCTGCCACCCGACGCCATCTGGGCGTCGGCCGGCTCGTAGTTGGCGCTCCCTGTGTCATGGAGACTCCTCCCGGGCTTCGCTGATCACGGTCGGTTGTATCGGTCCCCGGCAGGGGGTTAGGTCAGCGGAGGCGTTCGTGACGCCGGTCAGGAGGCGTCGGGCTCAATCCCCAAGTCACGGATTGTCACGAGCGAGTCGAGCGGGATGCCGCGGGCGGCGAGCGTTTCTTTGGCTCCGGCCAGTCTGTCGATGACCGTCACCACGCGTTCCACCACGAGGCCAAACTCCATCGCCCGATCGATCGCCAAAAGCGACGATCCGCCGGTGGTGGTCACATCCTCCACGATCACGACCCGGTCGCCCGGCTGCACCGGTCCCTCGACAAACCGCTTCGTGCCATGATCTTTCGGTTCCTTGCGCACCATAAATCCCTTGAGGGGAAGATTGGCCACGCCAGCCATCGTCACCACGGCGCTGGTGACCGGATCGGCGCCAATCGACATGCCCCCCACCGCCGCCGGCAGGCTGCCATAGGACTCAAGCAGTTGCAAAATGGCCCGGCCGACCAACGCCGAGCCCTGCGCATCGAGGATCACCTGCTTGGCGTCGAGATAGAAACTGGCCTCCCTGCCGGAGGCCAGCCGGAAGGTTCCCCGCTTGAGCGCCTTGGTGGCGACCAGATCGATGAGGGTGGCGCGAAGCGCACTGTCGGAGGGGGATGGAGTCATGTCGGCTAGTATATAGATGTTTGGGGGTTTCGGCTGACAGCCGGTGCCTGTCAGCGACGTTTTTTTGACTCCGCGGGTGGCCCACTTAGAATTCAGGCTGCTGCTTGCCCCGTGGCCGAGACTTCCCATGCCCAGCCACCGCCGACGTTGCCCCCCTGATTGCCGCTCCCACTCCGGGCGGCTCGCCCGCTTACGGGGCCGCTGTTGGCCGGGGCTGTTGGTGGCCGCGGTGCTGGCTTGCCTGCCGCTGCCTGGGGGCTACTCAGGCCAGGGGAGAGTTTTGGCGGCTGAGCCGGCGATGGAGGGGCGGCCGGGGCCGGTAGTCGTCAGTGTGCCGGTGCGCCTGCCGATCACCGGCACGCGCGACACGCAGGTGGAGGCCGCGATCGTGCGCCACCTCGATCGACTCCATGCACAGCAGGGGCAACGCGGTGTGCTGGTGCTGACGTTTGATTCCGCCGCCGAAGATGCC
>CAISJI010000072.1 GCA_903885565.1 uncultured Planctomycetaceae bacterium
CGGAAAACTTCCCTGGTTTGAGCTGAGACGCATGGAGAGCAGCTCAAGCGACGTATGCTTACCGAGCCGCTGCCAGCCCTCTGCTGTCAGGCCTTCGATCGCGGGTAACCAAAGTCGCTTGAGCGCCGGAAGCTGGTCGAGGATTTCCCAGTCTCCTTTGTGGGCAGGAGCCCGGAGGGCCAACCCGCCCTCAGGCCCGAGAGAGAATCCGCCCTCAATCGAAGGACCGTCTTGGGCTCCCATGTTGAAGTCGGTCACGGTGTCGAGCTTGCCCTTTTGCGCCAAACCCCGCAGCGATTCCGAGACCCGGACGAAAGGAGGCGAAGCGACCACTGGCACATGTTCAATTCGCACATGGTCATTCGTGGTAAAGAGGCCAGGGCCAGTGAAGTTGGCAAGTGCCAATCCGCCCAGCGTCAGCGCGCTAGCGAGCACGAGCCATGTCCATGGCCGGGCGAGAATCGCCTCCAACACAAGCAGATACCGGCGGGCAATGAGAGGCATGGCAATCATCTCGCGGTGTGGGGATGGGCGGCTGTTCCGGAGTGCAGCTCCAGGAAGATCTCCTCGAGGTTGAGATCATCGACGGTCACATTTGTCTGCAGCCGCTGCCGCAGGTCGGCGAGGAGGGCGGGCGTCACTCCGTCAACGGTCAGAAGCGCCCGCGTTCCCTCCACCTCGGCCCGCAGCAGGCCGGGCACGGCGAGATCGGCCGGCAAGGCGGTTGAGGCCTCCAGCCGCAGCCGCTTGACCCGATCTTTGAGCAGATCGAGCTCATCGTGAAAAACAACGTGTCCCTCCCGGAGGATCGCCACATGCGAAGCGACCCGCTCCAGATCAGAAGTGATATGCGTGGAGAAGAGCACCGTGCCGACGCCATTGGCGGTTGTCTCGAGCACAGCCTCCAAAAACCAGCGCCTTGCCACCGGATCGAGGCTCGCCACCGGCTCGTCGAGGATCAACAGATCGGGCCGGTGGCCGAGGGCGAGCACGAGGGCAAGTTTTTGTTTTTGTCCCACCGAGAGCACGCCCGTGTTGTGCCCCGGCGGCAGATCCCAGCGGGCCAGCAGTTCTTCCCCCCAGGCCCGGTCCCAGCGGGGATAAAACGACGCCACATAGGCAACAGTCTGACTCACAGTCAGCCAGGGATAGAGCGTCGCCTCCTGCGGCACATAGCCGATCCGCGATTTTTCGCGATCTGCCAGATCCCAGGCAGGCGTGCCGAGCACCAGCGCCGAGCCGGCATCGGTTCGCAGCAGCCCCAGCAGGCACTTGATCAGCGTGCTCTTGCCTGAGCCATTGAGCCCCAGCAGGCCGATCACCTGCCCCTGCGGCACGTGCAGATCGATCGCATCGAGCACGGTCCGGGAGCCAAAGCGTTTGACGAGGCCGGTCACGGCAATCGCCTCATTCGGCACGGCATGTTCGATCATGACGACTTCTCCTCCAGAGATGATTTCACCACCGCGAGAATCTGGGCCGGGCTGAGGCCGAGTTGGAGACCGCGCACCACCGCCTGATCGACCAGCGCCCGCACCTGCCCCTTCCGGTCGGCCAGCGAGCGCGTTTCCTGCGAGACGGCCACCACCATCCCCCGGCCCCGGTCCCGCTGCAGCAGGCCGTCGGCCTCGAGGCGGCTCCAGGCCTTGGAAACGGTCATCATGTTGATCCCCAGAGCGGCAGCCACCTGCCGCACGCTCGGCACGGTGTCGCCCGGCTGCAGCCCCCCCCCCGCCACCAACGCCTCCACCTGATCGATCAGTTGCCGGTAGATCGGCACGCCTGACGACGGATGGACGACGAAAATGGGGTCTGCCCGAGACATGCCTGCGTATTCCCCTCCAGTGCCTGCCACCGGCCCGCGGCAGGTGTATCGCTGCAATAATACACTCGGTCGCCTTCGTGTGTCAAGTCTCCGGGTGGATCGCCTCGCCCGCTTGGCTCGTGGCAGATTTCTGGTTGCTGTCAGGCGCTGGGAACGATCTAATAACAAAAAGGGAGTGGACGGCTGGAATGAGCCGGTGGGGGTCTTTCAGCCAAACCAGAGCCCACAGGAGAACGTTGCCATGAATCACGGTGCCACGCTGGTTGCCTATGCAGCCGCTGCGATCCTTGCCTGGTTTGCCTATGCATCGCGCAAGCCGGCCGAAGTGCCCTACGCCCGACTGAACCGAGCGACTGCAAATCAAGCGCAGGATGCCGCGCAGGCTCAATATGAAGAGCATCAAAAACGCGAACGGGAGTCGCTCGACGAATTCCGGCGCACCTCCCCCTACCGCCAAACGCGCACGATCTCCGTCGATACTTCTTCTGGAAAAATTCTCGGCTTCTGCACGCTCGGCGCGGGGCGCCTCGCGCTGCTCACCGGCGCGGCGAGTCCGTATGGCGCTGCCAGAGTAAAACGGGACGACGCGGTCGAGAGTCGGCTGGTATGGCTCGCCGCTGACGGCCAGGAGGAGCGGGCCGTGCCGCTCGATTTCGTGCCCCGCAGTGTCACCACCGCCCCCGACGGCTCACTCTGGGTGGCGGGCGACGCGAGCATTGCCCATCTCTCAGCCACCGGCGAGATCCTCGCCACGGCTGAATCGCCCCACTTCACGCTGGAGCCTGAGGGGCAGGAAGAATTCCTGGCCGAGGCGAAGGCCCGGCACGAACTGCTCCTCAAGCAGATCCTAGAGAGCCTCCAGCAGCAGACCGATACGGTGGCGGAACTGGAGCAGAAGCAGGAAGGGGACCCAGGTTTTGCGCCGCCGGAAAGGCTCGAAATTCTGAAGGAGGGTTGCCAGAGCATAAAAAAATCGGTCGAAACGATGAGCTCGATGACCGACGAGAAGATTCTGGAAAATGAGCTCGCGCGGCTGCGGCAGATCCACCGCATCGCGGCCACTGCTGACAACGTTTTTCTCGTGGCCCAGCAGCCCACTGGCTATGGCTATTGCGTGTGGCGCTGCGGCAGCGATCTCTCCAGCCCGGTGCGGATCGTGGAGGGGCTCTCCGGATGCTGCGGTCAGATGGATATTCAGGCAGTCGACGGAGGACTGGCGATCGCCGAGAATTCCCGCCATCACGTGCGGCTGGTCGATATCGAAGGGGAGGAGATCCGCACGTTCGGCGGACGCAGCGAGTCCGATATCGCCACAGGCTTTGGGGGCTGCTGTAATCCGATGAACACCTGCCTCGATAACACCGGCTGCCTGCTCACCTCCGAGAGCAACGGACTGGTGAAACGCTACTCCCTCGACGGCGAGATGCAGGAGGTGGTCGGCGTGGCCGATGTCGAAGCGGGCTGCAAGAATTCATCGATCGGCCTCTCCGCCGACGGTTCTTCGCTCTACTACCTCGATATTCACAAGGGAACAGTTGTTGTGCTGGAAAAAGCAGGGTGAGCGAGCCGGCCCCTGTTCCTGGATCGCTTGGCTTTGGGGAATAGTTCTCCCCGCACTGCCCCCGCACTGTCTCCGTCCCTGTGCTGGCTCACTTCTCTATCTCTATTCGGAGGCAGCCGATGTCTGCGATCCAACTCCGTCGAATGGTTTGGTTCGTCGCCGCCTTGATCTTCGCCGCGGCTCTGTCGCCCGGCCTCGCGGCCGAGCCATCCGGTGGAGCGCCGGGGCTGACGCTGGTGGTCACCGATCCGCTCGCCGCCCCTCTTTCCTGTCCCTGTGTCAAAGGCTACGCGCAGCGCGACTACACCCAGCTCGCAGCCCACCTGGAGAAATCGCTCGGACGGCCGGTAAAAACGCTGTTCAGCGAATCGATCGGCAAGGCCGTCGGCACGATCGGCAAGGGGGAAGCGGCGCGGGCCGATATCGTCATCGGGAAGCGGTCGGTGGTGGTGGCCCAAGCCGAAGCCACAGAGCGGCCCCTCACCCCCGTGGCCGACCTCACCGACATGAAAAACTCAACGCTGCAGCGGGGACTGGTGGTGGTGCGTGGCAACGATCCGGCCACTGGCATTGCCGATCTCGCCCACCACCGGGTGATTCTCGGGAAGGCAGAGTCTGCCGAAAAGCATGCGGCGGCCCGCGCGCTCTTTGCCGCCGCCGGCATCACAATCTCTGCTGAGGGCCCCTTCGCCGAGGCCTGTAGCGACGGCGCTGAAGAAGTGATCAAGGCCCCCAGCGACGCCCAGCCGGTCGCCACTGTGATCTCCAGCTACGCCCAGCCTCTGCTGGAGGGCTGCGGCACGATTCAGCGGGGCGATCTCAAGGTGGTGGCAGAGACGGCCGAGGTTCCCTTTATCACAGCCTTCGTTGCCAGTTCGCTCGACGAGCCGACGCGGCAGCGGATTCTCGATGCGCTGCTGGCCGTCCGCCACGATCCGCTGCTGAGGCTGGCATTGGAGACCAAGCGAGGATTTGTGCCGCTCGATGCCCAGATGCCCTTGGAACCGGGGGAGCCAAAGAAATCAGAGGGCAGCGGTGCCACACCGGCTGGAGGCGCCGCGGTGCCCGCCGCAATTGGCAATGGCGATTGGCCGCAGTGGCGGGGGGAGCAGCGGGATGGGCTGGTGGCTTGGCTGCCTGCCACGTTGCCTGAGAAAAAAAATGTCCGCTGGAAGCAGGTGCTTTTCAGCGAGGGGCTGGGGGGAGTGGCTGTGGCTGGCGATCGGGTGGTGGTGGGAGATCGCGATGGAACTGACCAGGAAGACCTGTTCCACGGGCTCGACCGGGCGACGGGCGAGCGCGTCTGGACGCTGCGTTATCCGGCCGCAGGAAAGCTCGACTATGGCAATTCTCCCCGGGCCACCCCCCTGCTCCACGAGGGCCGGGCCTATCTGCTCGGTGCCTTCGGCCATCTCCACTGCGTGCGGCTTGCCGATGGCCAGGAAATCTGGAAGCGGCATCTCCGCGAGGATTTTTCTGCCCACGACGAACTGGTCTGGGGAGCCTGCTCGTCGCCGCTGGTGGTTGACGGCCGGCTGATTGTCAATCCCGGCGCCCCCGAGGCGTCGCTGGTGGCGCTCGATCCGGCCACCGGAGCGGTGATTTGGCGCACAGCAGGTGCGCCGCCGGCGTTTGCGTCGCTGGTGGTGGGTGAGCTGGCCGGCAGGCGGCAGCTCGTCGGCTTCGACAAGGTCTCTTGTGGGGGCTGGGAGCTGGCCACGGGAGAGCGGCTCTGGTCGCTCGTGCCGCGGGTCGCCGGCGACTTCAACGTGCCCACGCCGGTGCTGCTGGGGAATCGCGTGGCAGTCTTCAGCGAGAACAATGGCGCCCGGCTGATCGGCTTCGATGCGGCGGGGGCCGCCTCGGTGGTGGCCACGCAGGCGAGCCTTGTGCCCGACATGCATACGCCGGTGGCGACCGCCGGCAGGGTCTATGCCGTGCATCGCGGCAAGATCCACTGTCTCGCGGCTGCCGACCTGACCCCGCTCTGGACGCAGGCCGACCGTTCGCTCAAAGGGCATGCCTCGATCATTGCCTCAGCCGACAGAGTTTTGCTGCTCACAGCGGCCGGGGAGCTGATCCTTCTCGACGCGGCTGCCGACAGGTTTGCCCCGCTGGCTCGGCACAAGCTGTTTGCCCGCGAGGTTTCGCTCCACGCCCATCCGGCGGTCGCCGACCGCTCAATCTACGTCCGCGGCCCCGGCAGCCTCCTCTGCGTCAGCCTCGAAGAAGCCCCTCTGGCTTCGATTCCCTCCGGTGGCTGACAGGCTGACGGCCGCCGCCACAGCTCAGCAACTGCTTACTGCGTCATTCCGTTGCCCTGGACCTCTCGTGCGTCGAGGTCGAGGAACAGTTCCTCGGCGACAGCGACGAATGTTTCGTCGCCAATCTCGCCCGCTTCGCCCTGCGCAAACTGCCTCAGCAGCAGGCTGGCAGCCTCATGCTTTTCAGCATCGCTCAGCGCTTGGAATGACCGGAGAAGGTCGCGGACGGCACTGGTCATGGCAGGGTTCTCACGAAGGGATTGATAAGTGTACGTCAGAACAGGCAGGGAGCCAAGGTCGATCCCTGTTCCCTCAACAGTTCAGTTTCTTCGGTCAGTCTTGAAAAGGAATCCTATTCAGGAGGTTGCTACGGTCGGTCGCCATTTTGGCGGAGATGCCACCAGCAGGAATCGGCCAGGGGGGACCGCGGGCCGGCCTTTGCCCAGCTTTCGGCGGCATTGATGATGCGCTCGAAGGGGAAGCCGATGCCCCCCGCTAAAAATGCCACCGCCAGCCCTGCCGCCACTGCCGAGAGCGACGCCGAGATGAGCGATCGCCGTTCCTTCCGCCTGAGAACATGCGGCTCCGGCGGTGGCAGCGGAATGCTGCCATACCAGCCGCGCACGAGGTCTTCGATGGCGATCGCCGCGCCGGCGGTGCGACGGGCATCGTCAGTGCACTCCAGCCCCGCCACGGCCCGGTCGGCCGCCTCGGTGACCGTCTCCCCCGAGAGCCAGAGGCTGATATCCTGCGCGAGTCGATTCTGGGAATGGCTCATCGCTGTCCCTCCACAATCGTGGTCAGGCTGGCCCGCAGCAGCATGCGGGCGCGGTGGATGGCGTTATTCACCTCGGCATACGAAAGCGAAAGTGTGTCGGCCGCGTCGCGGTAGCTGAAGCCCTCGCAGACGGTCAGCAGGAAGCAGGCCCGCTCGCGGTCGGGGAGTTGGCCCACCGCCAGCGCCACGAGGTCGTCCACTTCGCGGTTGGCGGCCGTCGCCGCCGGCGAGGGCACGCTCCTTGGCTCCACCTGCTTCACGCGCCGGTCCTCCGCCTGCCGCACCCGCCGCTGATCGATGCACAGCCGGGCCACCGTTTTGACGAGATAGGGACCGAAGAGATCGTCGAGAGGATAGCGGCTGCGGTGTTCAAACAGCCGGCCGAACGCCTCCTGTACCACGTCTTCGGCGAGATGGCGATCGCCGAGGAAGGCTGCGGCGAAGCGCAGCACCCGCGGCTGGTGGATGGCGACTCGCGTGGCAAACGCCTCAGCCGACAGCGGCCGTGCCAATTGGCCGTCCGGCTGCTGCGCCGTCGTGGCGGGAGATGGAGTGCGGGAATGAGTCATACGAGGATCCCCAGAACAGATTGGTATCTTTCTCTCCCAGTGGGCTGCGTCAGCAGGCAATTCCCTCGGGTGTCTCGCTGTGGCTGGTCGCTGCCTCGGCAGATGTCGCGTTCACTCGCGCGTGGAGGTCATTGAGCAGGTGCATGGCGGTTTGATCTGGCAATCCTGGTTCACCCACCAGAACTTTTGTGGCTCCACTGGTGCTATTGAAAACAAGCGTTGATCTTCCGCGGCGACGCTGGGAGGGAGAGAGCCGCAGCGACGCGAGGCATGCCTCAGGAAAAATTCCCACGCGGGTGGTGACGTTGCCATCCTTTGCCAAAGCGAACTGGAGGTTCAGGCCCCGAAGGAACCCGTAAAAGACCCACAACATAAGGACATTGTTTACAAGAAAGAGAAAGTCGAAGATCGAAAAACGATAATCGGCTTGAGTCAGTCTGGAGAACAAGCCAAACAGATCGAACATCGCGGCGCTGATTAAAAAAAAGGCCAGCGCCCGGCCTGCATAATGGAGAAGTGTCGGCGGGAGACGGTATTGAAGAAACCATCCACTCGGTCGGTCAGTGATCAGCCAGTCGTCAGCCTTGAGCGGCAATTGAGTCGACATCGTTCACCAACTCCAAAAGCGTTTCCGAACAGCCGAACCCCCAAGCAGATGCGTCGCCCGAAACCGTTTGAATTTTAGCAACCCCGATGGGGGGCAGCAACCTCGTGCCTCGTAGTGAACTCCCCCCGCCAGCAGCCAGCCGCGGGGCGGCCCGATGTGTCACGGTGCGGGCAGGCCGTAGGAGGTGATTTCAAACGTCTCGTCGGCCGAGGTTCCAAACGTGATTTCGTTGAATTGAATCGAGCGAACCAATTGAAATCGCGGAGGGTCGTGCGGATCCCCCTGTGTGATCGCGAGGGTCTGCGGCAGGGGCGTCGACTCGGCATCCCCCCTGCTGGAATACGTCACCGCCGCCGTGAAGAGTTCCTTCTCCCCGCCCGATTGAGCAAGCTGCACTCGATATGAATCGATAATCCAGCCGTGCTCGCTATCGAGAACCATCGTTCCGCCGCGCAGCCGGGTGGGCGTGGGCAGAAAGCTCTGGTATGAGCCCTTCGTCGGCATGTACTCGAACTCGATTTCGCGAAGGCCTTTCCGCCCAGGCACGGGGCGGGTGCTCAGCACGCTCAAGCCGGGGTCCACAACCAGATCAGGAAGCGGGATGACGCCGATCGCCGTGGCGCAATTCGCATACACGAGGTAATGAAGCGCGGCGGTCTTCGCGTGGCGTCGTCGCCCGCTTTCTGTGAGCGGACGGCAACCCGCGACGAGAGGCTGTGGTGTTTCTGCATAGACCTCCAGCCGGGAAACGTTCCAGGCACTTTGGGCATCGTCCCTGTCCAGTTGGAAGGTATACCGACCGTTGATGCCGATCACCGACTGGTTCGGTCGCGGGGGAGTGTCGGGCACTTTCGAAATGTCATCGAGTGCGAGGAGAAGATTGTCTCCCTGAATCGTCAACGCCCAGTTGGTGACTCTCTCGGGCGTGGCTTCGGTTTCCGTAAACCAGTTCCGGATGTCGACTCCCTTGAACCTCGCGGAGTGGAACTGATCCCGGATCCTCGTCCAGCTTTTCACCCCCTCGCTCCGCATCCGCGCAAGGATCTCGCTGTCGCGCTGCGAAAGCCCCGGTTCCTCGATGGGCTCACACGCGATGGCAGCACAGGGGGCGACCCAGAGCAACGAGCAGATTGCGTAAAGCGCGAGCGACGATCGAACGCGAGGAGTACCGCTGGGCTTCTTTGACGATGTCATGGAGCGAGGGTGGCACGTGGAACGTGCTCAAGAGGGACGGCGTTGTTCAAGACTCAGCCGATTCGAATCGGTCAGGCATTCAAGATCGAGCGAATCCCAGCCCGGCATTGCGATGGGGCGATTCGGAAAATCCGAGGGCGCGACAATCGCGGAACAGCCGTGCGTGCTCGACTCTTCCGCGGTCTTTGCCATCTGCTCCAACTGCCGGGCCAGCCACCGAAAGCCTTCCGGCGTCCCTGCCACCACCAATTTCGTCTGGTCTACCTCCTCTGTCGAATCCTCCATCCGGAGCGATATGTGCTCTGTTGAAATACAGAGACTGCCCTCGGACAGATCCGACAATCTGCTGCCACTGAACATGTTGGGTCCTCTAGGTCAGGTGCGCTTTCCTGCCACTCAGCGCAGCGGCGGGAATCACTGAGCCGAGAAAATGGAACTTGCGACAGGATGCGTTTGACCGTCGGCTTCGGTGCCGTCTGTTGTCCGTCACCTGGGCTGGTATATCGGGCGCCGCGTCCTTCGTGGCTTCCGGACGCAGGACGACGGGCAAGCTCATGAACTCCTCGACAATCGCGCCAGCACCGCCTCCCAAGGTTCAGCGGCGCCAGGATTGGCGTCAGCGGCTGCAATTCGCCGCTCCAATTCTTGGGCATGCCAGTTGGGGGGTGTGTATGCCGCATCGTCGGGAAGGCTGTCCCAGATCAGACCAATCAACTCCACCCGCTGCTGTGCGTCGAGGCGGTCGATGCCAAATTGCGATAAGTTCAGGCTCATTGATGATGTCCTCCGCAGTTGAAAGAAGCCATCGTTGATCATACCGGGTGGCAATCACACGAGGAAGTCAGCGGAGTGGCCGAACGAGACGATTCAACCGGCGGCGGCCAAGAACCGGTGGTTTCAAGATCGACCCGATCCGCCGCTCGGTTGCAATCGTTGGTTATCTCCCATCTCCGGTTTGCATGCGCGGAAAATCCGGGCTCCACCCCGTCGTTACAAACCGCGCGTGATCGCCGTCGCGCCCTATGGCCCACACTGCCAGGCCGTGCTCTTTGTCTTGCAGCGTTTTCTCGCGATCGTCGTCTTTGGCAAGGTAGCGTGAAAAGAGAATGTCATCTCCGTTGGGTGACCAACAGATTGGCCCGCGAATTCCCTCCTCGTAGTCAGCCACCTTACGCAACCCACGGGTGTCCATATTATACACGTAGATTTTCTCCAAAAGCCGCATCATTCGCCCTTGTCCAAGCTCATCGTCTTCGTCGGCGACGAGATTGGGGGCGTACATGTTCCTGGGATCGTAAACTTCGAGTGCCAATTCGTTCCTCGTGGGCGAGTATCGAGCTCCGCAAGGTTGCATTCCTTCAAGGTCTAGGTCGATCTGATTGAGAAACCTAGTCGCGCCATTTGCAGCCCAGTCCTGATCGTCTCGGCTCCGATTCCGCGCGTTAATGGCATCTGACACACGAAATTCAAATAAGGCTGACGTGCCATCCTCCAGTTGCTGACCGAATTGTCGGTTTTCTAGCAGAAGACGCTTACCATCGGGTGACCAATCCAACACAAACCACTTTCCATGCTTTTCAAGCACACATCGTTCGTGTGAACCATCAATACTGGAGATACAAATCTCAGTAGTTGTCGGGCGTTTCTGCAAAGATCCGCGATAGTGATGGGTCGACAGAATGGAAAAAGCCAATTGCTTGCTGTCGGGAGACCAAGCAAATTCCTCGTTGCAATCAGGGTTCAGAATTCTTGTCCATGTCCCAGCGATGTCGCCGACCCAAAGCATCGGCCGAAGTGCACCTTGGTAGTTGGAATAAGGCTTGCCGGTCTCGTAGACCCATGAAGCAAAGTACCTTCCGTTTGGGCTTTGCCTTGTCCAATGCGGTTCTCGAAACATCACGAACGAATCGTCGAACGATGGGACGGCTTTTAGCGGACCGCCAAAAATAGGCGATGGCTGCGTTCCGTCTTGGTGACACGAGTAAAGCTGATTGTGCCCGGAACGGTGGGACAAGAACGTGAGGAACGCGCCGGATGGGTTCCCATTCGGCTGCTGTGCATGGGTTACGACTGTCGCAGCGAGCGTTAAGGCGGCGAAGCCGATATGCAGGACGTATCGCATGGTCGGACCCTGAAGAGAAATAACTCGTAATTCTGCGGTTCCTCGTAGCAACCCCATTATGCCCTGATAGCAGGATTATGCCCTTCTCCGCGCGTCGAACGCAACGCGGCTTCGCGTCCCAGTTTGCGCTCCCGTTTCGCACTAGTTCTGCCGGAGTGGTATGCAGCACAAATGCTTCGTAGCAGCGGCACCCGGCCAACTGAGAGCCACCGATTGGGGAAAACATGCTTCATCGTTTCATGCTGAGGCCGATGTCGTCGTTGCCTTGGATCGGTTCACTGCCGTCGGGCTGCGGGCCACCTTCATCGCGGCCGTTGTCCCCAATCGAATAGACCGTCCAGGCACTGTCTGTCGAGACAAGCTTCAGCGCGGCGTTGGCTTCGGCGAAGACATCAGCAGGCACGGATGGCAGATAGTCTGGCAC
>CAISJI010000073.1 GCA_903885565.1 uncultured Planctomycetaceae bacterium
GCATCGATCAGCACCCACTCCCGATGCCGCAGGGCGTAGGCGCCGGGGAACGTGTTGTAGACGAGCGTGTCGCGGACGCTCTCCCCCTGTCCGGTCCAGAGCCTGGTCTGATCGAGGCTATCCTCCGCCGATCCGGGTTGGACGGTGGCGCCGACAAGCGCCGCCACCGTGGCAAAAATGTCGATCTGGCTGAGCAGCCCCGGAGAGACACTTCCGGCTGGCACCACGCCTGGCCAGCGCACCACAAACGGCACCCGATGCCCCCCTTCCCAGAGATCGCGTTTCAAGCCCCGCAGGCCCCCCATGCTGGAATGGCCGCAGGCCCGCAAGCGCTCGTAGGCCAATCGCTCGGGGCCGTTGTCGCTGGTGAAAATGACCAGCGTGTTGGCGGCCAGTCCCTGGCTCTCAAGGGCCGCCAGCACCCGCCCCACCGCGGCGTCGGTCTGCTGGAGATAGTTGCCATAGCCCCCGCACCGTGAGGCACCTGAAAACTCGGCAGCGGGCACGATCGGCGTGTGGGGGGAGGTGAAGGGAAAGTAGAGAAAAAAGGGTCTGTCTGCCTGTTGCTGGCCAATCCAGGCCACGGCCCTCTCCGTGAGCGTCGGCATCACAGCGGCACAATCCCAGCCCGCTACCGCCGGCCCCGGCCGACACTCCCAGTGCCCCTCTGCCGGCTCTCCCTCCGCGACCCAATCGACCGTAGGAGCGACCGGCAGCCGATCGTTCTCGATCCAGGCGTAGGGAGGGAAGTTGGGCACATCGTCACCAAAGTAGGTGTCGAACCCATGCGCCAGCGGTCCGTCAGGAATTGGTTGCGACCAATCGAATGCCTCCGGAGGGTAGGTCTGGCTCTTGCCGTCTCCCGCCCGCGCCGGCACCTCCGGCCGGCGGATCGCCTGCCAATCCCAGCCGAGATGCCATTTGCCGAAGGCGGCCGTCCGGTAGCCCTGGGCGCGCAGCATTTCGGGGAGCGTCTGCTTGTCGGCGTCGAGGACAGAGGGCTCGAAGGAATTGACGATTCCATGGAACTTCCGCCAGTGGTAGCGCCCTTCCAGCAGGGCATAGCGGCTGGGGGTGCAGACACCGCAGGAGCTGTGGGCATCAGTGAATCGCATTCCCTGCCGCGCCAGCCGGTCGAGATGGGGTGTGGGGATTTTGGAATCGGGATTCTGCACCGCCAGATCGCCGTAGCCCATGTCGTCGGCATACAGGATGACGATGTTGGGCCGTTCCCCTTCGGCAGCCGCTCCGCTGCGACTGGCGACGATGAAAAAACCGGCCAGCGCCAGGCTGACCAACAGTGTGTGTCGACGCAGCATCTTCATCGCTTCAACTGCTCCTCCAGCCAGGGGGCGATCTTCTCCAGCCAGAGCCTGGCATGCTGCTCGAGCCCCGGGCCACTGAAATGCACTCCCTTGCCCCCCGCCTCGCGCCACTCCCCCTTGAGGCTGTCGCTATCGGGGCCCGCCAGCGCCGTGCCGTCGGCCACGATGGCCGCCTGAGCGGCGCGAATGTCGGGGGAGGCTTCGTCGCCAGGCACGTGGTAGGTCGCCTGGGCGACAAACCAGGGGATCTCCCGCCCCATTCCCTGCCGCGACTGCCGGATGATCTCCGTGAGATACTCCCGGTACAGCGGGCCCGGCAGCGTGCGGCTGGCATCGGCCTGGTTGGCATCGCTCTCCCCCTGATGCCACAGCACCGCCCGAAACCCGCCGGGGCTGCTCTGTTTCATTCTTTCCAAGAGCATGCAAAAGGCCGCCCCATCGCTTTCCCAGCGGCCGTCGGGGAGTTGTCGAACGCGGCCAGTGAGTGTGGGCGGATTCGGAAACAGAGTTCCGACCGGAAGCCATTCCCGCACGCTGGTGGCGCCGATGCCACAGGCAACAAATCCGATCGGCACGCCAAACCGGGCCGAAAGCGCATCTCCCAGCGGAGGCAGAAAGCTCCCCCCTCCGCCTTCGGCGCCCGGCTGCGGATCGATCGCCTCCCGCCACGACTGGCCACTCCCGGCAGCCACCCTGCCACTGGCGGGCTGCAGTTTCTGCTCGCCATAGTTTGCCGAGTTGGACTGGCCTGCGACCACGAACACCTCCCCCACTCCCACCTGCCCAACTGCCGCCTCGGCCAGCCGCTGGCCCCCCAGGAGGGCACGCACTTCGCACCGATACCAGCCACCGGCGGGCACTTCCAGAGTGGCGGCAAACGTGCCGTCGGCCGCCATCGGCACCCGCTGCCACTCTGGGGCGGGCTGAGCGGTCCCCACCCACCGAGCCTCTACCTGATCTGCCTGCAGAGCGCGGCCCCGCACCTCCACCCGACCGGCCCGCGGAGAATGCCGCTGAAAGACCTGCCATTGAAGCGGGCTGTCGAGCGTGAGGAGCACCGCCGGCGCCGGCGTCTGCGCGGCGACTTCCCGCAGAAAAAAAGAACAGAGAAGGGCTGCCGGAAGCAGCCAGCGGCCGCCATCGCCACGCCAAGCCTGACCCATTCGCATGAAAAGTGACCTCCGATAAACGACGACCCAGCCGCTATCATACCGGGTCTGCCCCCGATACCGGCCGCCGTTCACCTTGACCCCAAACGCGGTCCCCCGCGACAATCCGGGTAGATTCCCGGCATCCGAGCAGCATTGCTTGCCGCCCGTCTGCCATTTCCCCGCCACACTCGGCTCTGCCGACCATACCGTCCGCCGCAGGAGCCGGGCCGCAACGCCCAACCCAACGCCATGGAACAGCTCGAACGTATTTGGGAAACCGTCTCCAACACCGCCGCCGGGGCAGGCTCCCGGCTGGAGCGGTTTCTCACCGGTCTGTTCGGCTCATCCAACGCCCGCTACATCCGGCGGCTGGAACCGAAGATCGAAGCGATCAATTCGCTCGAAGCGCGATACCAGGCGATGACCGATGCTGAACTGCGCGGCCAGACGGCCGAATTCCGGCGCCGGCTCACTGCCGGAGAGACGCTCGACGACCTGCTGGTTGAGGCCTTCGCCGTCTGCCGCGAGGCGGGGAAGCGCTATCTCGGGATGCGGCACTATGACGTGCAGCTGATCGGCGGGATGGTGCTCCACTCGGGAGCCATCGCTGAAATGATTACCGGCGAGGGCAAAACACTCGTCGCCACCCTGCCGGCCTATCTCAATGCCCTCGAGGGCAAAGGGGTGCATGTCGTCACAGTCAACGATTACCTCGCCCGCCGCGACATGGAATGGATGGGGCCGCTCTACATTGGCTTGGGCCTGACGGTGGGGGCGATCCAATCGAAGATGGATTCCGCCGAACGCCAGAAATCCTATGCCGCCGACATCACCTACGGCACCAACAACGAATTCGGCTTCGACTACCTGCGCGACAACATGCGCATGGCCGCCCGGGGCGACAAACGGTTTCCGGAAGAAGTGCAACAGAGCCAGGGATTCCTCAACTTCGCGATTGTCGACGAAGTTGACAACATCCTGATCGACGAGGCCCGTACGCCGCTGATCATCTCCGGGCCGGCCCATGACGACGTCACCAAATACGCCAAGGCCGACCAGATCGCCCGCCAGCTCAAGGCCGACGAGCATTTCGAGGTGAAGGAAAAAGAACACTCTGTCGCGCTGACCGAAGATGGAGTTCGGCTGGCCGAGAAGCTTGCCGGCGTCGAGAGCTTCTACACCGCCGGCAATATGGAATGGCCGCATCTCATCGACAAGTCCCTCAAGGCCCGCCATCTCTACAAGCGCGATGTGAATTATGTCGTGCAGGGGGACGAGGTGGTGATCGTCGACGAGTTCACCGGTCGGCTCATGCCCGGCCGCCAGTGGTCTGACGGCCTCCACCAGGCGGTGGAGGCGAAGGAGGGAGTGCGGATCAAGGAAGAGTCGCAGACGCTCGCCACCGTCACTCTGCAGAATTTCTTCAAGCTCTACCGCAAAGTCGGCGGCATGACCGGCACCGCCATGACCGAGGCGAGCGAGTTTTGGAAGATCTACCATCTGGATGTCATCGCGATTCCGTCCAATCGCGGGATGAAGCGGATCAACCATCCCGACGTGATCTACAGAACCGAGCGGGAAAAGTGGCTGGCCGTCGCCGACGAGGTCGAGCGGCTCCATCGCTGGGATTCCCTGGCGCTTGCCGACGGATCGTTCCGCATCGGGCGGATCGTCTCGGAGGGGGCTGCGGGCGTGGAGTTTGAGGAGCGGGATTCCCGCACCATCGACACGATCCCAAACAAAACAATTCGCGACATCCAGCGCCGGGGCTGCCCGGTGCTCGTCGGCACCGTGTCGATCGAAAAGAGCGAACTGCTCTCGACACTCCTGGAGAAGCGCGGCGTCGACCATCAGGTCCTCAACGCCAAGCACCACAAACGCGAGGCGGAGATCATCGCTCAGGCGGGCCGGCTCAATGCCGTCACCATCGCCACGAACATGGCAGGTCGCGGCACCGACATCATTCTCGGTGGCAATCCCGACACCATGGCCTGGGCCCGCCTGCAGGACACCTACCCCACGCGGCTGGATGTGCCGCAACAGGAGTGGGAAAACCTGGTGGCGGAGATCTCCGCGAAGGAAAACATGAAGCCGGAAGGGGATCTCGTCCGCAGCATGGGCGGCCTCCACATCATCGGCACGGAGCGGCATGAGGCCCGCCGCATCGACCTGCAGCTGCGTGGCCGCTGCGGCCGGCAGGGAGATCCCGGCTCCAGCCGGTTCTTCCTCTCACTCGAAGACGATCTGATGCGCATCTTCGCCGGCGAATGGGTGAAAAACGTCCTCACTCGTCTGGGCATGCAGGAAGGGGAAGCGATCGAGAGCCGGATGGTCACGCGGAGGGTCGAGGCGGCGCAGAAGAAGGTCGAAGAACGCAACTTCGACATCCGCAAGAATCTCCTCGAATACGACGAGGTGATGGATGAGCAGCGCAAGCGGGTGTATGGATTCCGCCAACGGATCCTGGAAGGGGCCGACTGCCGCGAGCTGATTCAGGAGATGGTCGACCGGCAGATCACGGAGAATATCAGCAGCATCCTCGACAAGGACTACGCCTCCCAGTCGTACGCCACCTGGGCCTCGGGGCAGCTCGCCTGCGAGCTCAGCGCCCCTGATTACCGTGGCCTCACGCCGGAGGAGGCAGAGCGGCTGGCCGTCGATGAGGCGATCCGCCATTCGGAGTCGCAGATCTTTGAGGCGGTGGAGGAAAACCTCCCGCCGGACGAAGACCAAAGTGAATGGAATTGGGCGGCATTGGCGTCGTTTGCCAACACCCGCTGGAAGACCTCAATCAATGACCGCGACCTGAAGCGGATCGGCCGCAGCGAAGTGGCGGAATTCCTGCAGCAGCAGTGTCGCGACGCGATCCAGAGGATCGATCTCTCAGAAGGAGCCCGGTTCCTCACGCCCGACTTCGGCTTGCGCAGCGCCTGCGGGTGGACAGAATGGCGATTCGGCGTCCGGCTCGATGCCCAGGAGGTGGAGCAGGCTCAGGCCAGCGGTCTCGATGTGAAACAGTTCACGGCACTTGTGCAACGCAAGGCCCGCGAGGTCTACGCCCGCCGCGAAGTGGAATATCCCGTCCTCGTCGGGTTGTCCCATTTCACCCGTCGGCAACAAGACGGCTCCCGGCTTCTGGATCGCGACGGGCTGGTCGCCTGGGCCCGCGAACGGTTCGACCCCGATCTCGACGTCTCGTTGCTCGAAACAAACGACTTCGATCAACTCAAGGCGGCGCTCCTGGCCTTGAGCCAGCGGCAGCACGACGCTGGCAATGATCCCCGCGACGAGATGAAGCGGATGGAGCGGGCCGTGCTGCTCCAGATCCTCGACAACGCCTGGAAGGACCACCTCCTGGCGATGGACCATCTGCGGGCGAGTGTCGGCCTGCGGGGCTACGCGCAGGTCGATCCGAAGGTCGAATACAAGCGCGAGGGGATGCGGACGTTCGATCTGATGTGGAAGGGGATCGACGAACGGGTCACCGACATTGTCTACCGCATCGAACAGGTCGAGGAGGAGGCGGTGCGCAGCACGACGTGGCGCGAAACTGAAGCCATCCACGCAGCCCCCCCTTCCGCCACGCAGCCCGCCGCAGAATCGAGCGTCGCTCTGCCGGAGGACTCGCCGTCGCAGGAGGCGCTCGTCGAACCGATCCGCAATCTGGGACAGAAGGTGGGGCGAAACGATCCCTGCCCCTGTGGCAGCGGAAAGAAATTCAAAAACTGTTGTGCCCGTTCCAGCAGCATTCCCGCGGGCTGACAGCCTGCAGGCTGCCCGGCCCAGGCTGGCTCTTTCCATGCTGCTCAACTGCCTCTATTGCGTCGCCTTTCTGGCCCTCCTGCCCTGGATGGCTTGGCGGCGGATCTCGGGCGGCCGGCCCGTGGCCGCCCCCTTCCAGCGATTCACCGGATCCATCCCCGTCCAGCCCCCGAAGCCGGCAGGCACAGCCCGCATCTGGCTCCATGGGGTGAGTGTGGGGGAGGTGCAACTGCTGGCGACGCTCGGCGGCGAGATTCGCCGGCAGTCTTTGGCGGCGGGTCGGCTGGTGGACTGCGTCATTTCCAGTTCGACCACGACCGGCTTGGCGGTCGCAGCCAACCGCTTCGGTGCCGAGCGAGCATTCCCCTGCCCCCTCGACTTCACCTGGGCGGTCAAGCGGGTGCTCGATCGCGTGGCGCCCGATGTGCTCGTGTTGGGGGAACTGGAACTCTGGCCCCACCTGCTCTCCTGCACCGCCGCGCGGAGCGTTCCCATCGTGGTGGCCAACGCTCGGCTCAGCCCCCGCAGTTTCCGCGGCTATGGCCGGATAAAACCGCTGGTCGCTGCGATGCTGGGAAGGGTGACGCTCGTGCTGGCGCGGTCACAGGAGGATGGCGACCGCTTCAGCCACCTCGGCGCGCGGGACGTGAGGATTCGGGGGTCGATGAAGTTTGACGGCGTGAAAGGTGACCGGGGGGCACCAGAGGTGGCCAGCCTGCGCCGGCTGGCAGGCTTTGCCGACGATGACACGGTCTTTCTGGCGGGGAGCACGCAGGCCCCCGAGGAGCAGTTCGCCCTGGAGGCATTTCGTTCCCTGCACCGGGATCACCCGCACCTGCGACTGGTCATCGTCCCTCGCCATGTCGAGCGGGCAGGAGAGATTGCTCGTTTGCTCGATGACTCCGGCCTCCGCTGGCAGGCCCGCAGCCGATTCGCCACAGCCGCAGCCGATCCTGACGCCCGCGTACTGCTCATCGACACCACGGGAGAATTGGCCTGGTGGTGGGGCACCGCGGCCATCGCTTTCGTGGGGGGAAGCCTCGACGGCCGACGCGGCGGCCAGAACATGCTCGAACCGGCCGCCTACGGTGCCGCCGTCTGCTTTGGCCCGTTCACCGGTAACTTCCGCGACGAGGTGGGCGTGCTGCTCGAGGCCCACAGTGCAGAAGTGGTGAACGATGGCGCAGCCCTCACGGCATTTGTGGCCCGCTGCCTGGAGAACCCGGCGTGGGCCGAGGAACTCGGGCGGCGGGCCGCCCACACCGTGGCCCGCCAGCGGGGGGCCACGGCTGCCACTGCCGCCGCTATTCTGGGACTGCTAGACTCACGCGAACCACAGCACTCGGGTTGTGGATTTCGGGCCAAATCCGGATAATTCCCCCAATCGTTTGATTTTCAAAAACCTGGCGGGTTGACCAAGACGTCGTCGTCCAGACCAGTCAGCAGGTTTTCCAACCTTCATTTTCTTCTGCACGAGGCAATTCACGTGGCAAAAGGCAAGTATCTGTTTACGAGTGAGTCTGTCAGCATGGGCCACCCAGACAAGTTGGCCGACCAAATTTCCGACGGCGTGCTCGACGCCTACCTCGCCCTCGATCCGCGCAGCCGCGTGGCCTGCGAGACGATGGTGACCACCGGCCTGGCCGTCATCGCCGGCGAGATCACCTCGCGGGGAACAATCGACTATCAGAAGGTTGTTCGAGACGTGATCCGCGCCGTGGGATACACCGACGACGAGATGGGAATCGCTGCCGACACCTGCTCGGTGCTGGTGGCTGTTGGCAAGCAAAGCGGCGATATCGCCATGGGTGTCAACGAGGATGAGTCGACCGGCAAGGACATTGGCGCCGGCGATCAAGGGCTCATGTTCGGCTACGCCTGCAACGAAACTCCCGAACTGATGCCGTTGCCGATCGCCCTCTCCCACCGCATTCTCAACCGCCTCACCGAAGCCCGCCAGAAGGGCGAAGTCGATTGGCTGCGTCCCGATTCGAAGAGCCAGGTAACGATTGAGTATGACGGCAACAAGCCGGTGCGGGTCGACACCGTCGTCGTGTCGACGCAGCACGCACCCCACGTCTCCAACGAGGAGATTCGGGAATTCGTCATCAACAAGATCATCAAGCCGCTGCTCCCGAAGGACCTCGACACCAAGAACATCACCTACCACATCAACCCCACTGGGCGGTTCGTGGTGGGCGGTCCCCACGGTGACTGCGGCCTGACCGGCCGCAAGATCATCGTCGACACCTACGGTGGCTGGGGCCGTCACGGCGGCGGTGCGTTCTCCGGCAAGGATCCCACGAAGGTCGATCGCAGTGCAGCCTACATGGCCCGCCATGTTGCCAAGAACATCGTGGCGGCCGGATTGGCCGACCGCTGTGAGGTGCAGTTGGCCTACGCAATCGGCGTCAGTGAGCCGGTGAGCGTGCATGTTGACACCGAGGGCACGGGCAAGATCAGCGACCAGCGACTCTGCGAGGTGGTGCGCGAGTTCTTCCCACTCACCCCCCGCGGCATCATCGAGCACCTCGACCTTCGCAAACCGATCTACCGCCGCACGGCAGCGGGTGGGCACTTCGGTCGCGAAGGTTTCACCTGGGAGCAGACTGACCGCGCGCAAGCCTTGGCCACAGCGGCTCGGGCTGGCGCTGCCGTCGGCTGATCGACCGTGGCCTTCTCCGCACGGCGCTGGAGCCCATCTCCGTCAGATACCACTGCTGTTCCATGGGTCGCTCCCGCTGAGGGAGCGACCCTGGACGGTGGCTATCGGGCCTTGGGCCGCTCGTTGACAGGCTCCCTCGGTGTGGTGTCGGGCCTGATGCCGTTGGTCTGCGGAGGGGCGCTCTGCTTCCGGCGGCTCTCCGGTGCGCTGGCCACCTTTCCCAGTGCCGGAGAACTGCTGGTGGTGACTGCCGCCGGAGTTGGGCTGGCACTGGCCAGCGATCGGGTGGCGCATCAGGGAAGCTTGGCTCCCTTGGCCGCCCGCGTGGGACTGATGCTGGCGCTTGCCTCCCTTGTGCCGGCGACATTGGGCCAAGGTCTCGATCGGGCTGTGCTGCTGGCCTGCCTGCTGATGGCTCTGGCCGTGACGCTGGCGCCACTGAGAACTCACTTGAGGTTCCGCGCCACCTCACCGCGGAACATCCCTGCGGGATTGCCCGCGACCGGCCTCCAGCGTGCCCCCCGAGTCAGCGAAACTGAACACACTCAGCAGCTCATAGTGCCTGGAAATCCTCGCGAAGAATCCTGCGACGCTGTAGTCTTCAATGCAGCCGCACCGGCCCAAACGCTGGTCGAGCCTCTCCTCGCCCCCGCCTTCCCCCTTGCTGATCAGACTACGGGCCGGCTCGTGCAGCGACTGGAACGCTATCAGGGGCACCACGCGGGAAGCGACACCCTGCGGGGCACGGTCAATCTGTTCATGGCTGCCGGCGCTCGAACCGCCCACGGACACATCGGCTTCTGCCCTCCCTTCGCCCACATTCCTGCTGTGGAGGTAACGACCGCCTACGAGGCGGTCGAAGCGGTGGTGTCGGCGGCTGAAATTCTCCCCTGGGGTGTGCGCGTGGAATGCCGGCTCGATGCACCAGCGGACGAGGCGTTTGAAATCCCCGTCGACATCCAGGCCCGCTGCTGAAGGAGACGTCGCTGGAAGCGCAGGTTGATTGGCTGCAGACTGGTATCCTGAATTGTTTCGACCGTTCTTCAGTTCCCCCTCATCCGGAAATACCATGGCCCGCTGGCCCCGACACGCGTGGACAACGTTGTTCACTTACGGCATTATCTTTGTCGGATTTCCCGCGCTGTGCGTGCTGTTTTGGATGTGGGTTCGGGGGCGCCCCCTGATCTAGCTGTCCGTGGAAAAAGTCGTCCCTGCCCTTTGTCCACTCGGGACACCCCCGGAAAAGCCAAGGTTTTTCAAGGGTGTCTGCCGCCGCATCCGGCGGCGGAGCACTGCATCCACAGACTGTTCAACATTCTAAAAATCTGGTGCACTCTTCCCATGATTATCCCCCCCGCACTCGCCGCCACAATCGCCAGTGCCGATCAAACCCCGGTGCTGCGGTTCTGGGATCGCCTCGACCCGCGCGGGCAGTCCCGCCTGCTGGCACAGTTGGAGGCGGTTCGGTGGGACGAGCTTGGCGCGCTGCGCCGCCTCGCCCTGCAACCGCCTACGGCGTCGGTGGCAGCCCCCGACTCGACCACTGCCGTGACGCCCCCCTGCCATCTCCTCGGTAATCCCCAGAATGGCACAGCGGTGGCTGAGGCGATCGTTGCCGGTCAGCAGGCCCTGACCCAAGGCCGCGTGGGGGCCATTTTGGTGGCTGGCGGCCAAGGCACTCGGCTTGGCTGCCGCGGCCCCAAAGGTCTGTATCAAGTGGGGCCGCTCTCTGGCGCGACTCTGTTTGAGGTGTTGCTGGGCAAACTGCGGGCGGTTCGGCGCAGATACGGCAAAGATGTGCCGCTGGCGATCATGACCAGTTCAGCCACCGACGCCGACACAAAAGCCTATCTGGCTGCCACCGACTGCTGCGGCCTCGATCCCCGGCATCTGTTCACGTTCCAACAGCAGGATCTGCCGGCCCTCGACGCAGCGACGGGCAACCTGTTGCTCGACGCCCCCGACCATGTGGCCATGGCCCCCGATGGCCATGGTGGCATGCTCACGGCGCTGGCCGCCTCGGGTGGGCTTGAATGGTTCGCCGCGCGAGGGACGGAACATCTGATGAGCTTTCAGGTCGACAACCCCCTGGCCATGCCCCTGCACCCTGAATTCATCGGCTGTCACATCCTCGCCCACGCCGATATTTCCACGCAGGTTGTCCGGAAAACAGACCCGGCCGAACGGGTCGGGGTGGTCGTGTCGATCGCCGGCCGGACTCATGTGATCGAATACAGCGATCTGCCGGCGACGGTGGCAGCGGAACGCCTGGGCGATGGAGGGCTCCGGTTTCATGCGGGGAGTATCGCGGTTCACGGCTTCACTCGGGCGTTTCTCGAACGTGTCGCCGCCCGCCACGACGCGCTCCCGCTGCACCTGGCCCACAAGGCGGTGCCCCATCTGGATGCGACAGGCACTTTGATCAAGCCGAAGGTGCCCAATGCGATCAAATTCGAGCGCTTCATTTTTGATCTGATGCCGCTGGCCGACACCGTGTGCGTTGTTGAAATCGCTGCCGAAGAGGGGTTTGCACCGCTCAAGAATCCTGTCGGATCGGCCGCCGATGCGCCGGAGCATGTGCGGGCTGCCCTGCTCCGGCGGGCCCACCACCTGCTCTCACGCGCCGGCGTCAGCGTGCGGGAAGGGGTGGAGGTGGAACTCGACCCCGCCAGCATTCTCGACGAACAGGATATTGCCGCCGTGCTTCCGCACGGCAGCGTGATCGACAGCCCGCAGGTGGTGCGGCAACCATAGGCAGCGTGGACACTTTTTTTCCACGGCCACCCATCTCTCTTCCTTCCTGACAGAGGACTCAAGCACCAATGTTGCACGTGATCGTGATGGCCGGAGGATCCGGCACCCGCTTCTGGCCCGCCAGCCGCTCAGCACAGCCCAAGCAATTGCTGCCGCTGGCCGGCAGTCGCACCCTGCTGGAAGACACCGTGGAACGGCTCGAGGGGCTCGTGCCTGCGGAGCGGGTGATGATCGTCACCTCGCAGCGACTGCTGCCCGCGGTGCGCCGGCAGTTGCCAAGCGTTCCGGAGTCAGGCCTCGTCGGGGAACCCTGCAAGCGTGACACCGCCCCGTGCGTCGGGCTCGCGGCGCTATTGGTCTCGCGCCACGATCCTGAGGCCATTATGGCCGTGATGCCTTCCGATCATGTCATCACGCCGGCCGAGAGCTTCCGGGCAGCCATCCGGCAGGCGGTGGGGCTGGTGGAGGAGGCGCCGGGACGACTGGTCACGTTTGGCATCAAGCCCACCTATCCAGCCGAAGGCTTTGGATACATCCAGCAAGGCACGGAGCTTGCGCCACGCGCTGGAAGCTCCGCAGTGGCCAAGGTGCATCGGGTAGCCCGCTTCAAGGAAAAGCCCCCGGCGAGCGTGGCCGAGGAATACTTGGCGGCAGGGAATTATCTCTGGAACGCTGGCATCTTTGTCTGGAAGGCCACGACCATCCTCGAGGCGCTGGCCACCCACCAACCGGAGTGCCTGGCTCACCTGGAATCGATTGCCCGCGCCTGGGATACCCCAGACCGCGAGCGGGTGTTTGCCGAGGAGTTTGCCGCGATCAAGGGGATCTCGATCGACTATGCCGTTCTGGAACATGCCGCCGATGTGGCGGTGATCGAGGCCCCATTCACCTGGGACGATCTGGGGGGGTGGTCGGCGGTGGCTCGCCAGCGGGGCTGCGACAGCGAGGGCAACACGATTGTGGGGCGGCATCTGGGAATTGCTTCCAAGGGCACGATCGTGCACAGCGGCGAGAACCATCTCGTGGTCACGATGGGCCTTGAGGATATGCTTGTAGTACACACTCCCGACGCTACGTTGGTGGCCTCCCGAGCCCACGAGGAGGCGGTGCGGAAGGTGGTGGCCGAACTGGAGAAGCGCGGCTGGACCGAATTCCTCTGATGGTATTCCCGTGACACTCTCCTGCCTTCCGACGCGCTCATTCCGCCGGGGTGGCCGCCCACTCTCCGGCGGCCTGCTGGCATGCATGGCGAGCCTTCTCCTCCTGCTGCAGGGGATCGAGGTGGCGGCTGAGGAGGGAGCGGTCGAGGGCACCTGGATGGATGCCCTGCGGCAGGCCACCGAGGCGATGGAATGGACCGACGACCGGATCAGCGATGGCTGGAGGATCCAACGCAAGCCCGGCGACGAGGCCTGCCGGATTCTTGACCCGCGGGATGAGTCCGTTTTCGAAGGGACCCACGCGGCATGCCTCGAAACCTTTGCCAGGCTGACAGACAAGGGAACGATTCCTGAGGTGCGTGGGCCGACGGTGATCCTGCTGCACGGCCTCGGCGAAGGCCGCGGATCGATGCAGCCATTGGCCGCCCATCTGCGCAAATCTCAGAACGCCACGGTGGTCTCCTTCGGCTATGCCAGTCCGCGGACCGGGATCGACGACCACGCCCGCTCTCTCGGCCGCGTCATCGAGGGGATGCCCCACGCCCATCCCATCAGCTTCGTGGGCCATAGTCTGGGCAATATTGTGGTGCGGCGCTGGATGGCGCTGGCCGACGGGCGCGAGCGCGGCCGGCTGAACCGGATGGTGATGCTCGGCGCCCCCAATCAGGGCTCGGAATTGGCCCGCATGGCCTCGAGAGTGTGGGTGCTGGCAGCCCTCTCCAACGGGGCGGCACGCGAACTGGTGGTCGACTGGCCCGCCGTGGCCCCGACACTGGCGGTACCGACGTGTCCCTTCGGCATCATCGCCGGCGGGAAGGGAGACGACCGCGGCTTTAGCACACTGCTCGAAGGGGATGACGATGCCATCGTGAAGGTGACAGAAACGCAATTGGAGGGTTCCAGCGATTTTCTGCTGGTGCCTGTCCGCCATAGCCTGATGATGAAAGATCCCACGGTGCAGCGGGCGACGGTATCCTTTCTCACCCATGGTCACTTCCCCGTTCCTGAGCAGGCCCCGGGCAAGCGGGCCGCCCCGGCGCAGTGACTGTTAAAACGCCAGCCAAAGAGTCCGCAGCGTGTCGTCTGGCTCGGTCGGTCTCCGTAGTCTTCCGCCCGAAAGGTTGATCCCACACGTGCCTCTACCTTCTGTCTCGATCCCTGAGGGCCGCGTGGCTGGCGTCGATTACGGGCGCAAGCGGATTGGCATCGCCATTTGCGATGCCCGGCGGATCATCGCCAGTCCGCTCTGCCAGCGGCATCCCAGTGGCGACCGGGCAGTGGAGGGGGCGTTCTACCGCAAGCTTGTGGCCACCGAGGGAATCGTGGGATTTGTTGTCGGTTTGCCCGTCCACGCCGATGGCACCGATAGCCGCATGTCAGTGGAGGTAGAACAGTTTGGCGTCTGGCTGTCCGAAACGACCGGCTGCCCGGCCGTGTTCCACGACGAACGCTACAGTTCAGTGGAGGCGACCGGAATGCTGGTGGGCCTCGGATTTTCCCGCGGCAAGCGCAAGGCCCGCACCGACTCTCTCGCCGCCCAGATCATTCTCACCGCGTGGATGGAGGCCCAGACAAACCCTGCCGCCGACCGTCGCCCCGGAGCGCTCGACTCGTGATTCCAGCCCCCATTCCACTGCCCCCCTCCACCCAGCCTGGCTGCCGCCTGATCGTGGGCTGTGGCTATCTGGGAAGCCGCGTGGCACAGCGTTGGCTGGCTGAGGGATCGAGCGTCTGGGCGATCACGCGGAAGCCAACCCGGGCTCATGAGCTGGCCGCGGCAGGGCTGCAGCCGATTCTGGCCGACGTTGCGGGGCCCCTCCCTCCTCTGCCCCGCGTCGACACGATGTTCTGGGCGGTGGGCTTTGACCGCAGCGCGGCGGCCACCCATCGGGACATCCACGTGACGGGCCTGCAACGGGTGCTCGATACCCTGCCGGGCAGCCCGCGGATCGTGTTCTCCAGCTCGACGGGTGTGTGGGGCGACACCGCCGGCGAGAGCGTGAACGAACAGACCCCTGCCCATCCAACCCGAGAGGCGGGCCTGACGCTGCTGGAGGCGGAGCAGATGCTCTTCCGGCATCGCCTCGGGCCGGGTGTGGCGCTCCGCTTTGCCGGGCTCTATGGGCCCGACAGACTGCCGCGTCTGGAGGACCTCCGAGCCGGAGTGCCCTTGGCCGCCGATCCCGACAGCTGGCTGAATCTCATCCATGTCGACGACGCCGCCGACGTCGTCGTGCGGATTGCCGCCCACCCCGCCCCGCAGCCGCTCTATGTCGTATCTGACGGGATGCCGGTGCAGCGTCGGGAGTGGTATGGCCATCTCGCCAGCCTGACCGGCTGCCCCATCCCCTCCTGGGATGTGGCGGCACCTCGAACGCGTGGTGCGGACAAGCGGGTCGATTCAACCAAAGTATGGCGCGACCTGCAGGCCACTCCTCACTATCCAGATGCCTTCTGCGGACTCAGCGCCATTCTCAAGCCGAGAGCCTGAAGCCTCACTGCACGCCAGCTGGCACTGGCTGGAGCGACGGCTGCTCTGCTGGCTTGTCAAGCTTGGCCAGACTGGCGACTCCGCCAGCCAAGGCCTGCAGATAGTCGACCGTCACATTCATCGCCTCGGTGAAGTAGAAATCTCGCTTCACTATTGGGCGCTGGGGATCGTTCGTCTCCTCCAGCTTCTTCTCCTCATCCTCGGCGGCTTTGCCCTCGTTCCACTGGCGGGAGAATTCCGTCTCCAGCAGCGAGATTGTCTTCTCTTTCTTCCGCTTCATGTACTGGGCAATATCCCGTTCCACCTTGTGGAACTCCTCGTTGGCCGATACACGCGTGGCCGATCGGTCCCGCAGTGTGGCCAGAACGTCGCCGGAAACCTGCCCGCTCGGCTTGAACGCCGCCGCAGGAACCTTGTCGAAGGCGATGGCATGATCGAGATCCGACTCCGCCACCGGCAGGTGGGTGGTGATGCTCGGCAACTCGATGTCGCTCCTCACTCCCTCGAGCTGCGTGCTCTCGCCCGAAGGCCTGTAGAACTGCTGCATGGTGATCTTGATTGCCCCCAGAGAAGGAGCATTGGGGAGCCGTTGAAAGAGTTGCCGTCCGAGGTCGAGGAGGCTTTGCACCGTCCCCTTGCCGTGCGTTGACTTATCCCCAATCACCAGCCCCCGGCCATAATCCTGAATGGCACCGGCGACGATCTCGCTGGCACTGGCGCTGAACTTGTTGGTGAGCACCACCAGCGGCCCATTCCACGACACCCCAGGATCGGTGTCATCGTACTGCTGCACCCGTTTGTCGGCATCCTTGATCTGCACCACAGGGCCGGTGTCGATGAAGAGTCCCGTCAGGGAGATCGCCTCAGGAAGTGATCCGCCGCCGTTGTTCCGCAGGTCGAGCACAATGCAGTCGACACCCTTCAGGCGGAAGTCGTCGATCAACCGCTTGCAATCCCGGGTACTGCTCTTGTATTCGGCCTGCCCCTGCCGAGCCCCGGCCATATCCATGTAAAAACTCGGCAGATTGATGAATCCCATGCGGTAGGGGGTGCCATCGGCTTTCAGCCCTGCCTCGATCAACTCGCCGCGGGCCTCGCTATCCTTGAGCTCAATCTTGGCCCGGGTGATGTCATAGACCTTGGGGACGGTCTGTCCGACCGGGATCACTTTCAGCCGCACGACCGTGCCGCGCTTGCCACGGATGAGCTTCACGACCTCATTGAGATTCATGTCGACCACATCGATCATGTCCCCCTCAGTGGCCCCCTGCCCCACGGCAATCACGCGGTCTTTCTTCTGCAGGCGACCATCCCTGTCGGCAGCACCGCCGGGCACCAGCTCAGCAACCGTCGTGTAGCCATCTTCGCCCTTGAGCGAGGCGCCGATGCCGTCGAGTTGCAGCCGCATGCCGATCTCGAAATTTTCCAGCGTGCCGGGCGACATGAAACTGGTGTGGGGATCGAGACTGGAGGTGAGCGAGGAGAGATAGGTCTCCAGCAGCTCGTCGGCAGTCATCTGGTGCATCCGCTTGGAAAAACTGCGGTAGCGTCGCTGCAGCTTCTCTTTGGCCTCCTCGAGGGGGGTCTTTTCCATTTTTTGCACGAGCAGGTCATATTTGATTCGGCGGCGCCAGTTATCGACGGCCTCGGCCTCACTGGCGGCCCACTTGGTATCGTCGCGGTCGATCACGATCGACTCATCCTTGGTGAAATCCTGTTCTTCGGCCAGCAATCGCTCAATGAGCGGAAGTCTGGAATCGACCCGCTGGAGAAACCGATTGAGAACCTCGTAGGAAAAGCTGACGTCTCCCCGCTTGACGAGGTCGTCGAGCGAATCACGCTTCTGCAGAAATCCGTCGATGTCGCTCTGCAGGAAGTAGATTTTCATCGGATCGAGCGCTTCGAGAAAAATCCCAAACCACCGTCGGGCGATCTCGTCGTCGATGGGGTGGCGGGTGAAGTGTTCACGTTCCAGATAACTGCGCACTGCCAGCGTGATCTGGCGGTCGTTGGGACCCGGCTTCGCGACCGGCCCTGTGGCCTGGACCGCCTGCGGCGGTTCCTCAGCCCGGGCCTCGCCAACCCCCACGCCAGGCAGCGACCATTGGATGAGCCCGGCGAGCAGGCCACCGGCCAGCAAGCACCACACACACCACACCCTGCCGTGCGCCCGAACGTTGACAGCTCTTCGGAAATTCACGCTCAACTCCTTCACTGGCCAAAGCTTCCATCGCCCTGACAGGCTGTCGACAAACAGCCTGCCGAATCGCACCGGGCAGTCGCGGGCATGCCGCACTCGCCATCACCAGAGATCGTGCACCCGAAACCAGGTTCCGGATGCCTTTCCCCACTTCTGGCTCCCCGGCATTGTGACACCCCGAGCGATTTCTGGCGAGATGATCTTCTCCCGCGAAAAACATTCGACAAACGCCCGAACGCCCGATTCATGGCGTTTTGACTGGCTCAGACTGCCGGCACGAATTTTTCCTGATCGGCCCACCGGGCGGAGGCTGGAATCGGCCGGCCAAACACCGACAGCGCCCGCTCCAACAGCGCCTGCGCCACGCGTTCATCCGGCCCGAGACGTTCCACCCCCACCCATTCGATGTGGGGATAGAGCGACCGACCACGCGCTATCGCAGCCTGCACCTGCTCTTCTACGTGCCCCCGGAATAAAAGGTGCGGTTGCACCAGCACGCGCCGCACGGGAACCGCGGGCGCTGCGGCTCCCCCCCGCCCCTCCGCGGCGGCCACAATCGCCTCCGCAAGCTTGGGTCGTGCCGCAGCAACGAATCCCAGTTCCACCCGCCCGGGGCGCTCTCCCGGGCCGGCCAGCGTGACGGCCGTGAACTGCTGCAGTTGCGGATGAGCCGAGGGATCGCTGGATCCCCGCCCCACCATGACCAGCACAGTGGCCTCCGCCGGGACGGCAGGCAGTGGGGCCACCGCCTCCTCTCTCCTCATTCGGGAGAGTTCCACGATCAGCCTATGGCAGCCCAAGGCTTCCGCCCGACACACCCTCAGCCCGGCCTCCCGCGCCCCTTCCCGCAGCGCCTCCGGCACATCCTGCCGGGCATGCCCGGCAGTGAACATCAGCAGTGGCGCTGACACCACCTCGACGCATCCCCGTGCCGAGAGTTTCTCCAGGGACTCGCCAATGGACGGCCCGATCACCTCCAGAAAGCCCAGCTCCACCGGCACCTCCGGCAGAAGCTCTGCCATGCGACGGGCGATGGAGCGGGTCTCCTCCGCGCCGACGGGATCGGCTGTGCCGTGGCCCACCACCAGAATCCCCCGTTTCTGCCGGGAGAATGTGACAGGAGAAAACAGAGCAGCAGACATCGGAACCCTCTGGGAGTGTTGCCGAACGGAGCGTGCAGGGAGCCCTTGGTAGCGGCAGATCAGGAGGAACGTTTTCCGCGGAGAGTGAGCGTCGCCACCACCAGAAGCGTAGCCACCGCCGCCACGAAGGGAAGCGTGCGCGAGGGATGGAGGGTGAAGAGCACCGAGCCGAGGAAGGGCCCCAGAATGCGCCCCAGCGAGGCGAACGACTGATTCACCCCGAGCACTTCCCCCTGCCGCTGCGGGTCGGCATGCTTGGAGATGAGCGACGAGACCGACGGATTGACAAAGGCAAACCCACACACTGCCAGGGCGGCAGAGAGATAGAATCCGATCCGCAGGCTCGCCGGCACCAGTTCAGTCCCGCGCCCGGCATACACCAGCCAGGCATCGAGCCCCACCCCGCCCAGCCCGAGAATCATCAGGCCCAGTCCGCAGGCCAACAGCTTCGACTCCGGCCACCGCTTCGCCAGCGGTCGGTATAACCCGCCAGCCACCATCAGCATGGCGCCGATGCCGGCGAACACCAGAAAGTTGTCGTTGTCGGTCATGCCAAACGCCTCTTGCGTGAACCGGGCAAGCGTGGCCTCAAAATTTGCGAAGGCAAAGATCGACAGAAAGTAGGTGAGCACAAGTGCCCCCACTGCCGGCAGCGCCAATACCCGCGTGGTGCGACCAAGGCTGAAAAACTCTTTGGCCGCCTTGTTGTCAGGGTTGCGCGTCTCGCGAAACACGCTGAAGGCAAACACCAAGGCCACCAGCGACAGGCACGAGGCCAGGAGGCCCACCGCGTAGGGCTTGTCGTTGAACAGCGCCATGCCGAAGTAGGCGATCAGCGGACCAAGCGTGAATCCAGCCCCGAAGGCAATGCCGATGAGGGCCATGCCGCGGGCTCTGTTTTGCGGAGTCGTGCAGTCGGCGATGACTGCCGCGGCCGTGCCGACACTCGCCCCGGCGATCCCGGCGCCGATGCGCGACAGGAGCATCAGGCCCAGAGCCAGGCGGGCCATCTCCGGCGGAAACGTGACCGCAAATCCATACAGGGCATAGAACACCACTGAGCCGAGCAGGCTCAGCAGGAGCATCGGCCGCCGGCCCACGCGATCCGACCAGCGTCCCCACATCGGACTGAAGAGGAACTGCATGAGCGAGAAGACCGAAAACAGAATGCCGATGACGACTCCTCCGACCAACCCAGACACCCCCAGGGCCGTGAGGTAGGTCTCCGCCTGCCGCGGCATCACCGGCAGAACGATGCCGAAGCCGAGGAGATCGATGAACACGGTGAGAAAAATCACCAGCAGCGTGCCTTTGGCCGGCTGGGCGGGCGGGCTGGACGGGGCGGTGACCGGCGGGACGGGGAGAGGGTGGGCCATGCTTGTTCTGCGCGGGGAATTGGGGGGTGGGCGTTCAATCGGCCCATTCTAGGGGACCCGATCTGCCGGTCCTGTTAAGCTCTCTGGCTATGAGCGCCGCTCCCGCGAACGAACACCGGCACCCACCAGCAGAGGTCTTGAGCGTGTCGGAGGTGACCGGCCGCGTCAAGGAGAGCCTCGAGACTCGCTTTTCCGACGTCTGGATTGCGGGCGAGGTGACCAACCTCGTGCGGGCCAGCTCAGGCCACATCTACCTCTCGCTCAAGGACGATTCGGCCCTGCTCCGGGGAGTGGTCTGGCGCGGCGCTGTTCCCCTGCTGGCCATCGAGCCAGCCGATGGGATGGAGGTGGTGTGCCACGGCCGGCTGGAAGTGTATGCCCCCCGGGGAACGTATCAGCTCACAATCGACCGGCTCCATTCGGTAGGCACAGGCGCCCTGGAAGCGCGGCTGCGACAGCTGCACCAGCAACTCGACCGGGAGGGCCTGTTCGCCCCGGCACGAAAACGTCGCTTGCCGGTCTACCCCCGGCGCATCGCCGTGGTCACCAGCCCGACCGGAGCCGCTATCGCCGATTTCCTCCAGACCATCCAGGCCCGCTGGCGTTCCTGCGAGGTGATCGTGGTGCCATCGCGCGTGCAGGGGGCGGGGGCAAGCGCTGAACTGGCGGCCGCCATGGAACGCGCCGGCCGGATCATGCCTCCCGTCGATGCCATCGCCCTGATCCGCGGCGGCGGGAGTCTGGAAGATCTGTGGGCCTTCAATGAAGAGGCGGTGGTACGGGCAGTGGCGGCCGCGCCGATCCCGGTGGTTTCGGGCGTCGGCCACGAAATCGACATTTCGCTGTGCGATCTGGCCGCCGACCAGCGCGCCCTCACCCCCACCGACGCCGCCGTGCGTCTGGTGCCCGATAGCGTGCAGTTGGCAGCAGCAGTCGCCGCGCTCGGCAGCCGCCTGCGGATGGGCCTGGTCCGGCGCACCATTCAGGCCCGGCAAGGCTTGCAGCGGTGCGCTGCGGCCCGCATCCTCGCCGATCCGATGTGCCTGCTGCGCGATCGGCAAAACCTGCTGACCACCCTGGCGGCGCGGCTCACGCGCACGACCACCCTGCTCTTGGATCGATCGCAGGAACGCCTGCGGGCCGCCGTGGGGAGGCTGGAGGCGGGCAGCCCACTGCATCTGCTCGCCCGAGGCTACTCCGTGACCTGGCTGGCCCCCGCCACGCCGGAGGCCTCCGAGGAGGAACTGACCGCCGGGCCGTCGCTGCGTTCGGCGGCGGAAGCATCTCCGGGGGCAACGCTCATCACCCAACTCGCAACCGGCCGCATCTGGAGCCGGATAGAAAGGATCTCATCCCCATGAGTATCAATCGCGATGAACAGCCGGGCAGCCGGACCCGAGCGCGAAAAGTGTCCGCGTCACAACCGTCAGCCGCAGCACCAACACCCGCCCCCGCAGACTCAAGCCAAACCCCCTCGTTTGAAGCTGGTCTGGCGCACTTGGGGGATCTGGTTGCCCAGCTGGAAGGGGGCGGCCTGGGGCTCTCGGAGTCGATTGCTGCCTACGAACAGGGGGTAGCGCTGCTGCGCCAGCTCCATGCCACACTGGAAACCGCGGAACAGAAGGTGCAGCTGCTCACGGGGATCGCCGCTGATGGCACGCCGGCACTCGAGCCTTGGCCTGCGGCAGACGCAGAGAGCCGCACCGCCACCGGCGCCGGTATGTCTTCCGCTGCCCGGGGCGCAACGAACCGTTCGAAACGCCTCCCCGGGATGGACGGCGCTTCCGGCGCGGTCTAAACTTCGAAACCGGCTTCTGCGGGGCATCCTTCGGGAGCATGACACATCGCAGAGGGTTCGGCACACGACCATCAGGCAAAGCATGGCTGCCGCCACCATCTCGATTGAACGCTCACTCGACCAGGTCAGGGCCTTCATCGATCCGCTGCTCGCCGAGTCGCTGCACCTTTCCTCGGAGGCAGCGCCCCGCCTGCTGGCCGCCATGCGGCACTCCCTGCTGGCACCGGGCAAACGGCTCCGGCCGGCGCTTGTGCTGTGGGCCGCCGAAGCGGCGGCGCCAGAGGCAGCCGACAACCATGGCCCGGCCGCTGAAGCTGCGCGTCGGGATCGCCTCTGGCGGGCAGCGGCTCCGGCGGCAGTGGCCGTGGAGATGATCCACGCTTACTCCTTGGTGCACGACGATCTGCCGGCGATGGATGACGACGATCTGAGACGCGGCCTCCCCACCTGCCATCGTGCCTTCGACGAGGCCACCGCCATCCTCTGCGGCGATGCTCTGCAGGCGCTGGCCTTTGAAACCCTCGCCGCCGGCATGCCAACGGCAGCGGCAGCCCGCGGCTGCCTGGTGCTCGCGCGGGCCGCGGGGGCCGAGGCTCTGGTGGGCGGACAGACCGACGACTTGGCTGCAGAGCGCGGCTGGCTGGAGGCTCAGGCTCCACAGACGGAGGCGACGCACATCGCTTGGATGGAACGGATCCATCGCCGCAAGACAGGCGCCCTGTTCCATGCCGCCCTCGAACTCGGGGGTTTGTCGGTGGGGGCCTCCGAGGACCACCTGCGACGACTGGCGGCCTACGGGGGGGCATTCGGACTGGCGTTTCAGATTGCCGATGACATCCTCGACGCCACCGGCACGGAGATCGCCATGGGCAAAAAAGTCGGTAAGGATGCGGGCCGAGGGAAGCTCACGTTCCCGACCGTTCTCGGCATGGAGCGGAGCGGCCACCGGGCCTCCGTACTGGCTGCCGAGGCGGTGGCGGCCCTGGCGGGTATGGGTGATACCGCGGAATCGCTGCGGCATCTGGCATGTTGGATCGTCGCCCGCGACCATTAGGGAGGCAGTCGGTGGAATCAGCGTCGATTCCGCGGCGGTGTTTGGCGGGAATGTCGGGCAGCAGGCCTGGCACCGCTTCGATGTGGCCCATACGGTGTTCAGCACAAGAGATCATTCCCCCAGGCAAGCGTACAGGGCGTTCCGCACATGGCCGAAATCCTCCCCTCCATTCTCTCGCCGGCAGACCTCCGCGGGCTTTCCCCGGAGCAACTGGAGCAGTTGGCCGCCGAAATGCGTCGGTCTCTCTGTGAAGTGGCCGCTACCCGCACCGCCCACTTTGCCTCCAACCTGGGGGTGGTGGAACTGTGCTTGGCCCTGCACCGCGTTTTTGATTTCAGCCGCGACAGGCTGATCTGGGACACTGGGCATCAGATCTATCCCCACAAACTGATCACCGGTCGGTTCGCCCGATTCGGAACGATTCGGACCAAGGGCGGACTGATGGGATACCCCAATCCTGAAGAAAGCCCATACGACCTCTTCATGACCGGCCATGCCGGCTCGAGCGTTTCGACGGCACTCGGCCTGGCCAGTGGTGATGATCTCTGCGGGCATGGCGACCGCCGATCGGTGGCTGTCATTGGTGATGGGGCTCTGCCCTCCGGGATTGTGTTTGAGGCGCTCAACAACGCCGGCTTCCTCAAGAAGCGGCTTCTGGTGATCCTCAATGACAACCGCATGTCGATCTGCCCCCGGGTGGGAGCTTTGGCCGAATACCTCGACTGCATCCGCACCAATCCCTGGTACCGGGGCATCAAGCATCAGGCCGGAGAGATCATCAAGGGCGTGCCCATGGTGGGGGAATCGGTGGAGCGCATGCTGCTCAACGTGAAGGACTCGCTCAAAGCATCGCTCCACGGCGGAATGCTGTTTGAGGCGATGGGCGTTCGGTATTTCGGCCCGGTCGAAGGCCATTCCCTGCCCAACCTGATCCGCTACCTCGAATTGATCAAGGACGAGGAGGGGCCCGTGCTGCTCCACGTGCTCACCGAAAAGGGGCACGGCTTCAAGCCGGCGGCGCAGGATCCCGTGTTCTTCCACACGCCGGCGCCGTTTGAATGCGACGACGACGACTGCATCATTTCGATCAAAAAATCCTCTGCCAAAAACTACACAGACACCGCCAGCGCCGCGATTGGCGATTGCCTGCGCCGCGACGGCCGCGTCACGGTGCTGACCGCGGCGATGTGTCAGGGAAACAAGCTGGAACCTGTGCGTGAGGAGTTTCCCGACCGGTTCTTCGATGTGGGCATCTGCGAATCACATGCGGTGGCCTTTGCGGCCGGTCAGGCCAAGGCAGGGTGCCGTCCGATCGTCGATATCTACAGCACTTTTCTCCAACGGTCCTTCGACCAGATCTTCCAGGAGGTCTGCCTGCAGAACCTGCCGGTGGTTTTCATGCTCGACCGCGCCGGCCTCACCGGGCCCGATGGTCCCACACACCACGGCTCCTACGACTTGGGATACATGCGGCTGTTTCCCAACATGGTCGTTCTCGCCCCGGGCGACGAACAGGACCTCGTGGCGATGCTCACGTGGGCACTCCAGCATGACGGCCCGGTGGCGATCCGCTACCCCAAGGCGGTGGTGGAGAACATCCCCGGCGTTCGCCTGCCGATAACGCTGGGCAAGGCCGAATCGCTCCGGCAAGGCTCTGATGGCCTGGTGATCGCCTGCGGCACGCTGCTGGGCGCAGCGCAGGCGGCGGTGGAACGCCTGCAGGGTGAGGGGCTGGATATCGGATTGATCAACGCCCGGTTTGTGAAACCGCTCGACACCACGCTGCTGCTGGAGCGGATTGAGGCCGCCCCGTGGGTCGTCACACTTGAGGAAAATGCGTTGCCAACTGGTTTTGGCAGTGCCGTTCTGGAGGCTGTGCACGACGCGTCGATTGTCAGCGGTCCCATCGTGCGACTCGGCCTGCCCGACCGTTTCGTGGAGCATGGAGAACGGGGCGAACTGCTGGCCGATCTGGGGCTCGACGCCACCGGCATCGCCGCCACCTGCCGCACGCTCGCTGGCCGCAGCAAGTCTGCAGCAGTGCCTCCCGTCGCCGCGACCGCTAGCCGTTAGCCGCCCCGGAAAAAGTCGCTGCATGAATTCCTTCCCTCGCCTTCGCTCGCAGCAGCCTGTTCAGGCGGCCCTGCATGTCGCCATTGTCGGGTCTGCCGTGCTGGCGGGCGTGGAGGCAGAGGCGCAGCGTCTGGCAACGGTCCTGCGCAGCCGTGGGCATGCCGTGGTCACGTTCCTTGCTGCCCAAGCCGACTGGGACAGCGGTGGCATCCACGAGGCCCAGGCAGGGCCTGCCGGCCAGATCGATCTGGTGATTGTGCTCGGCGGGGATGGCACGATCCTGCGCACGGCCCGCTGGATGGGCTACCAGCAGGTGCCGGTTTTGGGCGTCAATCTCGGCACGCTCGGATTTCTGGCCGACTTCTCCCGCGGCGAGGTCGACGAGACGCTCGAGGAGATCTGCCAAGGACGGTTTCGCCTCGTTGATCACCTGATGTTCGAATGCGATGTTCTGCGGGACGACCGGATGATTCACCGCGAACTCGGCCTGAATGAAACCTCGGTACACGCCGGCCCTCCGTTCTCGATGATCGAGATCCGGCTCCACGTGGACGGTGATCTGGCAACCACCTATCGCAGCGACGGGCTCATCGTGAGCACACCGGTCGGCTCCACGGCCTACAATCTCTCTGCCGGCGGACCGATCGTACGAAAGGACATCGATGCCTTCATTTTCACCCCTTTGAATCCCCACACGCTCACGCATCGTACGGTGGTCGATTCCGCAACCCGTGTCTACGACCTTATCGTCCCGCGGCCCAATGAAGGCTCGGCGTGTGTTGTCGACGGCCGCCTGATCGCTTCCCTGCGGGCCAACGACCGCGTGCAGGTGCGGCGGGCCAGCCCCCGCTTCACGCTGGTGGAAACACGCAATCACGGGTATTACAGAACGCTGCGGGAAAAACTGAAGTGGAGTGGAGGCTTGCGTGGCTCCGGCCCGCAGGCCACGTCTGGAGGCCCTGAATGAGCGGCATTCCCCCTGTCCACAGATTGCAGCGCTGGACTGGGCTGGCACTGGTCGCCTGCTGTCCGGCCCTGAGTTTGCAGGCCGAAGAGGCGGGCGTGCGGTTGGAATACCGCTTTCGGGCCGGCGAACGGCTCTCGATGGAAGTGGCCCATCGGGCCCTCACCGAAACCACCATCGCCGGCACCACGCAGTCAACTGAAACGGCCACCGATTCGACCAAGCATTGGACCGTACTCTCAGTCGATCCAGAGGGACAAGCCACCCTCGAGCACGCCGTGGACGACGTCACGATGATGTCGCGTTCCAGCGACCGCGGCCAGGTACGGTGGAGCAGCACGGGAGACGCGCCCCCTCCTCCCGGATACGAAGGAGTGCGGCAGAGCCTCGGGGTTCCGCTGGCGCGGCTGGTGATCGACCGCAGCGGCCGGGTGATCCAGCGGCTTGATCTGGTGCCCAGCCCCCCCTCCAACACAGGCGATCTGATGGTCGTGCCACTTCCCGATGGCGCAGTGGCAGCGGGAGCCGAGTGGACCGTGCCGCAGGAGGTGGTGGTTGAGGTTCCCAACGGGCCCCGCCGTGCGGTGCGGACGCGGTTGCGCTATCGGCTCGACGCGATCGAAGATGACGTGGCCGTGATCGATGTCGACACAACCGTGCTGACCCCGCTGGACGATCCCCGCCTCGAGGCCCGCCTGCTGGAGCGGATCTGGAATGGCACGATTCACTTCGACATCGCCAGCGGCCGCGTCATCAAACGCACCACGGGAGTCGACCGCAGAGCCGTGGGCTTCAGCGGACCGGAATCGAGCGTGCACTACAAGGCCAGCCTCGAAGAAACGCTGGTCAAATCCTCCGCCGACAGCCCTCCTCGCTGACCCGACTGCGGGCAGGGGCCGGCGAAAAGCCCTCAGCTCGCCCGCAGCACTTCCTCGACGCGGCGGATCGCTTCCTGCACATCCCAGGTGGCATCGGCCAGCACGATCCGCGTTCCTTGGGCCACCCACTCGCCAACCGCCTTGTGTGCGGAAATCACGGTCGAATGGCTGCGACGGCCGAAATAGGTGCCGATCTCCGCCAGCGCCGAAGGAGTGTGCTTGCGGGCCAAAAACATCGCCAACATCCGGGGATGGTTCACCTTTCTGGCGCGGCAAGCAGACTGCAGGCTCCCCGCTTCGATGCCGAAGGCACTGCAGACAGCCCGCTCCACGTCGGCCAGGCGGACGCTGCGGGCACTGGAACGGACGAGATCGGCCAGCGCTTCTCTGGCCATTCCCAGAGAAACGGGCAACCCCAGCATATGGCTGGTGGCCTCCAGACGGTTCACGGCACCGGCGAGTTCGCGGGCGTGCCGCGTGATATGCGTCGCCACAAAGTCGACCACGTCTGCGGGCAGCACGAGCCCGCGCCGCTCGGCACATGTCGCCACGATGCCGCGGCGGACCTCTTCATCCGGCGGTAGGATCCGGGCATTCATGCCACCCCGCAGGCGTGCCAGCAGTTCGGCCCCCAATCCCTCCAGTGACTCCAGTTCCCGGTCGCAGGCGAACACCATCTGCCTGCCCTGCCTGAGCAGATCGTCCACCGTATGCTGCAGTTCCACGAGCGTCGCCCGTTTCCCGACAAAAAACTGCAGATCGTCAATCACCAGCAGATGGGCACTCCGGCAGGCCCGCCGAAATCCGGGCAGGCCCCGGCGTCCATGCAGAGCATCGAGAAAATTGGTGGTGAACTGCTCGGCAGAGAGAAAGAGGGTATTCATGCCGGGATGCACTTCCCGCGAGCGGCTGCAGATGCCCTCCAGCAGGTGCGTTTTCCCCACCCCGCTGGGGCCATGCAGAACCAGCGGAGACATCTCTCCCGGCCGGTTGGCCACCAGTTCGCCCGCGGCGAAGGCCATGCGGTTGCTCGGGCCCACGCAAAAGGAGTCGAGCCGAGGAGCCACGCGTTTTCCCAGCAGGCCTGCCGGCACGCGTGGCGTGTCCTCCCCGCCGGGCGGTGTCTGCCGCGTGCCGTTTATCCGCTGAGCCTCAGCATTCCCCGCGGCAAGGCCCTGCGATGAGGAAGGCGGGACGCTTTTAGGCAAAGCCGCTGCAGGGCCTGCCGACCCTCGATTTTCCGCAGCGCCTTCAGGCGTCTCGGTCCGGGACGGGCCCTCTCCACCGATCCCGGGAGCGTTCGCCTGCCAGAGCACCCGAACCCCCTTCCCGCAGACCTCGCCCGCCGCGGCCTCAAAGTCTTTCCGGAACATCTTGCATAGCCACTCGTGGGAGCCATCGCCCCCCACGGTGATCACGACGCCGGTGATCCCGTTCTCTGCCGGCAGGACCTCTACCCCCGCCGCATCACCAAACCACACCGCATACCGAGCCTGTCCGATGCGGGCACGAAATGCTTCGCCCACCCGCCTGGAGATGTCGGCCTGCTCCTTGGCTGTGAGAACCTGCGGGGTCTGTTCAACCGCTCCTGGCTTGCCCGCTCCTGGCTTGCCCGCGTTTGGCTTGCCCGCGTTTGGCGTCTGCGCCCGAGTTGGCCGAGCAGCGTCGGCGGACGCTCCGGAAACCCGTGGCTTGGCCCTCCCCGTGCTGCCCGGCAGCAAGCGGTAACTGAGCTTTGCTCGCGGCTTGTTGAGTGAGTGTTCTGCATCCATGCTCAGACGCCTTCCGTGGACTTCCGGGGCGCGAGTATATGGGTGTCGAACCTGCTGTCAAACCATGAC
>CAISJI010000074.1 GCA_903885565.1 uncultured Planctomycetaceae bacterium
CAGCCCAAAGGCCTCGGTGCAGGTGAAGCGATCGATGCCAGCGGTGCCGAGGGCATGGTGGCAGAGGCTCTCCAGGAGGAGGGCAGAGTCGTCGAGCGTCGTGCCCGGTGCATACCACTCAAGCAAGACAAACTCCACATCGTGGCACTTCCCCCGCTCCCCGGCGCGAAACGAGCGGGCAAACTGATAGATCGCCCCGGCGCCTTGGGCGAGCATCCGCTTCATGAGCGCCTCGGGGCTCGCCTGGAGATAGTGAAGCGGAGCCGCCGGGCCATCGACCTGCACCCCGATCGGATCGATATAGGCCTCCGGCAGCACCTCGGAGGAGAGAACAGGCGTATCGACCTCCAGAAAACCGCGGCTTTCGAACACCTGCCTCAGGCTTGAGCGCACCCAAGCCCGCTGCTCCAGCAGGCTGCGGATCGGCGGTAGGGAAGGGCTCACCGGGATGTTACTCGGGCAGGAAAGAACTGGAACCCGCCGCAGTGCCATCAGGCAGGCGCGAGCACAGGCTGGCCTGTTGAGAGTTTCTCTATCGGCTGCCGATAGACAAGCACCGGGCATGGCGCCCGCCGCACAACCACCTCCGCCACGCTCCCCATCAGCAGCCGGGAGAATCCACTGCGGCCGTGGGTGCCCAGCACGATCAGGCTGGCCTTTTCATCACGGGCCAGTTGCACGATCTCCTCGGCAGGATTCCCCATCGGCATGCGGTGCTCAAACGCCACGCCCGGATCAGCCGGCTTCACCCGCTCAAGCATGGCCGCGATCGCGGCTGAGTTTGGCTCAGGCAGCCCGTAATAAAGCTCACCACCGCCGTAGGCCAAGGGAGGCTCCTCCACATGCACAATCACGAGCCGGGCACCCGCCTCTTTGGCCAGAGAGGCGGCATGCGGCAAAGCCGCGTCGCTGGCGCTGGAAAAATCGGTGGCAAACAAAATCGGACCATGTGCCATGGAAAAAATCCTCCACCTGCGAGTGCCCCAACCAGATGACGGCAAAGACGCCTTCCAATCATTGGCGGCGCTGACCACGTCTGGCAAGCTTTAGTGGAGCCGCATGCCTGGCAGGGCTCCGGAATCTGGGGAGAGCAGATAGACACCTGGGGCGCCCGCTCCACTGGCGGCCGCCACCATCCCCTCGCTGAGCCCAAACTTCATCTGCCGCGGGGCCAGATTGGCCACCACCACCACCAGCCGGCCGACGAGGCTCTCGGGCGTATGAAAGCCCTTGATGCCGGCGAACACGGTGCGGCGTGCCTCCCCGCCGAGGCTGAGCGTGAGCTTGAGCAGTTTCTTCGCCTCGGGCACCTCTTCTGCATTCACGATCCGGGCCACCCGCAGATCGATTTTGGCAAAATCATCGATCGTGCACTCGGCAGCGAGCGGTTCGGCGGCCAGCGGCTCAGCCGGATCGGTGGGGGTGGTCTGCGGTTCCATGGGGGAGGCTCCTGGTGGTGTGACGGGGGCTTGGGCGAGCGATGCCTGCTGCAGCGCCTCGACATGCGCCGCTTCGACGCGGCGCATGAGGGGTTGGAATGTGCCGACGCTGCTCCCCACGACCGGCTGCTGCGATTGGTCCCACGAAGTGATCGGGCCCCCCACGAGGTTCCCCACCTGCGTGGCAAACTCGGGGAGCACAGGCGCGAGATAAACAGCCAGCTGGCGGAAGAGATTGAGCGCCACGCTGGCCACATCCTGCAGCCGGCCGGAGGCCTCCGGGCCCCCCTTGGCGAGTTTCCAGGGCTGCTGGGCATCGACATAGGCGTTGGCCCGATCGGCGGCGGCCATGATGATGCGCATCGCCCGGGCAAAATCGCAGGCCTCGTAGGCCGCCGCGATCTCGGTCCCCTCGGTAGCGGCCTGGGCGAAGAGCCCGCCATCGTCGGGATAGCGGGCGGAGAGGCCGCTGCTCTCGAGCCAGCGGGCGGTGCGGCTGGCGAGGTTCACCACCTTCCCCACCAGATCGGCATTCACCTTGGCGGTGAACTCCTCCAGATTCAGATCGATGTCGTCGATGTCGCCGGAGAGCTTGGCCGCATAGAAATAGCGGAGCATCCCCGGATCGAGGTGGTCGAGATAGGTGCGGGCCAGCAGGAACGTGCCGCGGCTCTTCGACATCTTCTGGCCGTTAACGGTGAGAAACCCATGCACGCGCACGCGGGTGGGAAGTGTCAGCCCCGCCGCCTCGAGCATCGCCGGCCAGAAGAGGGTGTGGAAGTAGGTGATGTCCTTGCCGATGAAGTGGTGGATCTCGGCGGGCGGTTCGTTGACACCCCCGCGGCGCCACCAGCGATCGAACGATTCGCCAGCACCGGCCTGCGCAGCGCACCACTCGCTGGTGGCCGCCATGTAGCCGATCGGGGCATCGAACCAGACATACCAGTAGTGGCCGGGAGCGTCGGGAATCTCGAAGCCGAAATAGGGGGCGGGGCGGGAGATATCCCAGTCGCGCAGTTCCTCGCCGAGGAAATGCCCCGACAGATAGTTGGCGATGCGGGGATCGAGTGCCCCGGAAGATTGCGTCCACTCCTGCAGGAATGAGTGCATCGCCTCGAGCGTGACAAACAGATGCTCAGCGGAACGCACCTCCGGAACGGCGCCAGAGAGGGTGCTCACCGGATCGATGAGATCGGCCGGGCTGTAGGTCGCCCCGCACAGCTCGCATGAATCGCCATACTGATCGGCCCCCTGGCAGCGCGGGCAGGTGCCACGCACAAAGCGGTCGGCAAGAAATACGCCGGCAGTGGGGTCGTAGAGTTGCCGCACCTCGCGGGAGGTGACCAGCCCCCGGCCCCGCAGCGCCTGCCACACCTCCCCGCACAGCTGCCGGTTGGCGTCGCTGTCGGTGCTGCCGTAGTGGTCGAAGGCGATCTGGAAGCGGCTGAAATCGGCCAGATGGTCGGTGCGCATCGCTGCGATGAGCTCGCGTTCGCTGCGCCCCTCCACCCTGGCCCGGATCATGATCGCAGTGCCGTGGGTGTCGTCGGCGCAGAGATAGATGGCGTGGTGGCCACGCAGCTTTTGAAACCGCACGAAGATGTCGGTTTGGATGTACTCGACCAGATGCCCCAGATGGATCTGCCCGTTGGCATAGGGCAGGGCCGAGGTCGCGAGTATGCGGCGGACGGTGGTTGGGGGCATGGTTTTCATTATGGCGGCGGGAAACGCGAATTGTAGGAACCGCACGGCAAACGGGGAAACAGCGCAGGGTGCGGGATGTCGGGGAACAGGGTGCAGCCCAGCCGGAGGAAACGGCGGAAGCTGCGGATACTGCGGACGTCGGGCCGCTTCACATCCCGGAGGTTGCCCCCTATTCATCGGCCATAACAGGCTCTGGGAACCAAAAATGATCTTGTCGCGCCGACACTTCGGCGGCACTATCCCGGCCCGTTTCACCCCCGTCGTCGGCAGGGCTCAATCAGCCCGCCGCCGACGTTCATCCGCAGTTGCCACCGCACGAGCCCACCAGCACGGAGCCCCGGATGATTCCGTTTTCCACCGCTGCCTCCGTCGTCCGCTCTCTCCACCGCGCGTTTTTCGCGTGGCGGGGGGGCGTTCTCATTGCTGCGATGCTCGCCGGCAGCGCTGAGCAATTGTCGGCCGCTCCCCCGGCCCAGACCCTCTCTGCCACCGATGTCGTTCTGCTCGATTTCTCCGCCACATGGTGCGGCCCCTGCCGCTCGATGGCGCCGCTGATGGGAGAAATTTCCGCGGCTGGTTGGGTGGTGCGGCATGTCGATGTTGATCGCGAGGGGGATTTGGTCCGCCGCTTCGGCGTGACGGGCGTGCCCTGCTATGTGCTGCTGGTGAAGGGACAGGAGATGGGTCGCATCAGCGGCGCCACCACCCGCGGTGAACTGGAGCAACTCCTCGCCAAGAGCCGGGAGGCTCAGCCCCCAGCCCCGGCTGGCGTCCCGGACCGCGCTGTGGCCGCCGGGCAGGAAAAACCATTGGGCAGAGGGGGAGTGCCTGGCATCCCGCTCCCCTCCATGCCGACCCACATGCCATTGCCGCTGGAATCGTCCCCCCGCCTGCCGCCGCCAGTGGCGGCCATCGTCAAGCCAACGGACGCAGTTCCGCGCCAGCCACAGGGCCTCCGCGAAGCTGGGCCAGTCCGCGGAGCACAGGCCGCCGCTGCAGCAGGCACCCCTCCGCAAACGCTCGCCCCCGCGGCCCAAGCAGCGCTCGAGGCCCGCGTGCTCGCAGCCACGGCGCGACTGCGGGTGGAGGATGGCGATGGAGTTTCCTGGGGCACCGGCACCGTCATCGACTGCCGACAGGGGGAGGCACTGATCCTCACCTGTGGCCACATCTTCCGGGATTCCCAGGGGAAGGGGCGGATCGAAGTCGATTTCTTCGGTCCCGGCGGCCCGCGCGGCCTGGCGGGGCAGGTGATTTCCTGGGATCTGAAACGCGATCTGGCGCTGGTGAGCATCTTCACCGATGTGAAGGTGGAGCCGGTGCGGGTGGGAGGTCAGCAGCGGGCCACGGCGACGGGCGAGCCGGTCGTCACGATGGGCTGCAATGGTGGCCAGGATCCCACGATCCATTACAGCCGCGTCACCGCGGTCGACAAATATCTCGGGCCGGCGAATGTGCAGGTGGCGGGCCAGCCGGTGCAGGGGCGCAGTGGCGGCGGGCTGTTTGGCATTGATGCCACGCTCATCGGTGTCTGCAACGCCGCCGATCCGACCGACAACGAAGGCTTCTTTGCCGCCTTGCCGACCATCCACGAACAGCTCGACGAAGCCGGCTTGGCATTCGTTTACCGCAGCGCCTATCCCAGCGGGGCCGTGGCCGATGGCGCCGCCGCCGCCCTGCCGATCATGCCGGAGGAAATGCCGGCGGTGTCGTTTGACCGGCGCGACCGCTCAGGAGCGCTCCCCACGGCCTTTACCGGCACTTCCCCCAGCGAGGCCGCCCAGCCCAATGCTCCCCACGCGTCGTCCCTTTCGCCGGGGGAGAGAGCGTTGCTTGATCATGTGCGGCAGCACGACGGCAAGGCCGAGGTGATCTGCATTGTGCGTCCGCATGGCACGGCACAATCGCAAAGCGAGGTCTTTGTGCTCCAGGGGCCTGGCGCCGCTGCTCCGGCAGTGCCGCCCCCCGGCCAACTCGTCGCCCCTGTGATGGCCACCCAGCCGCCGGCCAATCCCCTGCGGTAGGCCTCCCACGATGCGGCAATATCTCGTGAGGCATGGGCAGAGCGTTTCCAATGTTGAGGAGCGCGTGCAGGGGCAGGAGGATGTCGATCTGTCGCAGCGGGGCCGCGCTGAGGCGCTCGAGGTGGCCAACTGGGCCCGCCAGCAGAATGCCGAGAAACCGATCGACGAGATCTGGTCGAGCCCGCTCAAACGAGCCCGCTATACAGCCGACGCGATCTCCGCAGCCCTCGGGCTGCCGCTGCTGCTCGATGATGGCCTGCGCGAACTCCACGCAGGGGTCTTTCAGGGTCATCTGTGGGCCGATCTCGACCACCGTTTTCCCGAGGCGGTGGCCAGCTGGCGCAGCGGTGATGTCGACTACTCCATTCCCGGCGGCGAGTCGCGGGCAGCCCTCGCGCAGCGCGGCAGCGAAACTCTCCGCCGGCTGGCGGCTCGCGATGTGGCAGCGATGATCGTGGTGGCCCACGGGGGCGTGCTCACAGCCGCCCTGGGGGAGCTCCTCGGCCCCCGCCATCCGCTGCTGGCCGCGGCGGCCCTGCGTCCCTTCACCCATCTGCCGGCGCTTGCCAACGCCTCAGTGACCGTGCTGGAGTGGCCGGGACCGGAACTGATCGCCTTCAACACCACCGACCATCTGTCTGGCGGTTAATCGCGTCGTCCCTAACGCTTTAGCTGCGGACGAGCAAAGCGGACTTCCGTAGCGCCCCCGGCTGCGGGACGGCGCAGGTTTCGTCACTTGGCCGCAGCCGATCGGTGCGGACGAAAAGTTCGCCGATCCCTCCGCCTCCATCACCCGCTGTGTTCGAGCAGATTCGCCTCCGTCACCCTTCCTGATCGATGTTCGGGGAGGGGCTGCCCGTGCCCCAGGAGACGGCGTAGGCGGCCAGCGGAGCCATGGAAGGCGAAGCGCAGCCGACTTTCGAGAGAGCGGAAGGCCCTGGAGGGCCGTAGCGATCGTCCGGCGATGGGGCATGGGCAGCCCCGGACCTAGACCGGGTACGACTTCCGTGGTGCAACGGCTGTGGCCGCTACGGGTGCTCGGTGACTTCGATCGTGACTGGCTCCGCGTTGACGCTGTTGATCGCCCCGGTGCCGACGCGGCCAGTGGCCCGGATCGTCACTGGCCCCAGTCCCAGCACATCGGCCGGAACCTCGATCGTTGCCTCGCCGCCACCGGTTCGGCCCAGCACGCGTCCCAACGCATAGATCGCCACACCGTCGAGCCCCTGGCCGGCAACGCTCACCCGCACCGTGCCGGTCGGCTTCACCCGCAGTGGCTGGGCAGTGAGCTTGAGCGCATGGCCGTGGTTGGCGGAGACCAGCGGCAGCACCAGTCGCCCCTGAGTTTCCACAGGAGAGGAGTCGATCGCCACCACCCGCAGTTCGTGGTGGCCGTCTGCCAGCGGGAGCGTGTCGAGCAGGAAGGTTTCTCCCGGGTCGCACTGCCCCGTCCGCATGCCGTCGATGAAAAATTCGAAGCGATCAACGGCCGCCCCTCCCGTCACCTCCGCCGTGGGAGAAATCTCCAGGCTACCCGTGACAGTCTGCCCTGCTGCCATCGGCTTTTGGTCGGCCGCTGTCACCGCCGACACCTTTGGTATGCGGGCCCAGGGCTGGCAGAGAGGATCTCCCACCATGAGCAATTGGTAGGGAGAGTGCACCGACTGGTAGAAGGCCTCGGCCAGACTCGCGCCGCGGGCATAATGCAGCTGAATGGCCGGATGGGGAAATTTCGGCTGCAGGGCATAGGGCTCGATGATGGTGCCGCTCGAGCCGGCGGCACCGGCCCGCAGAAATTCAGAGAGGGGCGTCTGGCCGGCCGAAGGGGTGAAGATGCCACCATAGCTCGTGAGATTCTCGCAGATCGCTCCGGGGAGAATCCTGCTGCCGGAGCTTTCCCAGTTGAAATCGGACACGCCCGTCAGCAGGCCAGCCACATCCCGCTTCTTGGCCGGCAGCGGGGAGGTGATGATCTCGCTTTTGATCCCCAGCTTCTCCAGCTCTTTCACGATTGATGGAAAGGGGCCGCTGCGGGTGGTGGAGCGGACATCTTTCGTTTGCGAGAAGTAGATCGTGCCAGCGGGGCGGGTGCCGTCGGCTGCGGCGGCGCTCTGCAGAGAATGCACGACTTCGGCCACAGTGTTGCCCCGTCCCGCCGTGACGCCGAGCATCGTCGAAAGCAGGTAGCGGGGGCCGCCCGCCTCGAGAAGTTCTCCCTGCGGTCCCCAGCCATACCAGCTGCGGAAACCGTGTGTCTGCTCAGGCATGCCATCGGCATTGAGCGGGCGGTAGTAGTGATTGCTGGCAGGATCGAGATAGGCGGGGCGGCCGCTGAGAACGGCGCCATAGAGCATCGTCAGGCCGGTCAGCGACGCGGAGGGAAAATGATCCTTCTCCTTGAACTCAGCCGGCAGCTCGTCGGCGAAGTCGATCCTCCAGGGGAAGTCGGCTGAATACACGACGCCGTCGATCTGGGTGGCGAGCTTGCGGGACTCGATCGCCTGCAGCACCGGCTTGAGGATCTCGGCCCGGAACGTGCCGATCGGCACAGCCTCGGTGCTCCCGGTCCAGGGGAGCATCAGCACGTTCATCGGTGGGATCTGGCGCAGGGCGGCAAAGGCGTTGGCCACGGCCAGACTCTGGGGACTGGAGCCGTTGACGACCAGAAACAGATTCTCCGGCCCACCCCCTGCCAGCGCCAGCTGCATCCCGGCCACCAGCGCTGCCCACACCACTGCCACCCACACCACTCCCACCTGTAACAGGGAGCGGAACCAACCGGCTGAACAGGTCCGGCCCAGGCTGCGGGAAGGATTCATCAGGCGTCCAAAAAAAGATCGCGGGAGCTGAAACCAGAGAAGCGATCCTACCCCTTTTGCAGCCACCTCCCAAGTTGCTCAGGTGGGATCGGGCAGAACGGGCTGTCTGGTCGGGCCGGGCACTCGGTAGACTTTTTCCTTGAGGGTTACGGCACACCAGCGGAGCTTGGTGGTGGGCGGGAGCCCGTCCGGCTTGGCTTGAGGAAGGTGGAGAGACTGATGCAGTTTTTGAGACAGCCCCGCCCCCTTCTCCCCGATTCCCCGGGGCCACGCCCGGCGGGCAGACGGTTTTCGCTCGGCCTTTGGATCGTGGCCTGCCTGATCTCCGCCAGCGGTTGGACCTCCGCCTCGGCTCGGGCCGACGAGGCTCACCAGTTTTCCGGCGCCGCGGCGATGGCCCATCTGGAAACCGTGGCGGGCCTGGGACCGCGGCCGAGTGGATCGGCAGTGATGGAGCGGCAGCGGGCGCTCCTGGAGGCCCACTTCCAGGCGGCTGGCGCCCGGGTGACGCGGCAGCGCTTTGAGATTCGCGATCGGCGCTCCGGGAAGCCTGTGCCGATGGAAAACCTGATCGTGGAATGGCACCCCGAGCGGCTCACTCGCGTGCTGCTGGCGGCCCACTATGACACGCGTCCCTTTCCCGATCGCGATCCAACCAACCCCAAGGGGGTGTTCGTGGGGGCCAATGACGGCGCCAGCGGCGTGGCGGTGCTGATGGAACTGGCCCATGCGATGCCCGCGATCGGTGGGAATGTCGGCGTCGATTTTGTCCTCTTCGATGGTGAGGAATATGTCTTCGCCCCGCGCGATCCCTATTGCCTCGGCTCCCATTTTTTTGCCCGGCAATATGCCGACCACCAGCAGCCCGGGGGGCAGCGGCACAGCTACCGCTGCGGCGTCGTGCTCGACATGGTGGGCGACCGGAATCTGGAGATCTGCCAGGAATTCCACAGTGTGTCGTGGCCCGACACGCGGCCCGTGGTGGAGGAGCTGTGGGCCGTGGCGGCCAGGATGCAGGTGCGGCAGTTCGTGCCCCGCCCCAAATACACCGTCGAAGACGACCACGTGCCGCTGCGCATGATCGCCAAGATCCCCACCTGCGACGTGATCGATTTCGACTACCCGCAGTGGCACACGACGCAGGACACACCCGCCAACTGCTCGGCGGAATCGCTCGAGGCGGTGGGCAGCGTCGTGCTGCAATGGCTGCGGGAGCAGAAGTGACCGGCGACAAGCCTGCGTGCCACCTGCCCACCATGGAACCACACTCCTCCCCTGAGCGCCGTCCCGCGCCCCCGCCAGCCGCGAAGCACCCGCTGCTGGTGCCCGATCTCGGCCTGCTCGGCATGCCGCTGGTGCTCTCGCTCTGGCTGGTGCCGGAGGGCTCTCTTGTGCTGGAGGGGGATCGCGTGGTGGAACTCCTCGCCGGCGGGGCCACGATCGATCTGGAGGCACCCGTGACGGGCCGGTTGGCGGCGCAGCTGATCGATGAGGATGCAGTGGTGAGCACTGGCGCGGTGCTGGCCGAATTTGTCGCGGCTGAGCCGATGGAGGAAGAGGCATGAACATGCCCTCCCCGGAGAGTCGCCGCGCTTGGTGGCTGGCGCTGGCCGGGGCGGTGACGATGTTTCTGGTGCAGCCACCATTCGATCTGTGGCTGCTGGCCTGGGTGGCGCCGCTCCCCTGGTTGCTGCTGATCCGGCAGGGGATGGGAAACGTCGCGCATCCCTGGCGCATGCTCTGGTGCGCTGGATTTCTTCACTGGCTGCTGTCGATCCACTGGCTCCGGCTGCCGCATCCAGCCACCTCCATCGGCTGGGTGGCGTTGTCGGCCTATCTGGCGCTCTACACGCCGCTGTTTTTCTGGACCACGCAGCGGCTGATGGGGCGCTGGCGGTGGCCGCTGGTGGCCGCTGCACCGATCTGCTGGATGGGGCTGGAGCATGCCCGCGGCTCGATCCTGGGGGGATTTACGCTCGGGGCCCTGGGCCACACGCAGTGGCGCTTCACCACGCTGATTCAATGCGCCGATTGTCTTGGCGCGGAGGGTGTCGGTGGCGTGGTGATGCTGGTCGCCGCGGCGCTGGCCACGCTCCTGGCTGGCCGGGAAACATCTTCAGACTCGGCAGCCTCTTTCTCCCCGGAGCCGTTCGGCACAATTGGCCAGGGGAGTCAGCGCCGGGAGCAGAGCGGGGCGGTGGTGGCCGGGGGCTTGCTGCGGTTGGCGGTGGCCGGAGGCGTGCTGCGGTTGGTGTCGGCCGGGGGCGTGCTGCGGTTGGTGTCGGCCGGGGGCGTGCTGCGGTTGGTGTCGGCCGGAGGCGTGCTGGGACTGGCACTCCTCTATGGCAGCTGGCGGCTGGCGGAGGCCCCCGGACCGGTGGGCCAACCGCTGCAGGTGCTCCTGGTGCAGGGCTCGATCGACACCGAACTCAAACACGATCCAGCCGCCGCCGGTGAGGTGCTCCGCCACTACGACGACCTCACCACTGCGGCACTTGAGCAGGGGAGCCGCCCCGATCTGATCGTGTGGCCCGAAACGATGTGGCGCTATGGTTTGCTGGAGATTGCCCCGGAGGAAGTGCTCCCTGCAGAGATCGTGGAGCAGTCACTCGGGCCGGCTGAAGCGGGGGATGATGAGTCCTCCCGGCAGGCCCGCTGCCGCCGTGCATTGATGCAGGAGCGGCTCGACCTGCTGGCCACCTACGCCCGCCGCTATGGCACGCACTGGCTGGTGGGGCTCGATCGGCAGGTGGTCTCGCCCACCGTGCCGGGTGGGATGCAAAACTTCAACACGGCGCTGTTTCTCGATTCCGTCGGCCGGCCGCTGGGCCGCTACGACAAGATGTATCCGGTGATGTTTGGCGAGTATGTGCCGCTGGCGGAGCAGTATCCCTGGCTCTATCGGCTGACACCGCTGCCGGGCGGACTCTCAGCGGGAAAGACGCCGGTGGCGGAGCGGGTGGCGGGATATTGGCTGGCCCCCACGATCTGCTACGAGACGACGCTGCCCGGGGCAGTGCGGGAGGTGGTGCGGGAACTGCAAAAGCGGGGCACCCGGCCCGACGTGCTCGTCAACCTCACCAACGACGGCTGGTTTTGGGGATCGAGCGAACTCGACATGCATCTGGCCAGCGCCATCTTCCGGGCGGTGGAGGTGCGGACGCCGCTCGTGATCGCCGCCAACACCGGCCTGTCGGCCTCGATTGATGGCTCTGGCCGGCTGCTGGCCCGGGGGCCCCGCCGCGCCACCGCGACGCTCTCCGTGCAGGTTTCGCCCGATGGCCGGCAGAGCCCGTGGCTCAGCTGGGGATCTGTGCCGACGGGGGGCTGTCTGGCGATTGTGCTGGGGCTACTTGCGGAGGGGATTGGAGGGCGTCTGCGGGCCCGTCGGAGGGTGTCTGGCCCGGTTCAGTGACGCCCTTCTGGCAAAGTGGAGCGCCTGAGCATGGCGGGGTCAGGGCACCTGCAGGCGCGTTGACCGGCCTGCCGATGCACCACTATTCTGAAAAGCCGGCAGAGCGTCGGCCGGGGCAAAAGGCAGATCCTTGAAGTAGTTGCAGGCACGCCATGAACATCATCGGCAAGATATTTGTGTTTGCGGTGTTCGTCATGAGCCTTGTGTTCATGGCTTTTTCGGTGGCCATCTACTCCACCCACACCAACTGGCGCGATGAGATCGAGCGCTCTCCGGCTGATGCGCGGGCGGGCAAGCCGATCGGCTACAAGTTCCAGCTCGAAGAAGCCCGCAAGGAACGCGCGCGGCTCGAGGAGGAGATCACGCAACTCCGCTCGGCGGTAAACACCTCGGAAACCGCCCGCGATCAGGTGATCGCCAAGATCTACACCGCCCTCGAAGAGAAAAACAAGGATCTCGCCGCCCTGCGGAAAGAGAAGGAAACCCGCGAGAAGGAGCGCAGCGACGCCCAGGCGGAGCTGACCGCCGCGCGGGGCGAGCTGGACGAGGCGACGAAGAAGGTGGTCAGCCTGCGGAAGGAAGTGCAGGAGCAGCAGGCCACTGTCAATGAGCAGGTCGACCGTTCGAGCAAGCTCGCGGCGGAACTGCATGAACGGGAATCGTTCCTCGCCATCGCCAACGAACGCAAGGCGCAGCTGGAAAAACAGGTGGCCAATGCCCGGCTGCTGCTGCAGCAGAGCGGCCTTTCAATCGACAGCCTGCCCCGCGACAGCGTGCCGAAGGTCAGCGGTGTTGTCACCGCCGTGGCCGACAACTCCGTCGAGGTTTCCCTCGGCGGCGACGATGGCCTGCAGATGGGTCATGAGTTGGATGTCTACCGCGACGATCAGTATCTCGGCCGCGTGCGTGTCGTGAATGTAAAAGCTGACAAGGCAGTGGCGGTGGTGATTCGGGAGTTTGTTCGGGGTGTCATACAGCGTGGCGACCGCGTGGCGACCAGGCTGCGTGCCTGACCTGATCTTCCCTCTGCATTGATTCTCCCCTTGGTATCGATCTCCCTTCCCGAACGCTGATTCCGCCGGAGCCCAGCCGTATGGCCAAGCCCTCGCAGCCCCGCCCGCCGGTCAACGTCTACACGGCGATGCTCGTGCTGGCGTTCATTGCGATCTCCATCGCCTGCATCGTGCTGGCCCTCGATCTGAACCAATATGGATTCAAGATCACGCCTGACGTGTCGCGGCCGTAGGACGACCCACCCCCTGCCTGCGTGCTAGCTGCCATGCTCTTCTCCTGGTGGCGCAGCCGACGGCGGAAGGGGATCCGGGCAAAGCCTTTTCCCTCTGAGTGGGACGAACTGCTGCGCCGCCACTGTCGGCAGGCCGCTTGGCTGGGCGCCACCGAGCAACGCACGCTCCAGGAATGGATCGCCGTGTTTGTGGCCGAGAAGCGCTTCGAGGGCTGCCGCGGCCTGCAGATCACCGACGAGGTAAAGGTGGCGATCGCCGCCCAGGCGGGGCTATTGACGCTCGGCTGGGACGCCGGCTCTTTTTACTTCGACAGCCTCCAGACGCTGCTGGTCTATCCGGGTGATTATCTCGGTCGGAAGGCGACACCGCTGGAGGGGGGCGGCGAGCTGGAATGGCAGGAGCCGCGGCTGGGAGAGACCTGGGCCGGCGGGAGCATGGTGCTCTCCTGGCCGCGCGTGGTGGAGGGGGGGCGGCTGCGCGATGGCCCCCGGTCGGTGGTGATCCACGAGTGTGCCCACGCCGTCGACATGCTCGATGGCGACACCGACGGCGTGCCTCCTCTGCCCAAGGGCGTCGATCGGCGGGCCTGGATCGGGGGGATGGCCGACTGCCGCGCCCGCTTTGACGAGGCGCTCGACGAGGGGCGCAGTGTGGCGTTTGATGACTACGCGGCGGAGAGCCCGGCCGAATTTTTTGCCGTGGCGAC